>DASQJB010000023.1:0-11231 GCA_035631295.1 Bryobacteraceae bacterium | reverse complement strand
GATTCGCCAGCAGAGCCGCGAAACTCTGGTAGCGGATGTTTTTCTGGCGCAGTCCCTGGTCGCGTCCGATGTATTCCAAACATTGGTCGGTCCAGCGCAGCAGATCCTTGCCCACATAGAACAGCATCACGACCTCGGAGTACCGGCCTTCAATCAGCGTCCGGTCCAGGTCCTCGATGCTGCGGCCGCCGGGAGGGCAACAGGCCCTGTAGCATCAGGCTGGCTCGCGAGCTTTCGACGAGTTTGTCCGGACCGCCCACAGTGGCGAAAGGATGAAGAATCAACGGCGGAATTGTGCGATTGTTGACAGCGGAAACGGCTGCAGCTTCAACCGGCGACTGGACATATAGCAGAGTATGCCAGCTTATCGGCGTTCCGTCAGCAGTACTTTAGCTTCAATTGTCTGTCCGCCCCGCAATACTTTCACGACTACCAGATCGCCCGGTTTGTGGGTGCGCAAGGCGTAAGTGAAATCGTACAAGTTGCCGATTTCCTTGCCGTCGAACTCGATCAGAATGTCGCCAGCCTTCAACCCGGCTTTCGCGGCAGGAGTGCCGTCGCGCACGTCCGCGAACCGGACGCCTTTGGGGGGTTCGTCGAAATCCGGGATGCTGCCGAAATTCGGGCCATAGCCGGAGCCGCCGGCGCTGGCGCCCCCGCCGGATGTCTCCGTCTCCGATACGCGGATAAATTGCGGACGTCCGGAATCGTCCTCGAGCTTCATCGCCACCTGACCGACATAGCCAAGCAATTTGACGGCATCCGCGCCATCGATCTTATCGGCCGTGTCGCTGGGCTTGTGATAATCGCCGTGCAAACCCGAGAAGAAAAACAGCACCGGCACCTGTTTCAACGTGAACGACATGTGATCGCTACCGCCGTATCCCAGCTTGTCGGAGAAATCGAGATGCAGACCCTCGGGCGGCTTCAGCCCGTCGATAACGCGCGCGAGCGTCGACCCGGTTCCCCTGCCGTTGACGTAGACCTTGCCGTCGCGGATGCGCCCAATCATATCCATGTTGATCATCGCCACGGCGTCCTGAAGCGGCAGAATGGGGTGGTTTACGTAGTACTGGCTTCCCAGCAGCCCTTCTTCTTCGCCCGCGAACGTCAAAAACAAAATCCCTCGCTTTTGTTTGGGCTGTGCGGAAAACCAGCGCGCCAGCTCAATGACTCCCGCGGTGCCGGAAGCGTTATCGTCCGCGCCGGGATGAATCGAGCCGATCTGCGAGGGCGCCAGCGAATGCTCGTCGCCCAAGCCGAGGTGATCGTAGTGGGCGCCGATCACCACGTATTCATTCGTCTCGCCGGGCCAATAAGCCGCGACGTTGTGAACCGTTTTTGTGTCGTGTCGGATATCGGCGTCCAACTCGACTTTGAGTTTCGACAGCGCGAAGGATTGGGGCCTGAGATCCTTGTCAATACCGGCTTCGATTTCGCGCAGATCCCGGCCTTCCGCCTTCAGCCACGCCGCGGCGACTTGTTCCTTCACTTGCACGAAAACCACGCCCGAATCTGTGGGTCCGGTGGCTCGGCCGAATTCAAGGAGCTTGTCCGATTCGGTGGAATGCGCCGCCATGTCGTTCACCAGAATCACGCCGCGCGCGCCATGCAGCTTGGCGTTGGAAGCCTTCATCGACAAGACTGAATGTTGGGTGAGCCTTTTGCCGTCGAAAACGCTCTTTTCGTCGAATTCCTGCGGCTCATCGCGCAGGATCATGACGATTTTGTCTTTTACGTCCAGACCGGCGTAGTCATCGTAATGCAGATCGTTCGCGGTAATGCCGTAGCCCGCAAATACGACGCCCGCGGACAACTTTCCCGATGACGAAAAGCTGAACGGAACGTAATCGCGGCCGGAAACCAGCTCGGACTTTTTGCCGCCATCGTCGACCCGGAGATGGTTATCCGTTCCCAGGTGCGCGTTGATAGTTACCGTGAACGGCTGCTCATAATTCTTGCCGTCGGCGGGTTTCAGCCCGAACGCCTTAAATTGATTCGTGATATAGGCGGCCGCAGTCTCCAACTCCGGCGAGCCCGTGTAACGCCCTTTGAGCGCCGGCGACGCCAGGTAGCTCACGTCAGCAAGATAGTTTTGCGACTCAATGAGAGGCGGAGCTGCGAGCGCGATCGCCGCGAGCGCCGCAAGCCCAGCCAGGATCACTTCTTTTTTCCGATTTGAGGAATTTCCACTGTGCAGCATTTCTCCGCCTCCTCCGCTACTTTAGCCTGATGATCCATTTCCAGCGTGATCAACTGTTGCAGAGTAGGCCACTGCGCCATCTGATCCACCAGCTTGCGGCCATTCAAATACAGGGTCGGCGTAGCGTCCACGCCCAGCTCGCGGCCCATCGCCACGGTGCGATTGACTTCGGCTTCCGTGGCCTTGCTATCCACGCAACGGCCGAGTTGCACGGCATCCACGCTGTTCTTCGCCGCCCATTCCATCAGCTTCGAATTAAAGTTATCGGCCGTAACATCTTGCTGAACTTCATAGATCCAGTCGTGGTATTTCCAGAAGCTGTCGGAACTCTGCCTCAGGACGCACCGGCCGGCAATGGATGCCGGATGCGCCCAGGGGTGAATGGAATCCAACGGAAAATCCATGAAGTAAACTTCAACCTTGCCCGGGAAGCTCGCCGGAATCTGCTGGCGCAACGTCGTGGCTTCGGCCTTGCAGTAGGGGCATTGAAAATCTCCGAACACCAGAATCTTCACCTTCGCCTCGGCGGAGCCGTTGTAGCCCGGCTGCTGATCAGTCTTCAGCGAATCAAGCGCCGTCTGAAAGGGACTCTTGGATAAGTCGAAGACATCTCCCTTGAAGACCTTTTGGCCGTCTCCGGAAACATAATAGGTCTGGTCCATGGCTGCCGTCTTGTAAGACAGGTGAACCTTAACTTCGGTGAATCCAGGCATGCCGCTGATTGGCTTCGGATCGTCGATTTTGACTGCGACATCCGGCACCCATAGCTCGAGGTAGCGTAGGTAAGCCTCGAGTTTGACCTTGTCGAGCACAGGCGAGGTGGCCTTCGGAGTGGCGGGCTTGGCTTGCGAGAAAGCGGATGGCGCCAAGGCGCCAACCATGAGCAAAGAGCACGCGAAGAGTTTCATGGAAAGTCTGCCTTTCATAGCCGCTTTAATCCTCAACGAAGGCGACAGAAACGGGGAATGGAGATTCGGGCGCGGCCAACGGGGCCACACTTTCGTTTTCGCTATACACCAGGATGGAGCGATACTTTCCTTCTGCTGGTTCGCGGAGGACGAAAAGCCTACGGCCCTTTACGTCGAGGACCCAATAATCTGGAATGCCGGCTTGGGCATAGAGAGCGGCCTTCTTGTTGAGATCGAAATTGAGGGTCTCATTGGACACCTCCGCGATCAACAAGACGTCGTCAGCCGTAGGGTGCTTTCGGGCGAATTGCTTGTAGGAAACTCGCAGCACCACCAGATCCGGTTCCGGCACGGTGGAGCGCTCTTTCAGAGCGAGTTTCATCGGGGATTCCTGCCGTACTTTCTCGAGGCCAAATACCCCAATGAGCCAATCTCGTAGAGCAAGGGCTTGGGTAACGTCCGGAGGGCTCTTGCTCATCTTGTCGACCAGGTCTCCCTCGATCAACTCAAAATGATTCAGATCGACGCCGGCGGCGTCCAGCGCCAGGATTTCCTCCCACGTCCACCGCTTTCTGGGTGGTTCGGAGGCAGCCGGCGACGCAGGCGCTTCCATGAGACTGGCAGGCATGAGTCTAAGCCCAATTCTAACAGGAACAACCGTATCCTACACTGAAATTTGTCACTTAGGGAGCAAGCCGCACAGCCCGCGACGGATAGGCTCAACGTGCCCGCGTCGCCCCCCGCCGCCGTCTCTCCATCGCGTGAACGCCGCGTTTGGCCCTCCAGTGCTCACATCCTTTTGGCCGCCGCCTTCACGCTGCTCTATCTTTTCGGCCTCGGGAGCGCCGGTTTTCTTGGCCCCGATGAGCCCCGCTACGCTTCCATCGGGCGGGAAATGGCGCGCTCCGGCGACTGGGTCACGCCGCGCCTCAACGGCTCGCCGTGGTTCGAGAAGCCTCCATTGCTTTATTGGACGACCGCGGCGGCAAACCGGCTCGGCTTGCGCGACGAATGGGCAGCACGGCTGCCGGTCGCGTTGATCAGCCTGGCGTTTCTGGCGTTCTTCTATCGGAGGCTGCACCGCGAATTCTCACCATCGGTGGCATTGTCCGCGACGGCGATTCTGGCCGGCTCCGCCGGATGGTTGGTTGCAAGCTTCGCCGCAGTTCCCGATCTGCCAATGTCGGCGGCGCTGGCTAGCGCGATACTGATCGCATTGTTCGATTCGCGGGCGCGGACGGGTTGGCTCGCGGGAGCCTTGCTGGGGCTGGCGATCCTAGCCAAAGGCTTCGTTCCGCTGGCGCTGTTCGCCCCTGTCTGGTTTGTTGCCCGGGGGAAGCGACTGCCCATCATCGCAGGCGCCGTGATCGTCGCCGCCCCTTGGTACTTGCTCTGTCTCTATCGGAACGGTTCGGTGTTCTGGAACGATTTCTTCTGGAGGCAGCATGTAAGTCGGCTCCTCTCCGCCGAGGCGCTCCAGCACGGCCAGCCATTCTGGTATTACGTCCCGATTTTGCTGGTGGGCTTGTTTCCATGGACGCCGTTTGCAGCGCTTCTGGTGCGCAGAAAACTCTACAAAGACCTCCGCCTGCGTTTTCTGTCGCTTTGGATACTAGCGGCCTTCGCGTTTTTCTCAATCGTCCCGAACAAGCTCCCTTTTTATGTTTTGCCCTTGCTGCCGGCTCTGGCGATTGTATTGGGCGCGGCGCTGGAAAAGACACGCGCTGTCGAATGGCCTCTCGCGGCAAGCATCTTGATCATGACCTTGCTGCCTTCCATCGCCCGCGGCCTACCGGAAGCGCTGCTTTCCGGCGCGACCAAGGCGCACTGGACATGGCAGCTTAGCGGTCTGATCGCGGGCGCATTCGCAGCCGTTGTTTGGCTGCTCGCTCGCCTTGGGTTCAAGCGGCAGGCGATCCTTGCCAGTGCGATCCTAGTGGTCCTCGGCGGCGGATATCTTAAGCTGACGGCCCTGCCCCTTCTGGACGGCCGCGATTCGGTCCGCGCGTTTTGGACCGCCCATCAGGCAGAGGCGGCCAATATCTGCATCGACTCAACGAGCGTTTCGCGATCTGCCCAATACGGCCTCAACTACTACGCCGGCCGCGAGTTGCCCGACTGCGCCCACGCGCCGGCATTAGAACTGCACATCCGCGGCGGGCCCGAAGGGCTGCTGCTAGAGCGCCGTTAACGGGAGGCGCGCAACTTACCAATATCGCGGAGGCGCCGGGAGCGCAGAGCCGCAGCGGCAGCGGCCGTCTGAGGCTTCGTGATCCACCATCTGCCCGCATCCGGAGCAGCGATTCCACATCGAATTGATTCGTACCGGCTCCCAGACGCTGGTGAAGCCTCCACGCGCGACAGACGGGCCGAAGAAGTGCTGCATAACACCGGCGTGTGAGCCAGTCCGGAGCATCTGCTTGGGCGCCTCGGCATCTTCCCAAGCCGTAACTGTAATCATGCGCGGGCCAATGGTCGCGCCCATCCATCCGATGAACCCCGGCACTCCCAGCATCTCGGTGGCGATGGTCCGCCCCCAATCGGCAACCTGCTGCTCCTCGGCCTTCGAGCGGACTTCGAGCATCGTGATGCTGAACGCCCCCGGTTTCGCGGCGCTTCCGTTTCCGGCGTGCGTGGAGACGCCGAAGGTAAACGGCCCGATCTGCTTAGGCTGAACCACCACCGCGAGGTCCAGTTGCTCGGGAACCGAGCGGCTATCGAAATAACCCTGGACGGACAAGATTTTGCCGTCGCGCACGGTGATGAAATCGGCGCCGCGGGTGGTGACGGAGCGGCCCGTTGGAGGCAGTCCATTCATCGAGCCTAGATTCGTCCCGCGCATGGTCCACTCCGCCGCCACCAGGTTTTCACCAGCCAGGCCGGCGCTAGCGATTTCGAAGGAGAGGTCGGGAAATGCGGCCCAGAGCGCTTCGGCGTACGCGCCGATGGCCGGACCGGAGAGGGCGCCGCATACTGGATCGGCATAGGTCCCGCCTTCGGAGAAGGCCGCGACGATCACCGCGGCATCGCGCCGGTTCCAGGCGTCGAAATAGCGTTGAGCGATTTCCAATGCTTGCATTTTTGGAGTATATACGCTTCGGACGGCGAGGCTAAAATCGGTGCACCGACCGGATAAACAGCCACACTGTAATTGCCCACGCGTAAATAAGGATGGTTTTGCGCGCCTTTTCGGCCTCCAGGCGCTTCACCAACATGGCCCCCCAATAGCCGCCCGCGATGCACGCGACCATCATGGGTAACCCCAGCCGCCATACGATAATGCCCCGAACGGCGAAGAGGACAATCGCCACGGTGTTGGTGAGCGCGCCGCATAGGATGCGCAAGCCGCTCGCTTCATGCACGTCCATGTTGGCGGCCACCGTGTATAACACCAGCGTGAGCACTCCCATGCCCGCGCCAAAATAGCCGCCGTAAACGGCGACCACGAACTGCCCGGCCAGCAGCGGCGCCAGGTGCATAGCTTTGGCGGCATGCGTCATGGCAGCCCGCCTCAGCCATCCGCTAAAGGTGAAAATCAAAGTCGCCGCGAGCATCAAATGAGGGACCAGGCGCTCAAAGCTCTGTTCGGAGGCGTGCAGCAGCAACTGGCTCCCTACAAGCGCGCCCACCATCGCCACCGCGACCAAGGCGATTTGGAATCCCCAGCCATGAATCAGCCGGTCGCGATACACCCACGTGGATGCGTAACCAGCCGGGGTCAGCACGAACGTCGAAGTGGCGTTAGACACCACCGGCGCAACTCCCGCGAACAAAAGGGCGGGGAAGGTCAGAAACGTCCCGCCGCCAGCCAGGGCGTTGGCCGCGCCGCCGGCAATTGCCGCCGCCAGCAGGACGACCCAGGATAAGAGCGAAGGTTGGTTCATTTACCGGCGAGCCGTTTCAAGGATTCCTCAAACGGCGGCCGTGCGACGCCCCGCTCGCATATGATCGCGGCCACATATCGCGCCGGCGTCACATCGAACGCGGGGTTCGCCACGGAAACATTCTCGGGCGCGACAGGCACTCCGAAAACGTGCGTCACTTCCTCGGGCGAGCGTTGCTCGATCGGAATTTCTTCGCCCGAGGTCAGCGACAAGTCGAAGGTGGAGACGGGCGCGGCCACGTAAAACGGCACTCCGTTCTCCTTCGCCAGCACGGCCACGGAATAGGTCCCGATTTTGTTGGCGACGTCGCCGTTACCCGCGATCCGGTCGGCGCCGACCACCACGCAACCGATGCGGCCCGAGCGCAAGAAATGTCCCGCCATGTTATCGGTGATCAAAGTGGTGGGAATCCCATCCTGTTGCAACTCCCACACCGTGAGCCGGGAGCCTTGCAGAAAAGGACGCGTCTCATCGGCGAAGACGTCGATTTTCTTGCCGGATTCTACGGCGGCGCGAATGACGCCCAACGCCGTCCCATAACCGCCGGTGGCGAGCGCGCCCGCGTTGCAGTGCGTCAGCACCGACTTGCCGTCCGGCACAAGCGGCGCTCCCTGACGGCCGATGGCTTGGCAGATAGCGATGTCTTCGGCCAGGATTCGCCGCGCCTCCTCGATCATGCGGCGCCGAAGTTCGGCCTCCGGCGCGCCATTCAGGCTGGCGCGCAGCCGCCGCATTCGCTCGATCGCCCAAAACAGGTTCACGGCGGTCGGCCGAGTGCGGGCGAGCGTCTCGCAAACGGTTTCGAAATCCGCCCCTTCCTGCACCCCCAGCGCCACGCCCATCGCGGCCGCCACTCCGATCGCCGGTGCGCCGCGCACCGCCATCGAGCGAATCGCCTCCGCGACATCCATATAGCTGCGGCAAGTAAGGAAGATTTGCTCGCGCGGCAGGCGTCTTTGATCGATCATCACGACGCCCCCTTCAGTCCACTGAACGGTTTCAACCATGGTTTGTCTCAACCATGCCGGGCGGCGCGGTACGCCGCCAGTTCCTTTTCAACTGCGCGAGCCGCTCGGCGCGGCTCGATCGCCATGCGCATGAGCGCGATCGCAATCATTGCCACCACCGATCCCAAACCTGCCATCAGCATGTCTTCCTGGGAATCCCACATGTCGCCCTGCATTCCCACAAATTCCTCGCCGCGTTCCGGCGTGAGGACCATCGCCGCGCCCGCTTCCAGGATCTCGTATATCGCGCTAAAGGAAAGGGTGGCCTCCACCGGCAGCACGTAACGCCAGCGCCCTTTCACCCCCGCGGCGCGCATGAATGTCTCCTGGAATGGATAGCTCAGCAGCAGGCCGAAGCTGAAATGCGCCACGCGGTCGTACATGTTCCGCTTAGTGTGCAGCCATAGCTTCATCCATTCGCCCAGTGGCACGTCGGAATACTTGTAGTGCGCGCCCCACTCATGAATGCTCAGATAGACGAGGATCAAGAGATACGACAAGCCGGACAGAGGCATTTTACGGTAGGTCACAATCAGACCCAGCACGAAGAAAGAGACGCAGCCGTTTTCCAGAAAAAAGTCGAACACCGTATCGGGATGGTAGGCGGCCAGCGCGAATACCGCGGCCATGGCCGCGCAGATCCAGTGCAGGAACCTGTATTCGCGGAAGGCCGGGTAACCGGCGGTGGAAGCGGTGGTCAACCATCTATTAAATCCGATGCCGGCCTCGCGCGGCAAGACGCCGTGCGCCCGCCCGAGTTCCTCAGCGCTTTGGCGGTGGCATCATGATGCTCCCAATGTTAACATCAAGACGTGCGAACGACCTTAACCCTTGACGACGACGTCGCGCGGCTTCTCGAAAAAGAAGTTCGGCGTTCGGGCAATTCTTTTAAGGCCACCATCAATCGTTGTTTGCGCCTTGGACTGATGGCTTCCGCCCGGCCGCAAACCAAGGCTTTTCGGGTGACTCCGCGGGATCTGGGCTTGCCCGCGGGACTGAGTTATGACAATGCCGAAGAACTCATCGAAGCGCTCGAGGGGCCGGCGCGCAAATGACGGTGATTGACGTGAATATCTTGCTTTACGCCTACGATTCGGATTCATCATTCCACGCGCAGGCACGTACCTGGGTCGAGCGAACGTTTTCCAGCGAGCATCCGATCGGATTGCCTTGGCAGACGATTCTCGCTTTCTTGTGCATTGCGACGAATGCTCGTTTGCAAGGAAGAAGATTCACGATGCGGGAGGCCGTTCAAATCGTCCAGACGTGGATGGACCAACCGAATGTTCGAGTGCTGGGCGCCGGAGACGGACACTGGTTGATGCTTTCCCAGACCTTGATCGCCGGACAAGCGAGCGGGCCGTTGGTGACAGATGCAGCGCTCGCGGCGCTCACCATTGAGCACGGCGGTGTCCTGCACACCACAGACCGGGACTTTGCACGCTTTCCCGGCTTGCGATGGACCAACCCCCTGGCCTGAACGAGGTGACTCGCGGCACAGGGCCGGCGCGGCCTTCGCTGGACCTGTGGGCTCGCCCAGATCGCCGCGCCGGGCTCCGTTGTGCCGGGAAGGAAGATGCGCCGCTGCTACGATAAAAGAACCTCGCTATGGCTCTGCGCTTCTACAATACCCTTACGCAACAAGTGGAGCCGTTCGCGCCCCTTCACGGCAAAGAAGTGAGGATGTACACGTGCGGCCCGACTGTCTACAACTACGTTCACATCGGCAACCTCAGAGCCTTCACCTTTCAAGACGTCTTGCGGCGCGTCCTGCGCGCGCGTGGCTATGCGCTCAATCACGTGATGAACATCACCGATATCGAGGATAAGATCATCCGCGACGCCGCCGCGGCTCACAAATCCATCTCGGATTTCACCGCCGTCTACGCGCAAGCGTTTCTGGAAGACACGGCCGCGCTGCGGCTGGAGCGGCCCGAGCGCCTGGTAAAGGCCACCGATCACATTCCCGACATGGTGGCCGCGATCCGCAGGCTTCAGGAGCGCGATTACACTTACACGAGCGAGGGATCGGTCTACTATCGCATCGCGAGCTTTCCCGCTTACGGCAAGCTTTCCCACAACGACTTCAGCGGCATCCGCCCCGGCGCCCGCGTCGATGTCGACGAATACGATAAAGCCGACGCGCGCGATTTCGTTCTGTGGAAGGCGAAGAAAGATGCCGAGCCATTCTGGGATGAGGGACTCGGCCCCGGCCGCCCCGGCTGGCACATCGAGTGTTCCGTGATGGCCATGAAATATCTCGGCGAAACGCTGGACATTCACACCGGCGGTGTGGATCTCGCGTTTCCGCATCACGAAAACGAGATCGCGCAATCGGAAGCGCTCACCGGCAAGCAATTCGCCCGCTATTGGCTGCATTCGGAGCATTTGAGCGTGGATGGCCAGAAAATGTCCAAGTCATTGGGCAATTTCTATACGCTCCGCGATTTGCTCGCAAAAGGCTACGCGCCGGAAGCCGTGCGCTACTTGCTGGCTTCGGTTCCCTACCGCAACAAGCTCAACTTTACCTTTCGTGAATTGGAAGGCGCCGCGAGGGCCATCGACCGCCTGCGCAATTTCAAGCTGCGCCTGGAGACGGAGAAGTTCCCTGAAGGCGTCAACTCCGCTCTGGCCGACCGCGCTTCCGCCGCCGCCAAATCTTTCGATGAAGCGCTTGACGACGATCTCAACACGGCGGAGGCTTTGGCCGCGGCTTTCGAATTCGTCCGCGAGGCCAACACCGCTATGGACTCGGGCGAATTCCTGCAAGGCAACATTTCCGGCGCCCTTTCCTTTCTGGCGCGTTTCGATTGCATCTTCGATGTGCTGAATCCGTCCAAGCGCGCCGGGAGCTTGTCGGACGCGGAAGTCGAAGCCGTGATCGCTGAGCGCGCCGCCGCCAAGCGCGCCCGGGATTTCCGCCGCGCCGACGAAATCCGCTCGCAGCTCGCGGCCCAGGGCGTTGTGCTCGAAGACACCAAGGAAGCAGTTCGCTGGAAGAGGCAATGAAACTCGAAACAAAAGCCGTCCATTGGGGCGATCGACGTCGCAAGTCCGCGGCGTTCACTCCCACGGCCACGCCCATCTACGCGTCCTCTTCGTATTTGTACGACTCAATGGAGCAGCTCGACCGCGTTTTGGGCCGGGAGGAAGAAGGCGCTTCCTATGCGCGCTACGACAACCCCACGCGGGCGGCGCTGGAGGAATTGGTGCGCGAGTTGGAAAACGG
>DASQJB010000022.1:0-5055 GCA_035631295.1 Bryobacteraceae bacterium | reverse complement strand
CCGCTTTTTTTCTGCCAGAATGGGGGCTTTGATTTGTGAAAAGGGGACAGGTTTGACCTGACCTGTCCCCTAGCCATTCCGGCCGCTGAACCGGTCGCTCGAGTTGCTTCCCAGCAGCGCCCTATCCCGTCCGGTTCAGGTAGGCATATTATCCACCAGTTCGTTCGTGGTCTCCACAAGAAAGCAGCGAACGGCAACTACCCCCTTAACTTCGTGTCTGGCATTTGGGGTTCACTGCACTCCTCTTCGCCCACCCCGCGGTGCCGTGCTCCTGATAGCGCGCCAGCCATTTGTTCAAGGGTCTTCCGCGACACCCCGTAGTGCTCGCTCAGCGCCACCACGCTTTCGCCTTGCTCCTACTCCTGTATCAGTCGAACCCGCGGGTCCATGGGTCTGATCTTCTTTCCACGGCATCCTTCTGCAAATTGCCGTTTTTCTTCAGCCAGACCACGACCTCTCCAAATCTAAGAAACTGTCACCTATGTCGCCGGGCCAAAATGTTACCTATGTCACCGGATTGGACAATCCCCTTCGCCCCGCCCGTGAGGGCGGGGTCGAGCTTACGGGCGGATCACGAGCTCGAACGGGCGACAGGTTGAGCCGCGGCAACGAGAAATCGTATAATTTTGCCCATGGACTTCGTCACGCGCCGCCGCGCGTTGAAGTCGCTCGGTCTGGCTGTGGGCGCGAGCGTGAATCCCTGGCGCGCCTTTGCGCAGCAGCCGCAATTGCCGTTGCGCACCACCGGACTGGAACACATCGGCATGACCGTGCCCGACCAGGAAGCCGCGGCCAAATTCTACGGCCGCATCTTCGATCCGCAACTGTTTCAGGAGCGCGACCCGCCGCCACGTTTCTATACGCGCATGGGGATTTCCTACATCGCCTTCGGCGGCGGCAACGCCAACAATCCCGGCCCGCCGCGCATCGATCATTTCTGCGCGCTGGTCGAAGACTACAAGCCCCAGGATATGCGGAGGGCTTTGGACGAGGCCGGCATTACGATGGCCGCGGGGCCGGGCGGCATGGCTGCCGATCCCGACGGCTTGCGGCTGCAACTGCTGGGTGTTCCGGGAGGGCTGGCAAAGACTATCATTCCTGCATCCCGAATCAGCCAAGAGGAGCCGGCGGTTCAGGCCATCGGTTTCGATCACATCGTGCTTACCGTGTCCGATCTCGAAAAATCGGCGGCGCACTATCGCAAGGTTTTTGGCATGGAAGTTTCACGCACCAAGAAGCCGGAGCGCGTCTGGTTCGCCGCCGCCAAAACACGGCTCGGCCTGGAAGCAGTCGCGCCTGGGAAGACGCCTGCGGTGGACCACGTTTGTATCCGCGTGGCGGGTTTCGACCGGAAGGCCGTCATGGAGAAGCTAAGAAAGCTAGGCGCCGAAGTCGCGCCTTCCAATGACGAAGAGCTGCTGCGCTTCAAGGATCCGAACGGACTTGTGATGGAGCTGAAGAGTGCGTAGAAGTATTCCGCATTGGTTGCTGTTGCTTGGGGTCCTGGCATCCGCCGCCGATATCGCGCCCGCGCCCGACGGAACCACGCCACTCCAATCGGCCGTTCGCAAAGACGATCTCGCGGCCGTGGAAAAACTCATCCGCGCCGGAACCGATGTCAAGGCCGGCGACCGCTATGGGATTACGCCGTTGTATCTTGCCTGCTCCAACGCGAGCGTGTCCATGATCCGCAAGTTGCTCGACACCGGAGCAGATCCCAACTTCGCTTATCCGAGCAACGGCGAAACTCCGCTGATGACGTTGATCCACGCCGAAGACAATCCCGAAGCTCTCCAGCTTCTTTTGGATCGCGGCGCTGCGGTGAATGCGACAGATACGGTAGCCGGGGAGACCGCACTGATGTGGGCCGTGCGCGAGAATCGCCCGGCCTCAGCTCGGCTGCTGCTCGAGCGTGGAGCCGAAGCCGGCGTGCGCACAAGAGTCGGCCAAGCTCCGGCGCGCCGGCCGCCCAACGCCGGTGGCGGCTCGCACGGTGTAGGCATTGTGCGCAGTGGGTGGCCCGACCGTGGATTTCAGGACGCGACTCCTGGCGGCATGACCGCGCTCCTATACGCCTCCCGCGACGGCCGCTTAGATATTGCGCGGATGTTGGTGGAAGGGAAGGCCAATGTGAACTTGGCCGAGGCCAACGGCGTAACTCCCTTGTCGATCGCCATCCTGAATAATCACCTCGAGCTTGCCAACTACCTGCTGGAGCGCGGCGCGGACGTGAACGCCCGCGATTTTTGGGGCCGCCTGCCGCTGTGGGAAGCGGTGGAGCTTCGGAATTTGGATGTCAACAAGACCGAAGACAATGGCGTGGACCGAGCCGCTGCGCTGAGCTTGATTAAAGCGCTTCTCGATCGCGGGGCCAGCGTCAATGCGCGTACGGCGGAAGTCCCTCCCATCCGCCGCTGGATCATGCCCATTGGAGATCTCTCCTGGGTCGATTTCACCGGCCAGACTCCTTTTCTTCGCGCGGCGCTGTCCGGCGACGTTACGGTGATGCGGATTCTACTGGATCAAGGCGCCGATCCGAATATGCCGACCCTGGCTGGGACGACGCCGTTGATGGCCGCGGCGGGAGTGAATTGGGTCGCCGGCCAAACTTACGCCGAGTCGAAGGCGTCACTGATGGAGGCGGTGAAGCTGTGCCTGGAGAAAGGCGCGGACGTGAACGCGGTGAACTCGATGGGCATCGGCGCGGTGATCGGCGCGGCCAATCGCGGCTCTGACGACATCCTCGAATTCCTGGTGCAGCACGGCGCGCGCCTCGACTTGAAGGATAAAGAGGGCCGTACACCTCTCGTCTGGGCCGAAGGCGTGTTCCTCGCCACCAACGCGCCGGAGCGCAAACCCAGCACGGTGGCGCTGATCCAAAAACTCACCGGAGGAAGCAAATGACCGGCGTGGCGCAGGCACTCGTGCCTGCCCCGTCGAGACTCATCTCGACGCCTGTGGCATTGGCCAAAGAGGCCTCGACACGAGTGTCGAGGCGGCGGGCACGAGTGCCTGCGCCACGGATTGCCCTGACCTTGATTGGCGTCGCGGGCATGTGCCTAGCGCAAGATCGCGCGCTGCTCAACCAATACTGCATCACCTGCCACAACCAGCGCGCGAAAACCGCGGGCTTGGCGCTGGATCAACTTGACCCGTCGCGCATCGCCGACAACGCCGAGACTTGGGAAAAAGTGGTCCGCAAGATTCGCGCTGGGATGATGCCTCCCAGCGGCGCGCCGCGGCCCGATCGCGCCACGCTTGACGCTTTCGCGGCCGGGTTGGAATCGCAGCTTGACCAAGAGGCCACTCAGCATCCTCACCCAGGCGCACCCGGCCTACATCGTCTGAATCGAACCGAATACGCCAACGCCATCCGCGATCTGCTGGCGCTTGAAATCGACGCTACGACGCTGCTGCCGGCCGACGACTCAAGTGAAGGCTTCGATAACGTGGCCGACGCGCTAGCCATTTCGCCTGCGCTGCTGGAGCGCTACGTCGGCGCCGCGGAGAAAATCAGCCGCCTCGCTGTGGGCGATCCGAAGACTACCGCCTCAACGGTCACTTACCGAGCTCCCTCAGACCTCTCCCAAAGCGATCACATCGAAGGGCTTCCTCTCGGCACTCGCGGTGGGATTCTCGTCCGCCACACCTTCCCACTCGACGCCGAGTACACATTCAGAGTTCGCGCCCGTCCCGCCGCCATCGGCTTGGGCGCCGCGGGCTTTCAGGACGAGGATTTGGAAGTAACATTGAACGGCGAGCGGGTGAAACTCGCCAAAGCCTCCGCGTCGCTCGACTTCAAGCTTCCGGTGAAAGCCGGGCCGCAATCGATTGGCGTAGCGTTTGTTCGCAAGAGTTCTCCCGGCGCCGACGACCTTTGGCAAACTTATGCCAACAATTCCGGTGCGCAGAGCGTCGCGATCGTCGGCCCGATGAATCCGGCGGGTCCCGGCGACACTCCCAGCCGCCGGCGCATTTTCATTTGCCGCCCAGCCGCCGGCTCAGAAGAAACCGCGTGCGCGAAGAACATCCTCTCCACTCTGGCCCGCCGCGCCTATCGCCAGTCTGTGCGGGATTCGGATCTCGAAACGCTGCTGAGCTTCTATCAGGCTGGACGGAACCAGGGAGATTTCGAAACGGGCATCCGGAAAGCTCTGGCGCGCATTCTGGTAAGCCCGCGATTCGTCTTCCGCGCCGAGCGGGATCCAGCGGGGCTTGCCCCGGGCAGCATCTATCACATCAGCGATCTTGAGCTTGCCTCGCGCCTGTCGTTCTTCCTTTGGAGCAGCATCCCCGACGATGAGCTGCTCGATCTGGCGATTCAAAACAAGCTTCATGATCCGTCTGTGTTGGACGCTCAGACGCGCCGCATGCTCAAGGACCCGCGCTCGGAATCGCTCGCCACCAATTTCGGCGGCCAATGGCTCTATCTCCGCGAACTTAAGAATCAGCGGCCTGAGTCGCGGGAGTTCAACGAAAACTTGAGGCAGTCTTTCCGGCGCGAGACGGAACTATTTCTGGGCAGCATCATCGGCGAAGACCGCAACGTGCTTGACCTGCTCACCGCCGACTTCACTTTCGTCGATGAGCGGCTGGCGCGCCACTACGGCATTCCTGGCGTCCACGGCAGCCAGTTCCGCCGCGTGAACGTTCCCGAGGAGCGCCACGGGCTGCTGGGGCAGCCGAGCATTCTTTTGGTGACATCGGTCGCGAACCGCACATCGCCAGTAGCTCGCGGGAAATGGGTGCTGGAAAACATTCTTGGCTCGGCTGCTCCGCTGCCGCCGCCGAACGTGCCGCCGCTCAAGGAGAGCACGACCCAGGCGCAAGTCACATCCGTTCGCCAGCGCATGGAAGAGCATCGCACCAATCCCGTTTGCGCGGCCTGCCACAAGATCATGGACCCGATCGGTTTCTCGCTCGAGAATTTCGACCTCATCGGCAAATGGCGGACTACAGACGGCGGTACGCCCATTAACGCCACCGGCGCGCTGGTGGACGGCACGAAGCTCGATGGTCCCGCAAGCCTTCGCCAGGCGCTTTTGAGCCGCTCGG
>DASQJB010000021.1:0-27759 GCA_035631295.1 Bryobacteraceae bacterium | reverse complement strand
CAACAAAATGATGGGCTGGATTGGCTCGCCTTGGGACAAGTTCCCCGGTTTTCCCGAGCTGCTTACCTCGGAGTACGCAATCAAGGTCTACGGGCAAGGTCATGTAGTTGCGTACAACTACATCGCCAACTGGCACGATGGTGTGGACGTCGCGACCTACGGCACGCCGGACGGCGCGCCCAACGACATCCCGGATCGCGTCCCCCTTGCGATCGATTTCTATGGAAACGACCTCTTGAACATGGGCGATAACTGCTTTGAGACCGATGGGGGCGCGCGCAATATACGTGTGTTTCGCAACCGCTGTTTCGATTCGGCGTCAGGCGCGCTTAGTGTGCAGCCGGTGTTTGGAGGGCCGGTCTACTTCTACCAAAACCTCATCTACAACGCCCCGACGGGGTCATTGAAGTACATCGAGGGGGCTTCGGGTATTTTGACGTACAACAACACCATCGTCGGTGAAGGCCGTGCAGGCCCAGCATCGAATCAGCACTTCCGCAATAATCTGATTCTCGCCCAAGGGGCGTTCGATCCGGTTTTCGGTGTTACGACGTACACCAACTATTCGAGCTCCGACTACAACGGCTTCCGGCCCAATCCCAACACGGCGGATTCGTTCGAGTGGAATTCGCCGACGTTCGGCGTCGCAACCGCTTTCGGCCAGGACACTATCCAGCGCCGCTACAAAACGTTAGCAGATTACCGTGAGGCCACTGGTCAGGAACAGCACACCGTTTTGGTGGACTACGATGTCTTCATGCGGGTCTCGAAGCCAGATCCGAGCGACCCACAACGGGTGTATAAACCTGAAGGATTCGACTTCAGCTTGCGGCCCGGATCACTCGCTATCGATGCCGGCGTGATACTGCCTACCATAACCGACGGGTTCACGGGGCGGGCGCCGGACCTTGGAGCTTTTGAGTTGGGCCGGCCGGCATTCCATTACGGTCCTCGTTAGGCCAAGTTCGTCGGTTGACCGCTCCCTCGCGGTCGCGGCTCTGCAACTGGCTGTAAACCCAGCGCCCATTCCGAGCCGCGACCGTGAGAAAGCGGTTTTGGCGAAGTTCGGTTAGCGGGCTAGTCAAGCGATCGGCGACTCAACACAGATGCAAGCACACGCTCGAGAATCCGTGGGGAAGGCGCCATTGAATTGGTCGAACGCCAGGCGACGAAGCCGTCCGGACGAATCAGCGACGCGCCTGAAGAAGTAATTCCGTAGGCATCCGCGCAGCTCCCGCCGGGATCTTTCAATCCACCGGCGCCGGGCTGCCAACTATCTAAAGGAATCCGGCATCGCGCTGCCGCTTCGCGCGCCGCCACGACCCAGGCTTGACCCTCGGGCCCCGCCAATAGAACGAACCCGCATCCGAACAAGTCCAGCGTCGAGATCCTGTGGCCATCGCGTTCGAGAAACAGGTGCGGCGCGCGCGTGCCTGGCCGCCCTTTGGACTCACGGGGATTTTCATGGTCCCCTCCAGCGACGTGCTCGGGAATCGCGGCAGTCGAGCGGTAGACATATCCGAGCTCGACTTCCAGATCGTTGGCCACCGGCTGTATCTTCTCTACGCCGAGTTGGGGCGCGGTGCGCGTAACGTAGCGCGAATAGGCCTGCTCGGTTGTAAATATGGCGACCGGAAGGCGCTCCGCCTCATAGGTGGAAAGCAATGCGTCGCCTGCCGCGCCGTTCAGCACCATCGCCAATTTCCAGGCCAGGTTGTGAGCGTCTTGAATGCCCGTATTCCCGCCGAAGCCACCGTTGGGAGGCATGATATGAGCCGAGTCGCCCGTTAGAAACACGCGCCCGTGCCGCATGCGCTCGGCTACGTCCGCTTGTGCATCCCATGGCATGACACTGTCGATCTCCACAGGAATATTGTTCACGCCGAGCGCCGAATAAATAAGTTCCCTGCACCCGGCTTCGGTCAAGCCGCTGGAAATATCGGTCTCCGGATCGGCCGCATCGCCGAGCGCGTTAATCGCGAGAAATCCCGAATCAAAAGGCTTCTCGAAGCGAAAGAATCCTCGAAGCCTGGGATTCAGGACGTAGATTACGCTCAGATTCCGCCCCCTGAGCAGAGAGGCAACCTGAGCGTGAAAATAGATGGTCACGCTCTTGGAGAACACGCCGCGCCCGCGCAGGCCGATCCCCAGTCTCTGGCGGACGCGGCTATGGCTACCATCGGCTGCGATCATGTATCGTGCGCGGACAGTGGAGATTTCCCCCGTGTCTCGCGCCTGGATCTCGGCTGTAATGCCTTCCGAATCTTCGTCGAAAGATATCATCTCCGTGCCGAAGCGCAACTCCGCCCCCAGTTCCTCGGCGCGCGCCTTGAGCAATGGCTCCAGCAGGCTCTGAGTGATGAAGGCACGCGGAGTGGGGCTCACATCGGCGATACCTTCGTTCAGATTGGCGATGTAGGACGCGACTTCCTTCCCCGCCAGCGTTTCCACTCCTATGATGGCTCCATCCTGAACGAACTGTTCCTGCGATCTCTCCTGAACCATCCGCTCGATTCCTACGGTGCGAAAGGTCTCCATCGTGCGCTGAGTAATCTGCGCCGCCCGCGGATGAATGGCCGTTCCACGATGGTGTTCGACAACCATCGAACGGACGCCTTGGTGGCCCAGAAACAATGCGCTGGAAAGACCGACCAGGCTTCCGCCCACCACCAGGACTGGAACTTCGATCAGCGTGCTCATTTCATCGGGTGTATAAGCCGAGAACTCAGAATATCGCGATGGGGTTCACTGGAGACCCGGTTCCGTGGGGTATCGGTAAGGGCGCAACCGTTAGCATGAATTCCCACCGGTTCCGCGCGGCGGCGGCTTCGCTTAACGCTTCGAAATCGCCACGGTCGAGGATGTGGACTCCCAAGATTTCGAGAACAAAATTGTGAAGCGCGGACTTGGGCAGGTCGCCGGCAGGCTGCGGAGAATAACCGGCCGTCTCCCATCCCAGCAGCGCGACGTCGCGCTTCTTCAGCCAGGGGATGCATGAGTTATCTAGCCCCGCCGCGTCATCGTTAGCCCACGGACCGACTTTCGCGCGTCGCGCCCATTTCCCCCAGCGAACAATGAACGCATCGCCGGGGCCAACTTTCACTCCGGTTTTCTTCTCCCAGGCTTCCAGGTCCTCGGGGAAGATGCGCGTCCCAGGCTCCAGATACTCCACGCCCTTGAGCCTCGGGATGTCGTAAAGAACGCCTCGGGTGACGATCCCATTTTTCATCGTGAGGATCGAATTCTTGGCGGCGCCGCCCTCCTTGGTGACCAGCGTCTTGGAATCGCCGTTCCACATTCTCCCGTTGAAAAAAACGTGGGCGAACGAATCCAGATGCGTCGTGCCAGGACCGTGGATGCAAGGGTATGCAATCCGATCCATCACCATACCTGGCGTATCCGTGGTCATGGCCCACTCGATGGGGCAGGGGTTGTCGATTTCCTTCGTAGCGCTCGCATTACGTGCGAGCGATACCGAGAATCCCTCCTTTACCAGCGCCGCTGCCTGCTTGCGCTTGGCGGGCGTGACAAGGTTGAGCGTTCCCAACTCGTCGTCCTTGCCCCATCGTCCCCAGTTGGAAAGTTCCTTTTGCCAGCGCTCGTACTCGGCCGGCGTGGTAAGCGAATGTTGGGCCGCCGATTGAGCGCCGGCCGCGCGTTCGGAGAGCGCTAGTGCGATGAGGGCTAACCCCATCCCCGTCAGAATCGCCGAACCGATCGTGAGCCGCTTCATCGTTCCCCCTTCTGCCCGTTGTCGAGCCGCGATGGATGCCGCGATTATATCCAATCGACGTCGTTGGCTCCGCAGCTGAATCGCCGCGGCGAAATGGACCGAACAGGAACAAGACGCCAGGCGATGGGAGCCATTTGCCCTCTGACCCGAGTCGTTCTATGCTTTAGGGACGGAGATGAGCATGATGAAACCTGCGCTCCTTGTCACCTTGTTGCTGACAAATGCACCCATGTGGGCGCACCACTCGTTCGGCGCCGAATATGATGCCAATAAGCCCATCACGTTGACCGGCGTGGTCACCAAAGTCGAATGGACGAACCCGCACAGCTACTTCTATATGGACGTCACGGACAAAGACGGCAAGGTAGTGAATTGGAAATTTGAAGGATTTCCTCCGAACGTTCTTTACCGGACTGGCTGGAAAAGGGAAGTTACCTTAAAGGCCGGTGACGCGATCACCGTTACAGGCTGGCTTGCTCGAGACGGAACTGCGTGGGCGCACTCTAGAGAAGTCACCTTCAAAGACGGCAAGAAGCTGTTCTTCGGACCACCCGCCGGGACCGGCGACGGTGGCAATGTCCCTCCGGTATCACAACCATGACGCATCGATGTCTCGTCTTGATCGGCGCCGTTGCCGTTGCAGGAGCGGCGCTCGCCCAACCTCGCCCCATTCCACGCACTGCTGACGGGAAACCAGATCTGACCGGAGTCTGGCAGGGAGGCAGCAACCGCGTCGGAACCTGGGAGGAGGCCAACAGCCCGGCGGCCGGAGCTGAATTCGGGATTGGCCGAGGCCAACTCGCGGCCGGCGCGGCTTTGCCGGCTCGCGAGCCTCCGCCCTATCAGCCCTGGGCCGCGAAGAAGGTGCTGGAGTTTTACAACCGCCGCGGAATCGACGACCCCGAGGCGCGCTGCGTGCCTCCCGGCGTTCCGCGCATCACCACCATCGGACTGTTCCCGATGGAGATTGTTCAGACACCCAAGAAAATCGTCATGTTGTACGAGGTTTTTGGCGTCTTCCGTCCCATTCCGATCGACGCAAAGCATCCCGAAGACCTGGAGCCCTCGTACATGGGGGACTCGGTTGGGCACTGGGAGGGAGACACCCTGGTTGTCGATGTGACTTCGTTCAATGACAAAACCTGGTTGGGGCCCGTCGGGTCTTTCCATACCGAAGCGCTCCATGTCACGGAACGCTATACGCGCACGGATTACAACACCATCCGCTATGACGTCACGATGGAGGATCCGAACGTCTTCACTAAGCCTTGGAACACTCACAGTACGATCATGCTCCGTCCGGGCACGCGGCTCCGCGAATACGAGTGCTCGGAGAACAACGCGGACATGGAGCGTTACGAAAAGCTTCTCAAAGACGATTCAGTGTTTCGAAGAAAGTAACCGCGACCCGCCACTAGATCCGGAGTTCTGGGCCGAAGCTGGCAGACGCCGCTGCCTATCCGCTTTCTACAGATGCTTTGAAACCAATTCCTTCCTCCGGCTTCCTACTAAGCAGAGGGTGAAATAAGCCCGTGGTCAGAGGGTCCGCTAACGCTTGCTCGGAAGCACCCGATGATCTTACGCCTGGAACGAGGAAGAGATTTTGCTGTTTCCTCTTCCGAATCGCGAACCGTAGGAGGACGGCGTCAGGAACGCGACGAATCCACGTAAGCGAAGCATCCTCTAGCGGAACTATCCGGCAGTGGTGCGGGGTTCTTGCCGTCTCCCCCGCTTCATGGCGACTCCGGGACCGGTAAAATCGGTCGTGCAGAACAGCCCGGGGAACCAACACGCGGCCGCTGGATGAGCCGCTAGCGGATCTCTCGAGTTATGAAGCTTCTCCAATTTATAACAGCCGTTCCCTGGAACGTCCGTAAAGGGAGCGGGTGTTATGTTGGCACGCGAACGCTGGTGGAAGCGCTGGGGAGACTTGGAACTCGCGTCCATGTGGTCGCGCCGAAGATCAGCATTCCTTCGTATACGGCAACTCGGCTCCTGTTCAACGAAAGCTTGCGCTGGCGCCGCTTCATCGGCGCCGCGACGATTGGCATCGACGCCGATGGTTACGCAATCTCTCGCCGGCGAAATTCGCCTCCGCATATCGCCTGTATCAAGGGTGTTCTCGGCGACGCGGTGCGTTTCGAAAACGGCACCGCTCGGGCCAACCTCGCGTTTCAGGCGAACCTCGAAATGAAGCACGCGCGCCGCGCAGACCTTATAATCACCGTCAGCCGCTACTGCGCTGAGCGTCTCCAGGAACTCTACGGCGTGAGAGACGCCGTTGTAGTGCCCGAACTGATCGATCTGAATGCTTGGCGTCATTTATTTGAGGCCAATCCGGCCCCACCGGGACGCAGCAAGTTCACAGTGTTGTCGGTATGCCGGTTCTACCCGCGCAAGCGCCTCGATATCTTGCTCCGTGCGGCCGGTCTGCTGCGGAAAACAATTCCCGAGCTCGAGGTCCGCATTGTGGGGAACGGGCCTGAATACAAACGCCTTCAAGGCATTTACAGGGAACCGGATCTCGGACCGGTAATCCACTGGGTCGGCGACATCCCGATGGCTCGCCTGGCCGAGGAATACAACCGTTGCGATGTATTCTGCCTGCCCAGTGCGCAAGAGGGCTTCGGCATCGTGTTCTTGGAGGCGATGGCCGCCGGGAAGCCCATTGTGGCCGCACGCGTGGCAGCCGTGCCGGAAGTGGTGCGGAACGGAATCCTCGTGGAGCCGGACAATCAGGAGGCGCTGGCGGAAGCGATTGGCCGGCTGTATCGTGATCGCGATCTTCGCCATTCTCTTGGTTCCGCGGGCCTTCGCGATGTCGAGCGATACGAGATGAATCGTGTAGCTGCGCGGTTCTTATCGGAAATCTCCAAAGTCGCGCCGGTGTTTTGTCGTGATGAGGACTGATCGGCGGAAGGGATCTTTCCGAAGAACGGCGCGGCTGGGGACGTCGTAAAGCACGCCTCGCGTGACGATCCCATTTTTCATCGTCAGGATCGAATTCTTGGCGGCGCCGGCGCCAGTAGTTCGTTAGAGATTGCCACGGGGTCGGCGGTCGAGGATTCCTTGCGCTCGGATTCGGGTCGCGCCTTTACTTCCGATTCAACTGGAACACCCGCCAGACTGGCTGATCCTTTTCCGCTGGGTCCTGCGCGAACTCCTGCGAAGTCTTCGCCGGATCGTAATCGCGCCATAGCCAAGTCAAAGCTTCGGGCAGTTCCGCCGCTCCCTGCGCGTTGTTGTGCTCGCCGACCCCGAAAGAGAAGTGATAGTCGTAGCCTTTGAACTTCAATGCATTCGCCATACCGATGTTGGCCGCCGGCCAATTGCCTGCCGTGTTGTCGAGATCCGCGGATCCATCCTGGAGCCACACACGGATATTGCGCTTCGGCTCGCGGCGCACCATGGTCGGGTATTCCGCGCCGCCTTCCGGGTGCGTGTCCGATCTCCGCAAAGCCGTGTAGCTGCCGATCCAACTCAAAACCCGCGAAAACTCCTCCGGTTTGTGGAACGCCGCGTTGAACGCCATGATTCCGCCGGAGCTCAGGCCCTGAATAGCGCGGCTATAGCCGTCAGTGCGCATTTTCACACTCTTGGCGACGACTGGAAAAATCTCATCAAGCATGCGATGCAGGTAGGCGTCGCTGACTGTGTCATATTCAATGGATCGCTGATTGCGCTCAGGGCCCGTGCCTGCCTGGACGAAAATGCTGACTATCATCGGAATCCTTTTCTGAACCGTCAAATTGTCAAGCGTTTCGAGGATCCTCCACGGGCCCGGCCGGGGACCCGTGAATTGCTGGCCGTCGCCCCAAACCTGCACGGCGAGAGGCGTCACGCCATCCCATTGCGCAGGAACATAAAACCACAGGTTGGCTTTTACGTTGGGATAAATCTTACTGGGCACTT
Source organism: Bryobacteraceae bacterium (assembly GCA_035631295.1). Classification (GTDB taxonomy): domain Bacteria; phylum Acidobacteriota; class Terriglobia; order Bryobacterales; family Bryobacteraceae; genus Palsa-187. The sequence goes on along the minus strand of DASQJB010000021.1, from coordinate 20,114 downwards.
CGATCGGTCCGGTAAGCTTGCCCTGCGGAACGCCGGGCTTGGCGTAGCTGTCGGGTCCGAACGCAGATAGATTGTTGGAACCCCCGATCGGCTTCCCATCGGCGATCCAGGTGTACTTATAGGCCGTCCCCGCAACCAAACGGCTTTGTACGACCCATAGGGATCCGGCCTTGAAAGCTGGAATCGGGGCCTCGTTGTTGATTTGGAGCGACGGACCTTTCTCCGCGGCCACGGCCCACACAAAGTCGCCCATCTCGCCCGCTGCTGCGGCGCCCTTTTGAATGTTGTCGGCGCCCAAAGTGTCGCGCAGAGCCTGCTCCAATCCGGCGGCGCGCGTTCGAGCCATCTGGAGCAACTCCGGAGTCGAAGTCTTCTGAGCGGCGCAAAGGCCCGCAAGCGTCATCAGAGTTATCAGAATTCGCATATATCGAGTACATCCTTAAGGCAGCGCGAACGTGTAAATGGTGTTGTGCCCGGTGACCGTCTTCATACCCGCCTGCCGGGCGAGCCCGCCGGCAGCCAGGTTGTCGCCCGCAATCACCGAAACATACTGCTTGCCGTTGACGGCATATGTGATTGTGCTGACCGAAATCGGACCGCCTAGAATCGTCTCCCAAACCAGTTTTCCGTTCCCTGCGTCGAAAGCCCGAAGCCGCCGATTCACATCGCCGTGAAAGATGAGGTCGCCCGCCGTCGCCAGGACAGCGCCGGTCCCGGGAGAACGCTGCAGATCAAATCGAAGAATCTCGCCTGTGGAGAGATTTATTTTGGCGATGCCCCCGAACTCGTCCGGGTTGCCGCCTGGACGCTGGACCCCGCCTCTTCGCTCGTTTTGATTGGTAGCCGGGTTTGCCCTGGTCATGTCGAGGCAGTTATCGTTAAACGCGACATACAAAGAGTTCGTGCCGGGGTGATACGCCGTAGGCCAATAGCTTCGGGTATTCCAGAAACAGATGATGTGCTTCTCGCCCGGCTGCTTGAGAACCACATCCCAGTTGATATAAGTTCTGCCGGTTTTCACGTCGATATTGGAAATCAGGAATTCCTTGGTGTCGTAGGGAAACGGCGTGGCCCACAGGAACTGGCCATTCGACCGGTCCAGCGCAAAAATTCCGCCGCCCTCACCCACCATCACAGCCATGTCGCGCTCTTCTCCCTTGGGAACATCGGGATTGATCCATTTCACAAACTTCGGATCGGGATTGACACGGGTGCGGAGAAGCGTGCGTTCATGCGTGTAATCTTCGTCCCAATCGTCGCCGGGCAGATGCTGGTAATACCAGAGAAGCTTCCCGGTATCCGGATTTAATGCGAGCGTCGAATTGCTGTACAGATCCGAAGGCGCGGATCGAGAGATCGCATCGGGATTACCGTTATGGCGATCCGCACGGGTGTTGGGCATAGGGTTGGAGACGCCCCAATAGAGAACCTTCCGCACTGGGTCGTAGCTGCCAGGCAACCCCCAAACGGAAGCTAACCTCTTCTGCAAGTCGGCTCCCGCCCATGTTTCATCGCCAGGTTCGCCGGGCCGCGGAGTGGTGTGGAATCTCCACAGCTCCTTTCCCGTTTTCACGTCGTGCGCCGCGATGAAGCAGTTCTCCCATTTGCCCGCGCAAGCCCGCCCTGTAATCGCCTTGCCCTCCACCACGAGAGGACCGGAGGTGTGGCCGCTCTCCTCGGCCTTAGATTCCCACCGAAGCTCGCCCGTGCGCGCATCCAGCCCTACGACGTAGCTGTCCGGAGCGGTATATACGACGATGTCGTCATAGATGGCAAGGTTCTTGGTTCTGGCGGAGGCGGCGACGTTAGCGGCCACTTTGCGCTTATATTCCCAGAGGAGATCGCCGGTGCTGGCGTCAAGCGCTTGTACCGCAGCGCCAGGAATTACGACGTACATCACGCCGTTGTAGACCAAGGGGATGGACTCCGTCTGACCCGGCGCCATTCCTCGTGTCCACGCCAGGCGAAGCTGGCCCACGTTCTGCTTATTGATCTGGTTGAGCGGGCTGAACCGCTGCGCGTCGTACGTTCGACTATACATCAGCCAGTCGTTCGGGCTGGGATTCACCAACATTTCCGTCGTGACAGGCTTGAAATTCTGGACCTGAGCGGAAGCAGTGATTGTCGCGATGAACAGTACGAACCGGGTCATGGGTTGCTCCTCGGGTATCAAGACTATCAGAGACGGAGCTACCCGGAAGGGCTACTTCGGCAGCGGAACTGGGAATAGACGGAAGGGCCCCTTGTCGGCGTCGGGGTTCTTTGCGTCTCGCTGGCGGAGCTTGCCTTCTGCGGTCCAGCCCATGCCTTTCGTGACAGTAACGGCCGGCGTGCCGCCTTCCATGCCGCCTTCCTTGAGCGTAGTGATTTCGACGTTATCGCCATTTGGGATGCCCATGGCCGTGCGGCCGCTGCCTTCGGCGATGATGAGGCGCTTGCCATCTATGGGGCGCATTCCATCGGGACCCTCGAGCGGACGCGACAGTTTGAGATCGGTGATCTTCGTGGCCTTGCCGTCTTTCGCGAGATCAAGGCGGAGGAGTTTACCGGTGGTCACGGAGTTGACGTAAAGCTTGTCGGGGTCGCTCAAGAAGGCTAAGCCGTCGGCTCCAGCGAGCAGCGGGTCGGAAGCGACTTCCACGCCTGTGGTCGCGCCTTTCGCGAACATGAAGACCTTGGCTCCAACAGTGTCGGTGACGAAGATGGCGCCGTCGTCGCGGACCGCGAGGTCATTGCAGAACGGATTGGCTGTGGGGATGGCAAGCGATTCCTTGGCGGCGCCAGTATTGAGGTCGAAGGTTTTGACGCCGGCCTGGCAGACGAGAAGGCGGCCGGACTTCTCATCGGCCAGCACGCCGAGCAAGGCGCCCTTGTTGGCGCTCGCGTCGATCCACTGGGAGCCGATGTTTTCGCCCGCTGGGATACGCCAGATGGTGCTGGTGCCGTAGCTGCCGACGATGATCGCTCCGTCGGCAGTGGAGGTGATGCTTTCCGGAAAGAGATTCTTACTTTGGATAGTGATGGTGGCCGGGTCGGCGGCATAGAGCGCGCATGCTCCAGCGAGGAGGCTGGCGGCGGCCGATTGAATCTTAGGTCTGATGTTGATGTGCATGAGTTCTATGATGACTGAAAGTGGCCATTATCCGATAGCGGGTGCTTGTGATATCGTTACCAGGGTCAACGAGGGGGCAGCATGAAGATTCCGATGATTCTCGCGATCGCGGCAACGGCAGCTTGCGCCGTGGCGGTTTTGTTTGCGCAGCAACGTCCGGCCGGACCCTATACGCAGGACCAGGCTGCGGCGGGACGCGCAATTTACCAGACCAGTTGCGCCTCATGTCATGCGGGCGATCTGAGCGGGCGGGAAGGGCCGCAATTGGCCGGCGCCAGCTTCCTCGCCCAATGGGGTGGCCGGACCACCGGCGAACTGATCAACTTCATGCAATCCACCATGCCTCCAGGCGGAGCGGTTCTTCAGGGCGATTCGTATATTAAGCTGGCGGCATTCCTTCTGGATGCCAATAGCGGGCGGGCGGGGAGCCAAGCGCTTACAGCCGCATCAAACGTCACGATTGGAGCTGTCGCATCAGGTCAACGGGCCTCATATTTGCAGACAGGCGGCGGCCCGATCGTCGCGCAAGCCAGCCAAAACAACTCTAAACAAGGTAAGCAAGGGAAACAGGAAAAGCAGACGCCGCGCGGAATCACCATCGACGGAGAAGTGAAGAACTACATCCCCGTAACCGACGCCATGTTGCGCAATCCGGATCCGGCCGACTGGCTCATGATCCGCCGGGATTATAAGGCCAACTCCTTCAGCCCGCTGAATCAAATCACCACGCAGAACGCCAGCGACCTGCGGCTGATGTGGAGTTGGGCTATGCAGGATGGCGCGATTCTCGGCAACCAGCCCGCGCCCATCGTCCATAACGGCGTGCTTTATGTGAACAACAACGGCGGCGTGTTGCAAGCTTTGGACGCCAAGACCGGCGAGCTTATTTGGGAGCATCGCTACGGGACGAACCCAGGCTGGCCGGCCATGCGCGGTATAACGATCTACGGCGACAACATTTACGTGACTACCAACGAAGCGCACCTGATGGCCTTCGACGCCCGCAACGGCAAAGTGGCTTGGGACACCACCATCGGCGACCGCTCCAAAGGCGAGCATTCCACCACTAGCGGACCGATCGCCGTGAAAGGCAAATTGATCCAGGGTCTGGGAGCTTGCGCGACGTACCGCGAGGAAAAATGCTTCATTAGCGCCTACGACGCCAAGACCGGTACAGAAGTGTGGCGCTTTAGAACCATTGCGCTCGAAGGCGAACCGGGCGGCGATACTTGGGGCGGGCTGGCGAATCTGTTTCGTGCGGGCGCGGAAAGTTGGATCACCGGCAGCTACGACCCGGACCTGAACATCACCTACTGGGGCACGGCGCAATCCAAGCCGTGGATGCGCGTGAGCCGGGGATCGGGTAACGGCGCGACATTGTTCGCCAACTCGACGCTGGCGCTGGATGCGGACACCGGAAAACTCGTCTGGTATTACGATCACGCGCCTGGCGAGACGCTGGATTTAGACGAAGTCTTCGAGCGTGTGCTGGTCGACGACGAAGGCCAGAAGTATGTCTTCAGCTCGGGCAAAACCGGCATTCTATGGAAGCTGGACCGCAAGACGGGAAAGTATCTGGGCCACAAAGAAATGGTGTTCCAGAATGTCTACGATTCCTTCGATCCCACCACCGGCGAGCCTCACTACCGCAACGACATCGTAGAACAGCGCATCGGCGAATGGGTGCCGGGATGTCCCTCCACCGAAGGCGGCAAGAACTGGCCTGCGATGTCGTACTATCAGCCGGGCAACCGGCTGATTGTGCCGCTGAGCCAGAGCTGCCTCGAGTTCAGCGCGCAGCCGGTGGAAAAAGTGGAAGGCGGCGGAACGGGAGGCGGCGCCCGTCCGCGTTACTTTGAGATGCCGGGATCGAATGGCAACGTTGGCAAGCTCGCGGCCTACGATGTGCGAACGCTTCGCGAGATCTGGAAATACGAACAGCACGCGCCGTTCCTCACGGGAGTGCTGTCGACCGCGGGCGGCGTGGCGTTTGTCGGCGATCTAAATCGCATGTTCCGCGCTTTCGACGCAAATACCGGCCGGATTCTGTGGGAGACGCGGCTTCCGGCCGCCGTGCAGGGCTTTCCTCTCACGTTCGCCGTCGGCGGCAAACAATATCTCGCCGTGACCACGGCTAACGGCGGCGGCAGCCCACGGAACGTTCCCAGGTTAGTAGCTACGGACGTACATAGTCCCGAGACGGGTAACGCTTTATACGTGTTTGCGCTGCCGGATAAAAAGTAGCCCCCTTGGCGGCTCCGTCGACAGGGTGTACGAACATGCACAACTGCCAGAAGGGTTGGACTTTGTCAAAGCCCCAAAACGCGGTATCGTGGGACCTTGAGCCGAGCAATGGTCCGAGCCGGCTCCTGAATTTTCACAATATCTTGGAGGTCCCGCAAGTGCCGATTTCGCGACGCCAAGCTTTTACGAGACGGAAGATGCTTACCAAAGGCGCGGCGGCAACAGCCGGCAGCATGGCGTTCGTCCCGCAAGTGGTAACGGGGCAAGCGCCCGCGCAGCTCACCGGAACCAATGCCGGCCGGCGCTTCAAGGCATTTGTCCGCCATGGCGCCGGCGCGTCGGTCGAGGAACTTCGGCTGCACGCAATCCAGCCGCGCGAGGTTCTAGTTCGCACACAGGCGTCCGCGGTCTGCTACACCATCGTCGGAGGCGCGCTCAGCACTTCGAACGTGGCCCAGGCGTCTATCCTCAACCATTCCGGAATGGGCATCGTCGAAGAAGCTGGCCCACTCGTCAAGCGCGTGCAAAAGGGCGACCGGGTGGTGGTTCCCGGAACGCCTCAGTGCGGCGTGTGCTATCAGTGTTTGCACGGCCGGGCCGACTGGTGCCAGTTCCTCGACACCGGGCCGGCTCATCCGCTGGCCGAGATGTCCGACGGGACCCAGATCTTCGAGCAGGCCGGCCTGGGCGGGTTAAGCGAACTTATGGTGGTGCCGGAGGAATACTGCTGTCCGGTGTTCACAGATCTTCCGGCGGATCAATTGAGCCTGCTCGGCGACACGGTCGGCACCGGACTGGCGGCCGGCCGCGACCTCGTGCAAATCGAACCGGGCTGGAACGTGGTGGTGCAAGGCGCGGGACCGGTGGGCATGGGAGCGATTCAAGGCGCACGGCTCGCCAACGCCGGTCAAGTAATTGTGATCGAACCGATCCGGTCCCGGCGCGAGATCGCCATGAAGGTCGGCGGGACGATTGCCCTGGATCCGAATGCCGAAGGCAACGGACTCGTCGCCAAGATTCATTCTCTATGCAAAGGCGTCACCGACCGCCGCTTCGCGGGTGGGCGGATTTCGGGCGAGCGTTTCCTGGCGGTGCCGGACGGCGCCGACTTCACCATCAACGCCGTGGGCAGCGATTGGTTTCCGCCCAAGGTCGAGGTGGGGCCTGATCCCACAGCCATTCTTCCTTTGCAACAGTGCTTCGACTTCACCCGCGCGGGCGGCCATATCGTGATGCTGGGTGTGGCCTGGCGCGGCAACGTGAGCTTCAACGCGGCGCAATTCTCCAACCGCGGCCGGACCTTCTACTCTGGTCAGCAGGGTGGATTGAACATGCTGCGTGACATCCCGCGTTGGGTGAAACTGATTGAGAAGGGCGCGATCGACATGAAGTCGATGATTTCGGCGACCTACCCCATTGAACGGACGCGCGAAGCAATACAAGCGGTGGGGGATCGCACGGTATTGGGCGCGGTCATCACGTTCGCTTAGCGTGGATGGCAATCACTTCAGATGTTTGAGGGATTGCTCATTTTCCAAACAGATCTCATCGATCAATTCGGTATCGACAACGATGCGCTGTTTTAGCGTGACAGTCCACGGCTTTGTATAAGCTTTGGGATCGTCGACGGTGACCTGGATTTCGATGTGTCCGAAGTCCGGACGCCGGATCTGTTCCCGCACTTTGGCTGCCTGCGTCAGCACGCTTCCGTTCCAGTCGATCCAAGTGTCGTCGCGCAGTCCGATCGTGTCGATCACAAGAGTATCGCCCGACCATTTCCCCGACGAGTATCCTTGCCACGAGGGCGTGGGATCTTCAGGCAGCGGCCGCGCGTCCGTGAATACCTGGCGGTATCCGGCGTTCATCTCGTTGAGCATCACCAAAAGATTGGGCGCGTGCACGAACTTCAGCAAATGCGGCATCCCGTAGGCGCGAAGAAAGTTATCCGGTAAGCACTTGATGTGTGGGTCGTCCTTCGCCAGGTTTGCGGTGCGCTCCTTGACGATGGGCACAAGCCACGGTTGATAAGGCAACCCTCCCGGAAGATCGACGCCGATACTCTGCATTTGGCGCGAGCCCGTGATCCGGCTGGGGTCGCCCGGCCCCTCTTTGGAACCCAGAATGATAGCGCCCGGGTCCGACGACCGGCGGCCGCTGGGATCTCCCGTCACCCAGATTCCGGAAAAGTCGGGCTTGCCACCCGCCAGCCGGGGCGTCGGCGCCGACATGTCCACATCGCCATTTGCCTTGTGGGGAACTCCCGCGCTGGGATACTTCAGCCATTGGGCCGCCAAGTGAGTTGATGCTAACGGCGTTCCCAGAAGCACGAAAGCGGCCGTGACGAGCGCGTGGTAGCGTCGGCGCATGGGCTTAAGGATACACCATTGCTCACCTGCGGAACGGGAGCAGCGATCGGAGGCGGGCGTCGCGGAGGTAGATTCCAATCCAGGCGATCACGCTTGTTGATAGGGGAACCAGGACCGGATAAGGCTCTCCCATGCGGACATAGGTGGCGATAGCGCCTCCCAGGTAGCCGGTGAGAAGGACCGATCCTAGCACCGCCGTCTGCGGAATGACGTACAAGACGATGCAGCCAAGCTGCAAGCACGCGAGGAGCGTCAGAGCGCTCTCCGGCCACCCGATTCTTGTAAACTCCCTGACGTACCACGGGTTTCGCGTCAGCTTCCAGGTTGCGCTCGAGAGCACAACGAAAACCGGCCAAACCGAAACAATTCGTCCAACCCAAAGCACCCAACGGTTCGTGCTCGTTTTCTGTGGCTGAACACCGACGGCATTCATGGCATCAGCATATCTGATAACGCGTATCAATTCCACTGTGTCGCCACACTCGCCGGATGCGCTATTCTGAGCCAAGCATGAAGACCGCACTACTGCTCTGTTTCTTTACGCTCGGCTTTGCGCAAGCACCGGCGGCTCAGGCGCCGCCGGCTTCCTCACAGCCGGCTCAAACACGGGAGCCTCAAGACCTGCAACTCAGCAGGAGTCGCCAGACCGCAGCCCCGAGGCGGGACCCCAACTGGCCGCCCGCCGGACCCACGCCACGCACTGCCGACGGTCATCCGGACCTCTCCGGCAACTGGCAGCCCAACGCAATTCGCGAAAACGTCGACATGATCGGCGCCGGCATTGACGTTCCGTTGCTGCCTGGTCCCAAAGCCGTGTACGAAAAGCACAGAGCATCTCTTAGCAAGGACGATCCCGAGGCGCGTTGCCTTCCCCCTGGCGTTCCGCGCATGAGCACAACACCCTATCCCTGGAGCTTCATCCAGACCAAGGATCTGCTGACGATCGTCTACGAAGGTGGAGCGCACATCTGGCGCAAAGTCTTCCTGGACGGGCGGCCGCATGATCCACAGGTCGTCGAAACCTGGCTCGGCAATTCCATCGGGCATTGGGAAGGCGACACTCTCGTGGTTGAAACCGTCGGACAGAACGACATCACCTGGATCGACGAGTCCGGCATCCCGCATTCGAACGAAATGAAAGTGACCGAGCGCATCAGCCGTCCTGACCTCGGCCATCTGTCGATCGAGCATATTATCGAAGATCCCAAGACGTTCTCCAAGCCCTGGAGCTTCACGACCCATCCTTCGCTGCTCAAAGGCGAGCTGATCGAATACATCTGCCAGGAGAACAATAAGGACGTCCCGCATCTGGTAGGGAAGTGACGCGCACCGAGCGCCAGATCGCGTTCGACAACGAATGGATCTTCCAGGCCTTCGAAGACCATCCAAGCTACTTCACCAAGAGAATGTTCGGTGGCCTGGCTGCCTACCTTTTCGGCCGCATGATGATGGTCTTGGTCGAACCGACCAAGACCGGCCGGTGGAAATGGCATGGGGTTCTGATCTGCACGGAACATGTGCAACGGCTCGCGATCCTGGAAGAGTTCCCGGCATTGGCGCCTCACAGCATCCTGAAGAAGTGGCTCTACATCGACTCGCGGCACGAAGCCTTCGAGCCAACGATGGAAGGAGTGGCGAAAGCCATCGCGCGGGGTGATCACAGGTTCGGCATTCATCCTCGCCCGCGTAAGAAGAGCGAGGGATCACCGAGCCGCCGTCATAAGAGATGAGCGGGCCTCCTGCGCTGCCTGTGTCAGATAGTCCAGCGCGGCGGCGACTCCTCCTGTTCGATGCGGAACTCCCGCGACGGCCAGCCCCATCTCCACTCCGCACAAGGTTCCCGCCAACATCAGATCGTTGAAGTCGCCCAGATGCCCGATGCGAAACACCTTGCCCTGCACTTTGCCCAAACCATTCCCCAGCGACATGTTGAAGTTTTCGAGGACAACCTTGCGGAACTCGTCCGCGTTCGTTCCTGTGGGCGTCAAAACAGCGGTGGATGAGGCGCTATATTCGGCGGGCTCGAGACACAAGACCTCCAACCCCCAGGCGCGCACCGCCCGCCGCGCAGCTTCCCCGTGACGCGCGTGGCGCGCCCAGACGTTCTCCAGGCCCTCTTCTTGCAGCATCTGTAACGATTCCTTCAGCCCGTAAAGCAGATTCGTCGCCGGCGTATACGGGAAGAAGCCATTCCGGTTGGCGTTCAGCATCGCCTGCCAGTCCCAGTAGGAGCGCGTCAGCCGCGCCGTCCTGGAAGCCGCAAGCGCCTTTTCGCTGATTGCATTGAAACTTAGCCCTGGCGGCAGCATCAGCCCCTTTTGCGAGCCGCCCACGGTCACATCGATTCCCCATTCGTCGTGGCGATACTCCATCGAGCCGAGCGACGAAATGGAATCGACCATCAGCAGCGCCGGATGCCGGGCGCGGTCCATGGCTTGGCGGATCTCCGCGATCCGGCTGGCGACGCCCGTCGAAGTCTCGTTGTGGACAACGCCCACGGCCTTGATCTCATGAGCGCCATCTTCGCGCAGGATGCTTTCGACGGTATCCGGATCAGCGCCGTGCCGCCAATCGCCAGGAACAAATTCCACCGCCACGCCCAAGGTCTGCGCCACATCCTTCCAGAGGGTCGCAAACTGTCCCGTCTCAAACATCAGCACTTTGTCGCCGGGCGAAAGCGTGTTAACCATCGTGGCCTCCCAGGCGCCGCTTCCGGAAGAAGGAAAGACGACGATCGTTCCGCTCGTCTTGAAGACCTCCTTGAGGCCTTCAAGAAGCTCCAGCGTCATGCGGGCAAACTCAGGTCCACGGTGATCGATCGTGGGGCGCGCTATCGTGCGCAGAATCCGCTCCGGCACGTTGGTTGGGCCGGGGATTTGAAGAAAATGACGTCCGCTAGGGAATGACATTGGCCCATGATATCGCGCAAAGCGCACAGGGCGCGCCGCGTACCTAGGGCTGAGGCACGAACCTCGCGCCGCGCCTGTTGTGCGCGAAGTTTCCGGAAAACGAAGCGATCCCACCGCCCGACAATTGGCGGATGCGCTGTCAACCAGATGACGCGGCTACGCCTGAAGGTCAACTTGACTGATCGTTACTGAAGGCCGTCGATAGAGTCTTGTCTCCCTTAGATACTCTAAGGGTCCTCCCGACTCTGAGGCATACGCACGCTTGAAAACGGGAAGTTTCATTGCATTAGATTGTCATAAGGAGCTAAACTTGTTTTGACATATGGCTGGCGCTACCAAATCCAGGGGCGATCTGCTTCAGGGCACGCTGGACATGCTCATCCTTCAGGCGTTGCTACTGGGCCCCGCACATGGGCACACGATCGCCAAACTAATTGAACAACGTTCCAACGATCTGCTCCAGGTGGAATATGGATCGCTCTATCCGGCCCTCTATCGCCTCGAAGATCGCGGGTGGATCGCGGCCCGCTGGGGAGCCTCACAGAGCAATCGCAAGGCTAAGTATTACCGGCTGACGCCGCTCGGGCGAAAGCAATTGACAATCGAAACCAGCAGATGGGCGCGCTTGGTAACCGGGGTTGCCCACGTCCTAAGGCCGGCGACATGAAATGGCTCCGTTTCTACAGGCGAACGCGACGGGATACAGAGGCCTTACGCGAAATCGAGTTTCACATCGAGGAAGAGACGGAACAGAACATGGCGAGCGGCATGCCCGCGATCGAGGCACGGCGGGCGGCTGTAAGCAGGTTCGGCAATGCTGCTCTGGTAAGGGAGGAGATCTTTCGGATGAACGACCTCGGACTTGATACACTCTGGCAGGACAGTCGCTACGCCATCCGCTCGCTCCGGCGCAGTCCCGGCTTTACCGCGGTGGCGGTTGGCACCCTCGCGGTCGGAATCGCTTCGATTGCCGCCATCTTCAGTTTTGTCGACGCAGTTCTGTTGAAGCCGCTCCCATACCCGCACGCCGACCGCATCGTGCGTTTGCTCGAGAAACGACCCACTGGAGAAACAGCCTGGATTTCGACGCTGGACTATCTCGACTGGCGGGATGGCAACACGGTCTTCGATCAAATGGCGGTCCAGCAGGATGGCACAACCATTCTCACGATCGCCGGAGAGCCGATTTCGCTGCGCGTCGGGCGGGTTTCCGCTCACTACTTCGATGTATTCGGCGTCAAGGCCCTACTCGGCCGAACATTCGAAGAGGGGGAGGATCAGCCAGGCAATGATCAGGTCGCGGTGCTGAGTCATCGGGTTTGGCTCGGCCAATTCGGGGCCGACCCGGCTATCGTGGGTCAGCCCATTCTTCTCGATAATCGGGCGTACAAAGTCATTGGGATCCTGCCTCCGCAAACCGCTTTCGATCGGGGAGCCGCGCAGATCTGGTATCCGCTGGCTTTCCGGCCGTCGAACATGACACGCGACTATCGCTGGCTCAGCGGTTCGTTCGCGACGCTGAAGGCAGATGTTTCGCTTGGACAGGCACGGTCGCAGATGGCTTCGATCGCCGCCACGATCGCCAAAAGCCATCCCGATTCACATAGTGGATGGGGCGTGGCGGTGGACCGCTACGCCGATTCCATCGTGGGCCCGCAATTGAGGACATCGCTGTTAGCACTCATGGCAGCGGTTGGAAGCTTGTTGCTCATCTGTTGTTCTAACCTCGCCAATCTGGCGCTGGCGCGAGCCCTCTCCCGTTCGCACGAAACCGCGACCCGAGCGGCAATCGGCGCAAGCCGATACCGGCTCGCCCGGCAGTTTTTTGTTGAAAGCGGAATCCTTTCCCTGTTCGGCGGCGCCGCGGGAATAGGGCTGGCCTATGCCGCGGTAGGGTGGCTCAAGACTTTTCTGCCAGCGGGCACGTTCGCGCGCGAGGTCAATGTCCAGATGGATGCAAGGGTGCTCCTGTTTGCCGTGGCCGTCTCGGTCGCGACTGGACTAATCTTTGGAGTTGCGCCCGCCCTCCATGCCGCTGGAGCTTCCCTTCACGGAGCGATGAAGCAACGCGGTCAAAGCAAACGGGTTCGCGCAGCTCTGGTCATATCTGAAGTCGCCGTCGCGTTCGCGTTGCTGTGTGTCTCTGGACTCTTGATTCGTAGCTTTTTCGGCCTGCTCTACGTTGACGCTGGTTTCGAATCCGACAAAGTTCTCACCATGGGACTTCCTATACCGGGCTTTCCTCCTGGGAGCGTCTACGCTAACACGGAAGAGTTCAATGCCTACGTCCGTCAACTCAAGGCGTCGGTCGAGGACGTGGCGGGGGTTCGCGGCGCTGCCATAACTAATGCGCTTCCGTTAACCGATTGCTGCCTTTATACCCTGAGCCTGCGAGTTGCGAATCTCACAGAGAGCACCGGCGCCAATCGCGGAGGTGGGTACTTCAAGGTCGTAACTCCTTCGTATTTCGCGACTCTTGGCCTCAAGCTTCGTCGCGGGCGTTTCCTGACGGATCACGATAACGCGCAAAGCAGGCGAGTAGTAGTTGTCAACGAACGTCTCGCCAAGCGGTATTTCGGAAACAAGGACCCGATCGGGCAGCGGATCTTCAACCCTCAGATACTTCCGGGCAAGACAGAACGCGGAGCGGATGTGGAGTGGGAGATCGTCGGAGTTGCGGGGAACGAAAAGATTAGCGGATTGAGCGATGAGGCAACCGCTGTCGTGTACGCTTCATACGAGCAAAGCCCGGTTTACTTCGCGAACCTCGTGGCTCGCACGAGTGGCGATCCGGCCCTTCTGATCGAACCCGTGAGACGGGCTGTCCGGCGGCTGAATAGGGCTCAGGCGATAACGAATATCCGCGCAATGGATCTCATCAAGTCCGATTCACTAGGGACGGAGCGGTTCCAAACTCTTCTTTTGACCCTTTTCTCTGCCATCGCACTGCTTTTGGCGGCGGTCGGAATGTACGTTGTTATTTCGTACTCCGTAACGCAGCGCACTTTTGAGCTTGGAATCCGCGCGGCGCTGGGCGCTTCAAGACCAAATCTCTTCCGGCTGGTTCTTGGAAACGGCTTCACACTCGTGCTGATCGGGCTAGCAATCGGTCTCGCAGCCGCGCTCCGTATGGGTCCTCTTCTTCAATCGATTCTGTACGGCATAAAGCCCCACGACCCCTACACAATGGCCGCGGTAGCGCTTGTGTTGATGGTGGTTTCCTTGCTCGCGTGTCTCGCGCCGGCGCTACGGGCCTCGAAGATCGATCCTGTTCTCTCGCTGCGGGCTAAGTGATCACCTAGGCGACTACCCGCTAACTTGGACTAGTTCCCGATATCCGGAATCATGACTTATCTGAGCTCGGATGCGGATGCGCTTGAGGATGCTCGCTGAAAAATGGCAGAATGAGAGACCGGTTTCGGTTCCTCCTTGCTTATTCTGAATCCGCTCAACGCATCCAGCTCCGCGTATCCGGTTCTGGAATTCATTCATATCGCCGGGATCATATGCGGCGTAGGAACCGCCGTACTGGTCAACCTTCGTCTGCTTGGGGTTGGACTGACCCGGAACAGCACCGCGCGGCTTTGGAGGGACGCGGCGCCATGGACGCTGGGCGGACTGTTCGTCGCAATCTGTTCCGGGCTTTTGCTGTTTTCCATCGATCCGAAGATGTATTTGGAAAACAGCGCCTTCCGCTTCAAAATCGCGGCGCTGGCGGCGGCGATCGTCTTCTATTTCACGATGGCGCGCAAGGCAGCGGTCTCGGGCTCGCGCCGGGCCGGCGCTTCCATCGTTGCGTGCATCTCGCTGGCTCTGTGGGCGCTTGTTCCATTCGGCGGCATCTTCATCGGATTCGCAGGCTCGACGCCGGCATACGCTTACCCGGTGTTGTTGTCGCTGCATATTTTCTCGCTAGTCTGCTTTCTCGGCATGGTGGTCACGACGAATATACGTCTGCTTGGCGTCGGGATGCGGAGCTATTCCGCGGAAGATATAGTAAACAGGCTGCGTATCCCCAAGTGGATCGCCTTCACTGTTGCGGCGCTCTGTGGCGTACTGATGTTTCGCGCTACTAACTGGGCGTACGCATACGATCGGCGCTTCTCGTGGAAAATCGCTCTGTTGGTGGTGATCGCGGGAGAAACCTTGCTATTCCGCCGCTTTGCGGCAAACGCGCCAAGCAAGGCGAAAGCGGCGGCCGGCATCTCGCTACTTCTGTGGGCGGGCGTGGTCTGGGCGGCGCGCGGGCCTGCCACGATCAAGGACATCATGCACTCCATGGTCGATCCCAGCGGCGATTTCCTGTTCCAATCGGTCCAGACGATCGCGGACGACCACGGAGTGAGAGAAAAAGCGCCGCGGACCGACGCTCAATGGGAGGACGTCCGGCAGCACCTCACGGTTCTGGTAGAGGCGCAGGATCTCCTGACCGGAGGCCGCATGGCGGCGCGGCCGAGAGATCGATCGAAAAATCCTCAAGTCGAAAATGAACCGGAGGAAGTGCAGCAATTGATCGATTCCAACCGCGCGGACTTCAATTGGCGCTCGCACAGACTAGGGGACGCGGCCTCGGTGGCGATGAAGGCGGTTGAGGCAAAGGACAAAGACGCGCTTGTCCTCGCGCTCGATGGCATCGACAAGGCTTGCGAGAGTTGCCATCTTCACTACTGGTATCCGAGGGACAAAAGAGCCAGGGAAGCCGCGAAAGAGGACGGGGTTTTTGAATAGAGCTGCGTCGCAATCCCTATCGCCGCGATATATGATCTTTAGGAGTGAGGCCAAATGAAAGCTAGATTCGTTCATGTTCTGCCTGCAATGGCCGCTGGAATCGCGTTGGCCATGGCTCTGTTCGCGCCCGTATCGAACCCGCTTTTTGCCCAGGATAAGGGGCAGGGAAAAGGGCAAGCCCCTGTCCCAGGAAAGCAAGGAGGCGGCCGAGGCGCTCCGCCCGTGATCCTTGGTCCGCCTGCGGGAGTCGAGCCCTTGCCGTTGGATTTGTTCCAATCGAAGAACTTCTACAAAGACAAGGCGCTCTGGATGGATAAGCGCTACTACCGGTGCAACACGCCCCGGCAGCTCTCGGAGATGTGGAACCAGCGCCGGATCGGGAACAATCCGCCTGCGTCGGCTTCCTGGGGCGATTGCGCCGCAGATCTTTCGCGCGAGAGCATCCTGAGCCCCTATCCATACAAGACAGCCAAGGAACACTACGAAGCCTTATTGGCTGCTGCGAAGGCGAAGGGAGGTCCCACCGTCTATACGAAGGCGACGGTTCCGGATTGGGATGGATACTATCAGCGCGATGCGCAGGCGGATCATGGCTCCGAGTGGATCTGGGGCGTGAGCCAGGCCCCCACCGTCCTTTCCGTACTCACTCCGGAATATCAGAAACGCATGGTGCAGTTGATCTATCACGAGGCCGTGACGAACGCCCCACAGTGGAACGCCTCTTTCTGTTATCCGGAAGGATTCATCCGTTGGTGGTCGCAGCCATCCCAGGCCGGAAATTTCCAGCTCACGATGAGCACGTGGAACGTGCAGTTCTTATCGGGCATCGCGGATAACTTCCTACGCCAAGTCATGGTCGGCAAGGAACAGCACGTGCAGAAAGTGCCTCAGTGGTACGGCGAAACCATCGGGTTCTGGGACGGAACCACTCTGGTTACGTGGACCGCGAATATTCAAGGCTGGACGCTGACTCACTCCATGTTTGAAACCAGCGACAAGATGGAGACCGTGGAGACCTTCAAGCCCGCCTACGACGCCAGCGGGAAGTTCGTGGGTCTCGATCAAGAGGCGATATTCTACGACCCCGACGCCTTCGTGGCTCCGGTCCGCGCGAGCTATCGCTTTGCGCGGCGTGCAACAACGGAAGATTCCAATCGCCGCTACACCTTCATCGAGTGTTTGAGCAATATTCAGAATGTGAATGGCAGACCGACGCAATTAAGCCCGGACGATCCGCATTTCGTGGATTATTACGGGCGGCCGTGGGCCAAGAACTGGGAGAAGTACTTCGAGGCCGGCTGGGACAAGCCTCAGGACGAGTTGCCCAAAGAGATTCTGGATATCTTCAAATAGACGTCACGCGCCAAGCCGGTCACTTGTGAAACAACTCCTCAAGACTTGTGTCGGTCGCCGCCGGGGCCGCTTGTTTGGCTCGGCTCGTGGTGAAGCCGATTAGACGGCCTGCAAAAACCACGCTAATCCAAATCGCGAGGGAAAGAACGGCAACAACTCTGCCCGCCGGGGGAGCTGAGCGAGTGTTGTCCCAGCGATGAGCCGTGCGGCCCAGGGTCAGCTCAAACGAGAGCATGTTGATGCCCGCCAGAATCAGGAGCAGCATTTTGCTCCGAAAATAGAAATTGTGGTAGTACACGCTCGCATTGGTGATGAACATCAGCGAGCCGGTCAACGCCGTCAGAGCAAAAGCGGCCCAGGTCCATTTCAGGACGTCGGACGCCATCCGTTTAAACGGCCGCTCGCTTGATGCCGCGCCCAAAAGCCGAAGATCGATAATGGCGATGGTTCCGAACACCAGGGACAAGCCAATCACGTGAATCGATTCGAGAAGCGGAAACAGCAGGAGCGACTCGCGAATTGTCGTAGCCAGGCGGGACGCTTCGATCCACTGAAGAAGCGCGGGGAAATCCACGTCAGGCCTTCTCCGCCGGCGACCACGCTCCCCACACGTGGTCATACGCGATCAGGCGTCCGAGAATAATAATGCATGCCCAAATGAGGAAGGTAATCACCGCCAGCCATTTAATTGCCTGACGCTTCTCTACGATTTCTTCCCAATATTGCTCATGTCTACGGACGGCCCCTAAAAAGATTACGGCGATGAGCGTGCCTACCGCCACGAGAAACATCTTCAACCAAAACGAAAATGTGATCAGTTCCCGCACTGGCTCCCCGATCACCATTAGAATTCCGGTGGCCAGCATCAGCCAGAGAGCCCCTGTCAGCCAAGGGCCGAAGCGGCGAGTCGTCTGGCGAAGCGTCTGATCCATCCCGGCCCATCCGAGAATGCGCAGGTCGATCATGAATACGGACCCCAACACGATGGCGATTCCGACAATGTGAATCGATTGAATAGCTGGAATCACCCAACTATTGTGGTTCTGAATAAAGACACTCAAGAATGTGGTGGATAACCACTGCGCGAATTGCTTCAATTGAGCCTACCCTCGGGACTGCGGCGGGAATCAGAAGCTGGTTCCGCCAAGTAGCGTCACGCCGGGAACAGAATCGCAGTGCTTGTCGGCCTCGGGCAGTTTAGGTTTGTTGGTGGCGGGATCGACGGGGCACTTGGCGATCGCGCCGATGCGGGATCCAAAATTACTGCCGTCCCGAAGAGGATTCAGCTTGACGCTGAACACCGTGCCGACCGGAAATGTGGCCGCCGTGATGCCCTGCTGCGCCACCGCCGCCGCGCCCGCCATTTCAACGCCCCACTCGACGTATTTTCCGTCGGGGGCCTTGGCCAGTCCTTTGCGGTCCGGCGCGATCAGCACGAAATGGATTTCGGCGTGATTGGCCTGAGCCACGAATTGTTTCGCCACGCCGGTCAGCGTCACGGTTTTATTCTGATCGTACATCGCAAACGAGTGATGCGATAAGGCAGGCGTAACGAATAGCCCCAAGAGGAGCGCCACAGCCGCCACAGTAGTGAGTGTTCTCTTGATCATTTGTGCTCCCTTGCTCATTTAAAGATGTCCAGTATTTCTTTGGGAAGATCGTCCTGCGGTTTCTCCCAACCCACCTCGAAGTATTTCTCCCAATCCTTTGCCCACGGCCGGCCATAGTAATCGACGAATCGATCGCTGTCCGGCGAGAGCTGGACCGGCCGGCCCTCGACGTTCCGCAGGTTGCTCAAACATTCAATATAGGTATATCGCCGGGCAGGATTGTCCAGGGCCGCTTGTCGAAGAAACCGCATGGTGAGATGCAGCGGCGCAATGAACGCGTCCGGATCGTAGAAGACGGCCTCGTGATCCAGGCCGATAAACTTGCCGCCGGCGTCGTACGCGGGCGCGTATGTTTCGATGGTCTCCAGCTTATCGCTGTACTCGAACATCGAATGCGAGATGGTCCAGGCTTGAACATGGGCAGTCCATGTCACCAGAGTGGTTCCAGCCCAGAATCCGATCGTTTCGCCATACCACTGCGGAACCTGTTGCACATGCTCCTTGCCGATGAGAACCTGCCGAAGAAAATTGGCGGCGATCCCGGACAGGAACTGGACCTGGTTCACGTTCATCACCAGTTGGAAATTCCCGCCCTGCGAGGCCTGGGACCACCAGCGCATGAATCCTTCCGGATAGCAGAAGGAAGCGTTCCACTGCGGAGCATTGTCGACGCCCTCGTGATAGTTCATTTGCACCATGCGCTTCTGATATTCCGGAGTGAGCAGGGAAAGGATGGTATGAACCTGGTTAATGGTTCCCCACGTCCATTGCGAATTCGAGTATGAAGGGTCGCGGCCATACCATCCGTCCCAATCGGGCACGGCCGCCTTCGTGTAGACCGTGGGACCACCCGCGGCCTTGGCCTTCGCCATCCACGCCTCGTAATGTTCCTTGGCGCTCTTGTAAGGGTACGGACTCAGGATCTTTTCGCGCGGGTAATCGATGTTGCAATCGCCCCACGAAGCGGATGTCGGCGGATTCTTGCCAATGCGGCCCGAAGTCCAAATGTCCGTGATCTGGCGGGGCGTGTTGCAGCGAAAGTACCGCTTGTCCAGCCAAAGATCCTTGTCCTTATAGAAATTCTTGGAAGTGAATAGATCGAGCGGCAAGGCTTGCATTCCCGCCGGTGGTCCCGGAAAGGTGGGCGTATTGCCTCGTCCGAAGCCGCCTCCCTTTCCTTGCTTCCCTTGCGGCGGCGCTCCTGTCTGTTGCGCGAACAGGCTCGCCGGCGACGGCGCCATCCATAGGGGGGCGGTGAAAGCGGCGAAGGCGATCAGGCAGGCAACCGAGGAACCTTTCATTCGACCCCACTCCTAACGCGGAATTGTATCATCATACATCGAGCCAAAGGTGGCTCGCCAATTCGCTGCGCGGTTGTGAGGATTCGGCGCCGCGCGATGGCCTGCGGCGGTCTTCAAGCAGCGGCCGGAGTTAGGGCGACGGCTGCTTCAGCAGTTAGCAGCAGAAACGTGAAGCTCTCCTGGAGGTAGAGTCGCACGGAGGTTTCGGCGTGGCTCAAATAGCCGATGGAGACGTCCTGGCCGATATTCAGCTCGAAATCGCCCCCGCGCGTCGTGAGCACAAAAGCCCCTTCTATCGCGGGCGCCCAAATGACTTTATCCTCGACCAGGCGTTTCACGTGCTCCAGCACCGGATAACCATGATCGCTAGCCGCGGCGAGCGCCGTATACGCGGCGGCTCCAAGCAGAACCGCGTAAGGGCCGTTGACGCCGGCCAATTTCAACTGGTTCACGGCTTGTGCGATGGCGTCCGGATAGTTCCGAACATCGGA
>DASQJB010000020.1:0-5293 GCA_035631295.1 Bryobacteraceae bacterium | reverse complement strand
GCGATTCCAGTTCGGCGGACCAGCGGCTGAGCCAGCCCGGCGATTGTTTAGCGAGAGCATCCACATCCACGCTAACCCGCAGGCGCATCTTGTGCGGTTGAATTGCAACGGGTCCCGCGACGGGGCAGATGCCGCTCCCTTTCGCGACCTCGGCCGTGAAGGTTCGCCGGGCGATCTTTGGCGAAGCGATGCCGGGAGGAATCAGGATCTGCCGGTTATCGCCCGGCAGTAGGCTGTAGGCGCTCGGCTTCCGCACCGCGCACCCGGCCCAACAGAGAAACACGAGCGCGAGCGAAGCTTGAGACCTCATGGTTGCTGAAGCGCCTCCAATACCCATCGGATCGCTGCGACAACTACCTCCGGCTGATCGATCTCCAACGAGTGAAAACTTCCGTCCGCGAGGAATTGACGGCTGCGAGTGGAGAGCGACAGGAGTTGCTTTTGGAGCCTTTTGTAGTTCGGGTGATCGTTGGCTGTGCTCACTATCGCCAGAGGCCTACGCCCCAGCGTGTCGGCCCCCGAGAGTTTCGCCAGGCAATCCTCCGCCGTCTCGAACGTCGGAAGCTTCGGCTTTAGCGACATGGCCCAGCGGCGAAGCTCTTGAATGTTCGTGGGGAGCCGATGGAAGTCCGAGGTCTCCGCGACGGTCAGATCGATCGGCTCTTTATGAATGAGGACGGGCGGACTGTCGAGGCCGGGAACGGCGGGAGGGCTTGAATCCCCGCCTACGTCGATGAAAGCGTGATCGACAATAGCCATCCCGCCGACTTCATCCAGATACCGAGGAGCGTACAGTCTGGCTACCAGAGCGCCCACGGAAAGACCGGCGACTACATAGAGAGGGTCGACGCTCGGGGCGCGCAGCAGGGAATGCAGTTCCTCAACTCTCCCCAAGCAATTCAAATCGAGACTGCCATCGCTCCAGGCCGTCCCGGAAGGATCGTAGGCGCAGATTCGCGTGAACTTTGCGACTTCGGGTTGCACCAGGGCCCAGTCGAAAGAGAACCCCGCTCCGGCGATGACAACCGTGGGAGATCCCGCACCCGAGCAATAAAGATGAACGCGATAGCCGCCTGAATCGATCAACTGGCCAAGCGGCGCGGGCGGTTGCGCCGCTGCCAGGAGAGCAAATGCCAGCGATACGAGAATCGCACGGAACATTAGGAAGAAGCCGGGACGAGCTACAGCAGCCTGAAATTCACTTCAATCGAGGCCATCACGGGCACAGGCTGGCCGTCTTTCATTCCGGGCTTGAAAATCCACTGCTGAATCGCTTCGACAGCTTTCTCATCCAGCCCGAGTCCCAGGCCTCGCACGACTTGAATATTGTGAGCCAAGCCGTCAGTTCCAATCTCAACCGAAACCAAGGCCGTGCCCTGAAGCTGCGCCACGCGAGCCTCGTTCGTGTATTGCGGATCGATCCGGGTCAGCGGCACGGGCGCGGAGATGCCTGGGCCGATCTTGTGAACACCGGCATCGAAGGCCGGCTTAGCCGCAATCGACTTCTGCGTCTCCATCGCGCGCGTCGCAAGCTCTTTGGCTTCGTCCTGCCGCCCTTGCTTCAGCAAGAAACGGGAATAGACCTGAAGAATAGTCACCGCGCCCGTGGAGTTTGGATCTTGGAGCGCGAGGGCAGCTTTGAAATGCGCGTCGGCCTCGTTGACATCGCCTTCACTGGAATGGGTCACGCCGAGCCACATCAGCGCGACTCCCGCCTGCCGCGGATCGTTATGCTGCGCGCGCTCGAGATATTCCACTGCCCGAGAGTAGTCTTTGCGTTCAATAGCTGTTATGCCTAAAACCACCAAGGCGCGTGCGGCCTCTGGCCGGTCGCCTAGAATCTGCGCAGCTCGACTGTAGAAATCCTCCGCGGATTGGTTCAGGTTGCGTTTACTTTCAAGGTCGCCAAGCTTCAAAAGTCCGAGGGCGTATTCGATGCTCTGCCGGCCCGCCTTTTCGGCGCGCAGTTCAACAGCAGGATCCAGAAACTGCTTGGCGGTGTCATATTGACCCCGCTGCTCTGCCGCCTTGGCGGCATTTTCCAGGGATTCGTAGTTCTTCTGCGCCTGGGCGATCCGGACAGCGGTGTTCACATCGGCGGGCACGCTCGGAGTGCTGTCTTGGGCCCGCACAGCCGCCAGCGGCCCGGCGATCGCGATGGCCGCAACCGCTGCCGCAAAACCCCATGCCCGGCCCGTCGCGCTGCGCTCGATCCGCGAATCGAGAATCGCCGCCACGCGATGTTCAAGTTGCGAGCGCCGGGCCATCGGAACGCCCGCCCATCCCATCGCGGGCGCCAGTTGCATCGATCGCGCGACCGCCACCAAATGGCCCGCGTAATCGGAGGCACGCTCGCCCGCTCGCAGCACCACGTCGTCCGCAGCGAGCTCGCGCTCCTTCAAAAACTCCCTCCACGCTTTCCACGCCAGGGGATTCCACCAATACAGCGCCAGCGCCGTCCGCGCCATGCAGTGTGCAGCCACATCGCCGCGGCGCACGTGCGCCAGCTCATGCAGCAATACCATTCGCCGCCTCTCTTCGCTCCAAGCGGCCGCTTCGGAGGGCAACAGGACCGCCGGGCGCACCACTCCTAAAGTCATGGGCATGGCCCCGCAGCCGGCCTGTAGCAATTCCACTCTTCGGCCAATGCCCAGCCTCCGCGACAACTCGTGGCAGAGAGCGCGGTCGGTGAATGGCCGTGCCGACGCCCGAGCCCGCCCGACGGCGGCGTAAGCCAGCAGCATGCGCGCGAAAGCGAGGCCCGAGCCGGCCGCCCAAAGCAACATCAGCGAAAGCCGCCAGTCGAATGGCGAGATGAGTCGAGCGTTTGCCGGCATTGGCACTGCTGCCCGCGTGGCGACTGTCTGATCGCCGCCGGCCCCCGCCGTGCCGTTCACATGAAATAAGACTGCCGCCGGATCGGGCAACCATGGCGCCGTCGGAATATGCAGCGCCGGCAATGCGAAAGCGAACGCCGGGAGCGCGAAGAGCGTGAGAGCCGCCGACGTCCACATCCAATGCCGCTCCGCCGCCGGGCGCTTGCGCAAAAGTAACGCCGCGAGCCACGCGGCGCCGAGCACCGCCGTGCCCTTGAGCGCTAAGCCCGCCGTAAAAACAAACCAAGCTGCTTCGTTCCATCCGGACATTTACTTGCCCTCCTTCTTCGCTTGTTCGATCATTGCCGCCATGCGATCCAGCTCCTCGCGCGTGAGACGGGTGGAGGAAACGTCCAGCAGCGCCGCCACAATTTGCTCCGGCGAATCGTCGAAGAACGTGTCCAGCAGATGCTTCACAGCCGAGCGCTTGGCCTTGTCCCGCGCCACGGTGGGAAGGTAGACGTACTTCAACCCTTCTGCCTGATGCCGCACGTGGCCCTTTTCCTCCAGGATGCGCAGCATGGCGCGCACGGCGGAATAGCTGGGTGGGTCCGGCAAGGCCTGCCTCACTTCAGATGCGGAGGATTTGCCGCGCTGGTAGAGAATATCCATAATCTGCCTCTCGCGCCGGCTGAGTTGCTGGTGTTTTAGCAGCATGCTATAAAATTAGCATAACGGTCTCGAACTGTCAACGAGATTCTGTGGCGGGCGCTCGCTTAAAAAAAATGCCGCAAAGGTTTGACGCCTCTTCGCCGCTACGCTACTATAAAGCTGCGGGGTGGAGCAGTCTGGTAGCTCGTTGGGCTCATAACCCAAAGGTCGGTGGTTCAAATCCACCCCCCGCAACCAAGCCTTTTCAATTGGTTGCATCGCTACCTCCCTTCTCTTCACCATCAATTGCGAACGTTTTGCGAACATCCGCTGTGCATTTTTCGCGCGCATCCCGCATCGCCTTCTCGTAGCGGTCGCTCGCTTCCTTCCCCCGACCGGGAAACAGATGGCCGTAAGTGTCGAACGTGACCTTGATGCTGGAGTGCCCCATCTGGTCACGAACGTAGGCGGCGGTCTCGCCATTGGCGATCAACTGGGACGCGAAGAAGTGGCGCAGATCGTGAAAACGGGTCCCGGGCATCCCCGCCTTCACGGCGATTAGCTTCCAGACCTCAGCATCAAACATGTCCGGATCGATGAAGCCCGAGCAACGTCCTGGAAAGAGGAAGGCCGATCCTGGCTTGCCGACCTTCAGTTCCGCCAGCATCTTCATGACGCTCTCGGTCGCAGCGATGCGTCGGACCGACTTCCGGGATTTTGGTGGTCCGACGTGCCACTCCCACTTCTGGCCGCCGTCCTTTCGGCGCCGCTTTGAAATCGCGTGTCGCACATTCACTTCGTTCGTGAACCACCCGACATCGTCGAAGCGAAGCGCCAAGGCTTCGTTTCGCCGAACGCCAGTAAATGCGGCAAGGTACGTGAGCGGATAGCCGAGGCCGCCGATCTCCTTCGCCGTGTTGATCAGCTTCCACATCTGTTCAGGAGTAGGCGGGATGATCTGGCGGGATTGGAGCGGTGGAAGTTCGATGCCCAATGTCGAATCGCGAAAGGCAACGCCGCGGCGAAGTGCGCTCGGGCCCTTCCTGCCGGTCAGGATCGTCCGGAGCAGCGTCACCGCGTTGTGAATCGTCTTGGGGGAGAGTTCGTCTTCGATCATGCCACTCACAACCGCGTCGACATGTTCGAAGCGAAGATCCGCAACGGCGATGGCGCCTAGTCGCGGGACGAGTTGCCGGCTGATGATCGAGCCGTATCCCGCCTCCGTGCTGCCCCGAATTTGCCGGCGGCTGGCAAGCCAGTCTTCGGCGAACTTCTCGAACGTCACCGACGACCGGCGAGTGTAGGTGCCCTTGTCAATCTCGCCAAGCACCTCGTTTAGGCGCTTTTGGGCGTCGTGGCGAGTCTTGAACTTGCCCTCCCACTGCAGCACACCCGAAGGGTCGCGGTACCGGATGGACCACGTCTTTCGCGCGCCACCGCGTCTGACGATATGGCCGGCTTGGCTCAATGGAGATCCCCGATTGCGACGGCATCGGCGATTGCATGGATGTCCTGCTCCGTGAATCGAACGAACTTGCCCAGTCTTCGGTGCGGAATTGTCTTGCGCCGGGTCCGTTCGTAGATCCAACTGCGCTTGACACCGAGCCGCTCCGCAGCCTCATCCACCGTTAAAAAGAGTCTGCCCATGTTATTTTCCGGCGCCAACGCCGTAGTGGCCATCTCCGGCGATTTAGCGGTTCGCATGCGCCCCCTCCACATCGCCGGGCATGCGGTCCCCGGGTTTAGTCCGGCTATCCTTCAGCCACTGGTCAAACCAGTCCTTCGGAATGAGTTTGCGACGCCCAAGACTCAGATGGTCGAGTTGG
>DASQJB010000019.1:0-10407 GCA_035631295.1 Bryobacteraceae bacterium | reverse complement strand
GCCGATGTTGTACGCGGGGTCGACGCTTTCGCTGGCATGCCTGGAGATGCTAGTTCATTTGCCGCCGAATCAGATACCGATAGATTTGGTTTACAGTTGGGCGGAATTGAAGGAGACGCCGGCGGCGGCGGATTTCCGGGGCGACGTGGCGGACCAGGATTCGACGCGGTTTGGGCAGCGGTGGGCGACTGGAGTAGAGGCCGCGGCGATTCGCGTGCCGAGCGTGATTATTCGATCGAGTTCAACGTGCTGCTAAATCCGACGCATTCGGAGTATACGGAGATCGAGTGGTCGGAGCCGGAGCCGTTTCGGTTGGACTACCGGCTGATTATGAAGACGACGGCGTGAGCGATAACTGAGGGTACGCTTGCTCACGCAGCGCTCTTTCAATCCTCGCTCACGGCTTGCGCGGCGGGCGGCCATCGCAATCCAGTCCGCGTTTGGAGCCTTGCCCTTGTGGGCTCAGGCTAGGGCTGCGGCGATGAGATTTTGGCGATCGGATCGGAGGCCGGAGAGAGATTCGAGGAACGCGACCAAGCGGGCGACGTGTTCGCGAAATGCGCCAATGGAACTCGTGTGCCCGTGTTCGAGGAATGCGAAGAGAGCAGCGATGCTGGTGGCGGCGCGGTTTTCGGGCGTGTCGCCTTGCAT
The DNA here is from genome assembly GCA_035631295.1 of Bryobacteraceae bacterium. Classification (GTDB taxonomy): domain Bacteria; phylum Acidobacteriota; class Terriglobia; order Bryobacterales; family Bryobacteraceae; genus Palsa-187. The sequence continues at coordinate 9,756 of DASQJB010000019.1, read as the reverse complement.
GCCGCCGTCGGGGTCGAGCGAGAGGGCGAGCGCAAGAAGATCTTCCTCGGCTGAGGGCGTGGCGAAAGCCTCCAGAGGACTTTCGGAGATGGCGAATTGGATCCGCGGGGAGTATGATGGCCGGCGCAGCGCTGCCTCTCCCAGGGGACGAGCGAACATGGCCGGCGCCGAGGAGCGTAGGTCGATCACGCTTGAGCCGAAATAGGCTGCAAAGGCCGTGTCCTGAGGCATGCCGACGGGCACGACTTGGGTCTCAGGCAATTCGCCGGGGCGGCCGCCGGCGCGATTCACTACGGCGACCAGTGACATCTCGCGGCTGGCCAAGCCATACATCTGGCTGAGATCGCGGAGCCGTTGCGCGATGCGACTTTGATTGCGTTTTTCGAGCGGCGCGAGCGCCGTTTCGCCGGGATAGCGGCTTTCCCAATCTGTGATGAGACGCGAGCCTTGCAGCAGCCAGACAGTATCGGAGGCTTCCGCGCTATCGACGGAAATAGGAAGATTCAAGCGCACCAGCGTCCCAGGTCAACTTGATCGTCTGGTCCTCTTCCCCGAATAGCAGCACGGGCGTACCGGCGAAGACTGTCGCGGGCGGCGCTGGCTGAATGTTTCCGGGTGCCTTTAGGCCGGAGGCGACCGGGCGGCCGATAGAGGCGAAGAGATCGACAGCGGCCAGATCGACGCGCTCACGAGGCGTAACTAAACGGCTGACGCCGCCGGTTTCACGCGCCAGCAGCGCCAGGAAGCGGTCCTGGCTGGCGCTGCCGATGCCAAGGCAGTGCAAGCGCGTTTCGGCCGCGCGGGCCTGGGCGAGAATTTCTTCCGTGCCGGAGACTTGGCCATCGGTGAGGATGAAGACGTCGGCGTGGTTGAGCACTTCCACGGCTTTTTGAAAGCCTTGGGCCAGTTCCGTGCCGCCGCGTGCATCTACGATTTTCAGGATTTCGCGGGCTTTATCGCGATTCTCGCGCGTAGCGGGCGCCAGAGGGGGTTGGAATATCTCGGTGGCGTCGTCGAAGGCGATCAGCGCGAAGGCATCCTTTTCCGAAAGGGCAGCCAAGCACGCCTCGATGGCTCGCTTGGCTTGATCGATGGGAGCGCCGGACATAGAGCCGGAGCGATCCAGGAGGAAGGCCACGCGTCGAGGCACCTCGGTTAGAGCGCCAAAGCTTGTGGAGGGAACGATGGCCGCGAAGTGGCGTTTACTGTTCTTGCTCTGGCCGCAGAGAATTTGCGGCGCAACTTTCTTGAACTGGACGTCAAGGACGAGGTCGCGGTGAGGCACGTCCTTTTCGGCGGCGAGGAATGCGCGACTGGTTAAGCCGCCTTCACTCGTAAGGCGGATCGCGTGCGAAGGCGACCCGAGTTCGCTTATTTCCAACGCGCTCGTCACGGAGAGATCGAACCCTACCTGATGCAAGGCGGAAGCGTCTTGATGAAAGCTGGGGCAGAATGACGTCGCCGAATTTGTCCGGGGGCAGCTCGAGTTCGCCTACTCCGGAGGCGGCGAGCGCCGCTTTGGCGCGCGGATGATAGGCCGGAGCCAGAGTGAAGGGAAAACGGAACCGGAAGCCGTTGCCCCGTAGCTCGATTCCGGCCAAGATCTCCAGGTACACTGTCACAGTCTCGCCCGGCCGGATGTTGCCCACGTGAGATTGATCACGCCGTCGCCGTATTGCCGGGCCAGCGTCGAAGGCGAGCCTTGGGCGATTCCTTCCTCGTAGGCCTTCACGGCGGCTTCGGTTTCCTTTAGCTCCGAGTGGGCTTCGAAGCCTTCGCCTGCGATGCGAAATGCTCGTAGAGCAGCGTCGCGAGGCAGAGGAAAAGTGTAAACGGCCTCGAGGGCTTTTCTTGTTCGGATCGAAAGATGTGCTGCACAGTAAGGCGCGCGCCGGCGGGCAGGATTTTACCCGCGATCCAGAGCCGCTGCATGGCGAGCTTGACTGCTTCGCCACTCTCCGCCACGACGGGCGCGAAATAGTATGGTGTGCTCATTTATTCCTCCGACTGCTTCGTGTTGAGACGAGCGGCGAGTTCGCCGATGGCGTCCCGGATTTGCTTTTGGCGCCAGGGACTCGTGTCCGCGCGAACCCAGATAAGAACGTTTTCAGAAATGGCGAACTGCCACCAGGGCGCGGCTTGGATCGCGCGGGGCTGAGCTCCAGGAGCGAGCATGGCCGCGATTTCCGTCAGTGTCCGGCCTTCCCCCTGTAAGCGCTTGATTTTCGCAAGGCGCTTGCGGTGCTCGGGCGTGTAAGCGGCGGCGCGTCCGGCTTTCACCGGACCATCGAGCAGCCCACGCGCGATGTAGAAGCGAATGGTCCGCTCCGGCACTCCGGTCTCGGCAGCCAAGTCCGGCAGCGTTAGCTCGTCCGCCATTCCGAAAACAGAATAGCTCGGAATTGCGACACTGTCAAGAACTGTTTAATTTAGGAAATGCTTGAGCGGGTGGGAGCCGGCTTCACAGGCGTTTCAGAGTGACGCCACCGTTGGTCGTACTGACGTGAATAAGCGGGCCTCCGCCGCCGAGGGTCACGTCGAGGTTGCGGGGTCTGAGATTTCCTTGAGGCGCCGCCTCGGGAAGATCCGAGCTGACCCTTCCGTTGACTGTCTCGGTCCGCAAGTGGGCCGAGTAGCGCTCGGGCAGTTGCAGGTGCACGCCACCGTTATGGGTGCTTACTTCGAGCTGGCGGCCATCCCAAGTATTTCCGGCCAGCTCAATATTCACGCCTCCGTTGAGCGTCGATCCGGCGACGTCGCCGCCGATGCGCGTGAGGTGTACGCCGCCGTTGTGGGCGCTGAACTCGATGTGGCCGCGAACGTCGGAGATAGAGATGCCTCCGTTATGGGCTTTCACGTCGAGATCGGTCGTCTGCGGAACGAAGATCTCGTAACTCACGGCCCACCCGGAGTCGGAGTCGCCCTGGGAATCGGGCCCGGTGGCCGAAACTTGCCCCGTGTTAGCGCCCACTTGCACACGGGAAGCGAGCAGCTTGGCGTCCGAGTCCGCATTCGCCCAGGCTTCGACCCTGGAGCGCACCAGCACCTGGTTCGAGAGCCAGCCTTTAATCGTGACGCCTCCGTTCCGCGAGGGGCCGACAGCGAGGCGGCCTACCGCCGGGATGGTCTGTTCCCGCACCTCACAAAAGTGTGCGCGGTCGGGCCAGTTGTTGTCCCTGCACGTGAGCGTCTTCTCCCGGTTGTCCTGCATTTGGGCGCTTACTTGCGTCTGGCCAACCAATCCGAGAACAGCGGCGATCGCCGCTTGCGTCCATACCGATCTCATGTGGAGCCTCCTGGAGACGGATACACTGGCGCGCGAGAAAGGTTACAGGTTTTAATCGGGCGTAGGCCGCTCCGCACGGTCGATCACCAAGACCTCGACTGGCGCAGCGGATGAGGCGCGGGCCTGCGGAGATGCCTCCGCGGCCGTCGCCCGCGGGGAGTTTGATTCCACTTCTCGCGACGGTCAGCGCGTATACCGGAAGGACGCGTGTTTACTGATGAGTCGCCAGGTGGAACCGGTCGGCGAGCATGGCTTGCATCATTTGCGGGCCTGAGCGGGGGGAGAAAAAGGGCAAAGCCCGTCCATGCCAGTCTCACGAGAGACCTCCAGCGTGGCTATCGCGCGGAGCGAGAAAGGTTACAGCTAGCGTTTTCGCGCGGCCAGCACGCGCGAGGGATAAAAACCTTGCCGGACGAACTGGTCGGCGACGATGCGGAGCCCGGCTTCGCGGATCATACTCGGGACGTCGTGCTCGACCTGGCGGCCCCAGAAAGCCGGGGCGAGCGAGCCACATACGCCGTAGAGGCGGTTGAACAACCTCACGTTCTGGCCGATTACGACGAGCGAGAATCTCCCTCCCGAGCGGAGCACGCGGACGATTTCGCGGAGGGTGCGGGTGATGTCGTCTTGCGAAAGCAATTCGAGCAAATAGCAGCACATGACGGCGTCGAAGGCGCCATCGCGGAAGGGGAGATCGCGGACATCGACGGCGCCGCAGTGGGCTTCGGCGCGGGGGCACTCGGTGCGCGCGCGGCGCAGGGTGTGGGCGGCCATTTTCGGAGAGAGGTCGAGGCCCACGGTTTTTCCGTCGGGGTTAGCTCGCACGAGGCGGCGGAACATTTCGCCGCTGCCGGTGGCGACTTCGAGGATGCGCATGCCGTTGCGAATGCCGGAGGAGCGTAGCGCGCAGGCGTGGGCGCGGGAGTGAAAGAGAAACGTGCTGGCCGGGTAAACGGAGGCCAGCGCGTCGTAAACACGGCGTGTGCGTCCCGCGATCGTGCGCGGCATGGCGTCGAGGCGCGGAAGCAGCAACGAAGTCATTTGGCTCAAAAGAAGCTCCTTGGTTCGCGCAGGCTCAACCTCTGCCCGCCATGGATTCAACTTCCACTACCGTAACACCAGATTGCTGCGGAATCTCAATGCCCGTGACGGTTCCTTCTCCCACGTGGCTATCGATCCACATCCGATACTCGCTCCCGTAGAGCACCTTCAAACGCTGATTGACGTTGTTGACGCCGATGCCATGCTCGAACAGCGTCGCGAGCTTGGCTTCCGGAATGCCGATTCCGTCGTCTTCCACGACGATCTGCAAACGCGCGCCGGCCATGCGGCTACGGAGCCGGATGACGCCTCCAGAGACTTTGGACGAAAGGCCGTGGCGGATGCTGTTTTCAACCAGCGGCTGCAAGAGCATGCTGGGGACGGCCATATCCAGCGTGGCGGGATCGATTTCCTTGCGGACGCGAAGTTTGTCGCCGAAGCGGATCATTTCAATGGAGAGATAGTCGTCGATGAAGGCGAGTTCCTCGCGCAGCGTGGTCATGTTCTCCTGGCGGCGGAGGAGGACGCGCAGGATCTTCGACAAGCGATGGACCACCTGGCGGGCCTGCTCGGGATCGATGCGGATCAGGGCGGCGACAGAGTTCAGAGTGTTGAACAGGAAGTGGGGATTGATCTGGCTGCTGAGAGCGGCCAAGCGAGCTTGAGTAAGCCACTTTTGCTGTTCTTCAAGCTTCTTCTCGTTGCGATTGCTGTTCCACACTTTGATGGGGAGAGCAGTGGCGAAGAGAGTCGTGGCGTAGATGGCGATCGTCATCCACGGCCCTACGTCGGTCCATTGTTGCTGAAGGGCGAACACGCCCTTGCGCCCGAAATGCGCGGCGATGAAAGAGCGGAGGAATTCGGCGAGCAGGATCACCGCAGAGCAGGCCAGGCTGAAGAGGGGCAATCGGAGTTCGCGCTTGCGGAGCAGCCGCACGAGAGCCTGGTCGGGGAAGATGAAAAACCGCCAGATGTACTCTTTGTCCGGGGCCAGATCGCGGAGCAGGCCGCCCATGACGCCGACGGCGGCGAACAGGGGCATGGTCATCAATTCCTTATTCAGCATCGCGGGAACGGAAATCAGGACGCCGGAAAGGAGGCCGGTGACGTAGCCGCCGAGCAGGCCCAGGGCGATGCTGGCTTCCAGGCCGAGGTCGACGGCCTGGTAGTCGTCGTGAGTGATCTGGGTGACGACGCGGATGGCGACGCCGGCTCCGAAAATGACGGCGCAGACCAGCGCCATTTGCACGCGCTGGCCAAGCGTGCGCTCCTCGCGCATGAGCATGCGCTGGAAGCGGCCCGAGCGGGTGAGGATGCTGGCCAAAGACGCGGCTACGGCGAGCTTAACGAGCAGAATTACCAGGTGTTGTTCCACCGGAATTCGCTCAATCGCATGGGAAACGCCCACTGGGGTCATTATAATGAAGTTACTTACCCCTTTTTCCATGTCCCGGAAAATTCACTTGCGCAAAGTGGCGGAAGCCGATTTCCCAAGCCGTTTTGGCCATTTCCGCATTTATGGCTTCGAAGGCGCGCGCGATGGCGCGAAGGCGGAGGAGGCAGTGGTGCTGAAAATGGGCGAGTTAGAGGGCGCGACTCCGCCGCTGGTGCGCATTCATTCCCAATGCCTTACGGGCGACGTGTTCCACAGCCTGCGCTGCGATTGCCGCGCGCAGTTGGAGCTGGCTCTGGAAGCGATCGCCAAGGAGGGCCGCGGCTTGCTGATCTACGAGCATCAGGAGGGCCGGGGCATCGGGCTGCTGAACAAGCTCCGGGCGTACGAGCTGCAGGATCAGGGCGCGGACACGGTGGAGGCGAATGAGCAGCTCGGGTTCGAGGCTGATCTTCGCGCTTACGAGATGGCGGCCGGCATTCTGAAACAGCTCGGAGTGATGGAAGTCAGGCTGATGACCAACAATCCCGCCAAGATCGGCGCGTTGGAGCAAGGGGGAATTCGGGTTACAGAACGCGTTTCGGCGGCGGCGCCGGCAACGGCGTCGAACCACGGGTATCTGCGCGTGAAGCGCGAAAAGATGGGACATTTGGCGGATTAAGCTGTCGGCCGCAGCTTTTAAGCTGTGAGACCCGCTATCTGCGATTTCCTAAAAAACGCCCGAGGAGTGCTCCTAAGATTACTGTGGCGATGATCGCTGCTCCGTGCGCTCCCAACGAATGCCACAGGGTCGAAACCGGGCATGCAATGCGCCAACCGGCATTGATCGCGAGGCCCGCGCCTCCGCCGTAAAGGGCGCCCGCTATAGTTGGCCGCGCCGCAAGCGAGCTTCGAAACACCCAACTGAAGAACAGGACCAGGATTCCCCCCGCTATCGTGCTGCCGATCCCGCAGCCGAAGCCCATGATCCACGGTGAGTCACGCAGCATTTCGTTCACCCTTGGCGGGACACGCAGGAGAGGTTCGTTCGCAGGACTTGTCGAGAAGGTCAGCAGGGTGACAAATACAACAAGCAAAGATGCCGCGACCGCCGCGAAGTAAACGATCTGCCTCGGCAGCCTGCCGGCAGGCGTGCTTTCGTGCGCGGCGATCCAGACGAGCGCGATCGCTAACATGAACTGCGCGGCGGAGGCTCCCCACGTCAAGAGCGGTCCTAATACACTCAAATCATGGCGGGGTCCGATCGCAAGCAGAATCAGCGAGGAAACCAGGAGAGCGAGAGGGACCATTCGCAAAGCCAGGTGGAGCGGTTGCGGCGATGGCCTGACGGGTCTGAGATCCTGGGCGATCGCCCGCATCAACGCTTCTGGTGGCTTCGGAAAACGATCCATCACGCACGAATCCTTTGAAGACTGTTCAGCGCTACGCGCAGGTCTGCCATTCCCCGGCTGGCGCGCGCGCGAGCCGCCGCGGCGCTAATGCCCAGCATCCCGGCAATCTCCTCGAAACTGAACCCCCACTCATGGTGCAGCAGCAGCGCTTCGGCCTGGTCCGGGGATAAAGACGAAATGCCTCTGCGGATCTCGTCCTGGGAGCCGAGCCTGTCAGCTTCCGGAAGCACGGGGCATTCAGGCAAATCATCGCGCGATTCATGAAGCTTTGCCCATTGCCGGGCCGCGCGCCGATTCATCAGAAAAACGTTTCGCGCCAAACCGAACACCCAAGGTCTAACCGCGTATTTCGGGTTGTATGCTGCTCTCGACCGATGCATTTGAAGGAACGTTTCCTGAAGCAGATCATCGGCGATCTCGGAGCCGCCTGCCAAATGCGCCAGATAGCGGCGCACTCCCGGCGCAAGTTGCGCGTAGATCTCCTGAAATGCTTCGAGTGACCCGCTCTGATAACGGATCATGAGGGCGCGAAGTTGCTGATCTCCCTCGCTCACTACTAAACTCTTTGCCGCGCGAGGCGGGTTTGTGACCGGTTTCGTGCAGAAATCGATCCTTCGTAATCGTGTCACACGCCGGGCGCCGCGGGCAAATATCAGACAGGCGAGCAAGACGCCGCCAGCAACTAAAGCAAAACTAAATCGAAAGGATAAACCCGATGAAATTCGTGGTCCCTTTTCTCACTGCCGCGCTTCCGGTAGTGTCCGTGGCGCAATCACAGGCCGGAGTCGCCCCAGGCGTGCCCAGGGTGGCGATACCTAAAGTCAGCGAAGTGATGGTCATAATGACAGCCAAACAGGGAGTGATCCCTCAGCAGATCATGAGCGTCATGCCGGATGAGATCCGGGCAACGGTGAAACTCTATCTCGACGGTAAGATTCGCCAGTGGTACTCGAAGGGCGATGGCAAAGGCGTGATTATTCTCATTGACGCGAAGACCGTTGACGAAGCCCACGCGATCATCGACGCGATGCCGTTGTCGAAGGAGAACCTGGTGGACCACGAGTACATTCCCGTAGGTCCCCTCATGCCGCTGGCCGCCTTGATTGGCGGTGTCGGTCAATAGCGAGAGAAGCCGCGCCAGCCGCACAGAGGCGGGCGGCCGCCTCATTACACATTAGAGTAAATGCCGCCCGCCTTCGTCGTGCGGCTGTTACTCAAAAAGAAAGGATCGATCATGCCATCTCCAGCTTTGTTCGCAATCAGTGTAACGTTCGGCTTGGCTGTTTGGGGAGCCGTGGCGTGGCTCTATATTTGGCCAGCGCTAAGACAAGACCCCAGCCCCGAGAACCTGAAGCCCATCCTACTGCTGCATGGGTTCAGGTTCCTCGGGCTGGCATTTCTGGCGCCGGGTGTTGTGTCTCCAGAGTTACCTGCCGCATTTGCTCAACCAGTAGCGTACGGTGATCTTATAAGCGCGATTCTGGCTTTACTCGCTCTGGCTACCCTGGGAACCCGTACTGGGACAGTGGCGACCTGGGTCTTCAACACCTTCGGAACGGCGGACCTGATCTTTGCTTTTTACGAGGGAGGCCGCATATCACTCCCGGATCGGCCAGGCTTGTTGGGCGCTGGTTATTTAATCTTGACCGCCTACGTGCCTCTTCTTTTCGTAACGCATGGCTTGGCGTTTCGAATACTGCTGCGAACGAAGGTTGTCGCCCCGTCCCGCAGCAAACTGAGTGCCGCCTGAGTCGGGACTCGTACAGGGCGCTTGCTCCCTGTTGGTCTTAGTGAATTTGGTTGGTAAGGACTCGAATCTCTCGCAGAAGGTCGGGCTCATTGGACAAAAACATATAATGGGCGGCCCCTTGGATCTCCACGATCCGCGCGTCGGGGACGCCTTTCTTCAGCGTCGAGCTGGCCGTATGAGAAAAGGCTAGTTCCTCTTCATACAAACTCTGAAGAATTGCGCGCTGTTCTTCGTTGAGTGGCTGAAAGGTTTTGACTTGTTGCTCCAGAGGAGGTGGCGGTGCGAAGAACGCCAGCAATGGAACGCGAATGCCGCTGTAGTCCGGCTTTTTCGTTCCTTGGAAGATCGCGTCGCCGACGAAAGGAGGAGTCTTGTGAGGAGCTACGCTACCATCTGCATTTATGCCGAAAACGCTCGAGATATCGCCTGCGGGCATCGCGTAACCCCATGCGCGCACTTGCCAGTCGCGATACGCTTGCACGACTGGCGAGATCCTGTTGTGTGGGTCGTGGGACGGCGGGCGGGGGCAGTCGCTTGCGGCGCTCAGTATTCGCGGTCCAATCGTAGGTTGGGTCGGCTGTCGAGTCGATGTAGATCAGGCCGCTGACCCGTTTCGGATGCTCAGTCGCGAGTGCGGTCAATTCTTTGCCGCCGAGGGAGTGGCCTAGCAAAATCGGGCGCTCAAGCCGCAGGCTGTCGATGACTGCGAGTACATCGTTGGCCAAGCGGGCCGAATCGTACCCCGACGGTGGACGGCGCCGTATCCGCGGCGAGTGATGCCGTAGACATGGCTACGATTGGTCAGCTTCTCCGCAAAGCCATCGAAAACGTGTGCCGAATTGCCGGAACCGGCGAGCATGACCAAGGGGCGGCCTCGACCGCCCCAATCGAGCAC
>DASQJB010000018.1:0-10367 GCA_035631295.1 Bryobacteraceae bacterium | reverse complement strand
GCAAAAGAGCGCTAGTGGGGCCTGGCTTTTAGCCTGCCGCCGGGCTTTGCCCGGCGTTTGATGACCCCCGGCGCACCGGCCTCGGGTCTGGTTGCGGCTCTGCGGGTTGTACGCATTTACGGAGGAGAGCGTGCCGCTAGTCTTCATTCACGGAGTAAATACACGAAAATCGGATGCCGATTATGGGCGAGCCGTCGCGGCCAGACGCACCATGTTCGACCAACTGGTAGCGCGTGAAGTTCGTAAAACATGTCCGCGCTTTCAGGTCGCCGAAGACATTTATTGGGGCGACCTCGGCGTTGGATTTCTATGGAATCTACGATCCGTGCCGGATATTCGAAAGACCGAGACTCAAGGCCCAGAGGAAGACGCGCTGAAGAATGCAGATTTGCTCCGCATTGTGTCGGACGAAGCCTCCGACGGCAAGGTTGAGCATTTGGGGCCGCCTCAACCATTGGTCGAAGCGGCCAAGCGCGATCCGGCTGGTTTGGTGAGAGCGATGTTCGCCGAGGAAGCCGACCGGTTCGCTCCCTCTCGACCCGGCCGCCGGACAAGTCAGCCTCGACCGATAAGGCAGCGGAAGCGCAGGGCCAGCATCTCGGCCTGCTGCTGATTGCCGTTGAGCGATTCGCTCGCCAGGCCGCGGAGCAGCCGGCTCTGGTTCAGGACGCAAACGATGACGCCGTGGCGCGCAAGATTCAGGAGGGGATCAGAAAGCAGTACCAAGAAGTCTATGAAGAAGCCAGGAAGGAAGCCGAGACAGCCGCGGGCGTGGAGCACCTGGGTATTCTCTCCGGCGGCATCGGGTGGACCCGCGACCATCTAAAGCAAACCGTGAACGATGCCGCAGCTTACGCTAAGAAGGCCGCGATGGTGACTGCACGTGGCGCCAGTCTCGGCCTCGCGAAATGGCTGAGAGACCCGGTGAGCCGAAAGGGATTGCGGTTCCTGGGCGATGTCCTCGTCTACTTGCATCACGGCAGAACGCCATCGCCGAGCATTTACGAGCGCGTGCGCGAAGGGTTGCTCGCGCTGAAGCCGAAAGACGGCGAAGGGGAACCCATGGTGGTTGTCACCCATTCTTTCGGCAGCGAAATCCTCTACGACCTGTTGACCTCGGGCGATTGAACGGACTCATCATCGATCTGTGGGTCACAGTGGGAGCCCAGACATCGCTGTTCGCCGAGATGCGCCTGTTCGGCGCCATGCCCGGCGACATTCCGAAAGACACTCAAAACTACTCCCTCGGTCGGCCTTCCGGCGTCACCAAGTGGGTGAACATTTACGACCCCGCGGACGCGCTGAGCTACAAACATCAGCCGGTCTTCGGCGATGTTACCGATATCCCGGTCTCTGAAGGCGGTAACCTCACGAATGCTCATGGGCACTATTTCGTGACGGTCTCCTTTTATGAAACCGTGCTCTGGGAATTGCGAGGCGAGATGGAGAGCGTCGGGCGCGGCCCCATCTCTCACTTCTGTGCGGGACCTCTTGCTCGATCCTATTCAGAACTTCGCCGATGGGCTGATCCTATCCGCCGAAATCTTCGCGCGCCAAGAAAACCCGGCCCTCGCCGCGCGGCAGATCCTGCGCATCCGCCCAGGCGCGCTTCCTCTATACACCGATGGCTTCTCGCTTTGGATGAACCGTCTTCGCGAGCTGCTCGACGACGACGGCGGTGGGTTGGATGAAACCACCGTTTCCAAACTCCGGTCGCTGAAACGGACCTTTTGGAAATGGGACCGCTATGTGGATCTCACCAGCGCCACCGTGACCTTCCCGGGCGCGGATGCCTCTTCGCCCCAGTTGTCACCGATGCCGTCCGCCGGCGCTGAACCCGACCCATCGCAAGGATGGCTGCCCATCCGCCCAAGTTCCGTGCTGGAAGCCGTCCACCAGAAGTGGGAGGCGATAAAGCTAGACCCAATTCCGCAGGCTCCCGCGGCCGACGAAAAACAACAGGAAATCTCCACCCAATTAGTGAATCAAATCGAACGATTTTCCGCTGCATGTATCCAGCGATACCGCAGGATCAAATTCGCCGGAAACCTTCTCACCATGCTTGGCCTAGGCGCGCCGTGGGGCGTGATCGCCGCGGGAACGTACGGGCGGCATTCTCTTGTCGTCTTATTCGCAGCGACGTCGACAGCGGTCTTGGCAACGAACCGCTGGTTTGGGTTCGACGCTCGCGCCCAGCGCTACCGAATTCTGATTTCCGAGGCCCGCATCCTTGCGACGGAAGCGAAGAACTCGTGCATCCCCGCCCCGAATGTCGTGCGCCGCCTGAGAAAGCTCATTAACGACCGAGCCGCCGCCGATCTATCGTGGTGACGTGCCGTCCGGAACTACAGCCGAAGAAAAACCGGTAGACCGTACAGAGCCGCGACCGCGGGAGCGGTTCTTCAGAACGTTACTCGTAGTGACATCTGAATGAATCGCGGGCTGCCGATGGTGCGGTTGATGTATCCGGCGGTGCTGGAAGGAGCACGCACGGTCACTTTTCCACTGGAGACGCTGTACAAGCTGACGCTGTTGTTGGGGACGTCGAAGCTCGGATGATTGGTGATGTTGTAGAATTCGGCGCTATAACGAATTCCGATCCGCTCCGTAACACGGAAGGTCTTGGCGATCGATTGGTCCCAACGCGACTGAAACGGCCCGCGGAACACATTACGCCCACTGTTGGCCCACCCCGTCTCCACCGTATCGCCCGCCGGAACGCCTCCGGTTCCCGGCGCGATCACGGGTATGTAGAGCTTGCTGACATCGATGTACGGCTTTCCGGGATCCACACCCGTCGTGCCCTGAAGCATCGCCTGGCTCGCGGTTACACCTTGCTGAAAGCCAATGATCGGGTCGGAGATGTTGGGGAAGCCGCCGTTGTAAACTCCCGACACGGCACCCGAAAAATCGTACATGTTAAACGGCTGCCCGCTCTGCGCCGTAATCATGCCCGCCAACTGCCACCCGTTCACAGCCGGAGCAGCCCAAGAATTCTTTCTCGCCGGGGAAGGCAATTCGTAAAGGTAGCTCGTAATGAACACATGAGTGCGATCGTAGGCGGAATTGCCATAGGAAAGATGCGGATACGTAGGATCGTTCCCGTTGAAGTACAATCCCAAACCGCTCTGTTCATCCAGCGAATGCGCCCAGGTATAGGAAGAGGTGATCTGCAATCCTCGCGACAACCGCTTACGCACTCCAAGCTGAAGGGAATTGTAAGTCGAGATGCCGATGGTCTTGTAGAAAACCGATTGTGTGTCGAAACCCAGGAAAGGCGCGCGCAGACTTGCATTGCCTCCGCCGAATGTCTTCAAAGTCTCCGAAGCCACGGCGTTAAATCCGTAGGAAGTCGTTTCCCCGTTGATTGGATTCGTCGCGGTCGCGATGCCAGGCTGATTGAACGGAATCGGCAGTACCTGATGCACGCCGTGATTTCCCACATATCCGGCGGAAAACAGCCAGCTATTCGCAGGTTGCCATTGCGCGTCAAACGACCAATTTTCCGTATACGGAAGCGTGTTCGCCGGATCGTAGCCGCCGAACACGTATGTAGTTGCGCCGTTCTTAATTTGCGCCACGTTCGGCAGAAGCGCCGTGATCGCGTTCGGGTTGTTGGGCGCCGGAGGCGGCGCAGTCCCAAACGGCACGTCTAGCGTGCCGGATGACGTCGCCGATACCCTCGTCACAAAAGGCAGCGCCAGGGTCACTCCAAATGGCCCGCCTGTGCCGTTGGGACCGCTGCCGGGCGAAAGATAGGTAAAATACTCGCCGCGATCGTAATACAACCCCGCGCCCGCGCGCACGGTGAAGTTTTTCAGAAAACGCGGACTCCATGCGATCCCTACTCTTGGTCCCACGCCCCACTGCCGCCCGTTCAGAGTCGAATCGCTGACGCCCTTGGTTCCCAGCGTCGCGTTGTTTCCCGCCACGACCACTCCGCTGCTTGAGTAGGCGTCGGCGCCGGCATTGTATTGATAAGCGTCGGGATGGAAGCTGGTCAGCATGCCATACTTTTCCCAAAACGGCCCGTCGAAGTCGTAGCGCACGCCTGCCGTTACGGTGAGGTTGCTCTTGATCTTCCACGTGTCGGTTACATAAGAACCGATGGTGTATGCGCGATAGTAGCGGCTGGATGCGCCGTTATAGAAACTCGAGAACGGCGTATAAAGCGCGCCCCTTAAAAATCCAGGAAAATCGTTTGAAGCCACGCTGGCCACTTGAGTCGCGCCGTTCGTAATATTGAGTTCGGTCAAGTTCATCGAAAACCCGAAATACACCGTGTGGCTGCCCGCGACCCAACTGGCGTTCGTTTCCCATTCACCGCGATTCTGAAAGGCGCCGTTATTGGAGGACCCCGAGCCGTTCCGCGGGCCGATCAAAAGCGAATTGGTCAATGAGCCGTCAGAGGTCCGAATTTCCAGAGCCGGAAACGCCGTGCTGCCAAAAAGATTCATGCCGATATCTTGCGGCGTCAGAGCCTGCGAAGTATGTGCCGCGGCGGCCTGGCGCACCACGCCCACGCGTTGTTCCCACGTGAGGGTCGGCCTCACCATGTAGGTATTGTTCAGCGAAACGACCCAGCTTTCCGCGTTCAGACTCTGCGGAAAGCCGATGACGTTGCTCTGCGCAAACGGGCTGGTGTTGGGGTTCTCGCTTAGAAAGAATTTTCCCGAAAGCCGGTCGAGCGAGCTGAAATTCCAATCGACGTTTCCGTTCGCCATGTCCGCGCGGAATTCCGACGGTATGCCGTTCACTAGCGCGTTGTAGCCAAGCAGTTTGGCCGCATTGGGGTCGGTCACTGTAGCTGAAGGAATCAAATACTGCCCGTTGACCTTGGCCTGTAGGAGCTTCAGCGCCACTGGGTCGATCTGCGAGGGCGTGACCGGGTTGCTGCCCACGGTGGAAGCGAAGTCCAGGTTGGCCACATCCGCCAGCGCCTGCGGGCTGCGGTCGTCGGTAAGATGTTGTGGGACCGTGTCGGTGGCCTGGCTACTGAGCGCATCGTGATTGCGAAGACCCTGATAGGAGATGAAGAAAAAAGCTTTATCGTGCTTAAGCGGGCCGCCCAACACTGCGCCGAATTTGTTCGAATGCAACGCGGGAACTTTTCCGCTCGCCGGAATGCTCGCATCGGCATTCCGGAAGAACGGCGCGGCGTTGAACGCGCTGTTTTGCAGATAGTCGTAGGCTTGGCCGTGAAACTGGTTCGTTCCGGACCTGGTGAGCAGCGCAATCTGCGCACCCGAGGTTCCGCCCTGCGAAGCGTCATACTGCGACGTGTTGACGCGCAGTTCTTCGATCGTTTCAGGCGGCGGAGTAGGCAGGCCCTGGCCGATCGCGTTGTAGACTGTCGTAGCCGTCTGGGCCTCGTTCCCCGTATGGCTCAGCACGAATTGGCCAGTGTTCAGAATAAAGCGATTCTCCGTGACCTGGCTCGAGGACTTGCCGTTGAACAGATTATTGGTGCTGACTCCGTTCATAGAGAAGCTATTGCTGGTGTCCCGCTGGCCATTGGCCCAGATGTTCTGATTCCCCAAGCCGGCGTTCGTTCCCGAGCCCGGAAGAAAATCCGCGCTCACGCCGGGGCTTAGAATCGCCAACTGCGTAAAGCTGCCCGTTCCGAGCGGCGTGTTCTCAATGGTCAGCGAGTCGAGCACATACCCAACTGTGGCGTCCACTTCGTTGCGCAGTGGCGTTCCATTGACCTCCACACGGGTGGCCACCTGCCCCACTTTCAGTTGCGCATCCACGGTCGTGGTGCGGTTGCCCTGCACCAGAATCTCTCCAAACACCTGCGTCTCGAATCCCTCTTTCGAGAACGTGAGAGAGTACGTCCCAATCGGCAAGTCGGAAACCTGGAAGGCTCCGTTGGACTGCGTGGCGCCATTGATAAGAAGATTGGTCGCCGCATTCTTGACTTCCACCTTGACGCCCGGAGCCACTGCCCCTTGAGCATCCGTTACGGTTCCGACGATGTTGCCTAAAACCAGTTGCGCGCGCAGCGGCGAACTGAACCATACGAGAGCGCAGATACACAAATAGCGGAGTCGCGGGAGCACCATATGCGGAATAGGATGGCACATTCGAGTTACAGTTGTGTAAACATGCCGCGGGGCCCTGAAGGGACTGTAACCGAAGTCTTGGAGATAAGCGCATGTTAGCATGAGCATATGAGCAACGAGCACCGACTTCAGGTATTGATCCCAGCGGACCTCGACGCCAAGCTGACCAAGGCGGCGCTTCGCAGCCGGATCTCGAAGGGCGAGTGGGTCCGGCGCGCCCTGCGCCAATCGCTCCGAGCCCCCAAGTCTGAAAGCGCGGCCGATCCTCTAGCTCGGCTCCGGTCCTTAAACGCACCCACGGCGGACGTAAAACAAATGTTGGCCGAGATTGAGGCGGGCCGCCGGTGAACGTGTTCATCGATTCAAACCTCCCCATGTACGCCGCTGGACGGGACCATCCCCATCGGGACCCCGCCCGGCGCTTCCTGGAGCGTGTGCGCGAGGGCAACGTGGACGCCTGCACCAGCACCGAAGTTGTTCAGGAGATTTTGTATCGATACTCTGCCCTTCGTCGGCTGGACTTGGCCCGGGAAGTCTATGAAATCTTCGTGGAGATTTGTCCAGTGGTGCTCAGCGTGACCCTCGCGGACACGGACCGGGCGTGTAACTTACTCTGCGAAGGAGCTGCACTTTCCGCCAGAGACGCGCTGCACGCGGCCGTAATGCTGAACAACAACGTGGAATGGATCGCGACGTTCGATACCGATTTCGACCGTGTCAAAAGCGTTCGGCGAATGAAATTGGCTTGACCCCTTGCCCGCCGGATTTCACACCCGAAAGCGCTCGTCGATCGCCACTTGATAACCACTCGCCAACCGGTTCGTCTCGTTGGCCATGCCCACCACCGCCATCAACTCCGCAAACTGAGCCTCTGTCATCCCGGCCTTCTGGGCGGCCCGGGTATGGGAAGCGATGCAATAGCCGCACTGATTGGTCACGCTGACCGCCAGGTACACCATTTCCTTGGTCAGCGCGTCGAGCGCGCCCGGAGCCATGATCTGCTTGATGGACTCCCACGTGCGCCGCAACGCCACGGGATCATGCGCCAGCGCCTTCCAGAAATTATTGACGTAATCGGTCTGCCGCGTGGCCATGATGTCGTCGTAGACCGCGCGCACTTCCGGGGACGCTTCCGTATACTCGATAAGTCCAAAAGTGGCCATTTCAGTTCCGGTTTGCCGCGGGCTCCGTGCGCCCGGCCAGCGGCTTCACCACGCCCACGCCGCAAACGCCCACGCCGGTGTTCAGCAGCGCGTTCAAGAAACTGTAGAGCACCGCGTAAACGGTCTGCTCAGTGACAGGAGCCTTATTGGGCAGCCGAAAGGTGACCGGCAGCTCTTTATTGATCTGGAGCCGGATGGCGTGCGGCAAGGCGCGCCCAGTGCGGTCGCGCTGATTTGCCAATAGAATCGGGGTTTGCAGGACGGCGCCGCTGGCCCCATCCACATAGAATTGGCAGCGCGAAAACCAGCCCAAGTTGCCCGGGTCCGCCGCGTCGAACAGCAACAGCGGAGCCTGGCGTCCCTCTACCTCCAACTCCAGCACCACGCGCCGGCTCTGCTCTTCAAGCTTGAACTCGAACCCCGCCTGTCGCGCGACATTCTCTAACGATTCGGCGTCCAGCTCGAGCAACAGCAGCTTGTGCCGGCCCGCCTGTAGTATCTGCATGCGTTGCCCCCATTGTAGCCAACCGGGCGACGTTATGATGAAGGCAATATGTCGAATGCCGCGGCGGCCTGCAAAAGAGACGGTCTTGTTTTGTTCGACATCGACGGCACGCTGCTACGCCGCGCCGGGCCGCACCATCGGCAGGCTCTGGTCGAGGCTGTGCGCCGCGCCACCGGTCTGGACGCCACCACCGACGGCATCCCCGTGCAGGGAATGCTGGATCGCGATATCCTTGGCGCCATGCTCCTCGCGGCGGGAGCTTCCCGCGCGCTCATCCATCGCAAAATGCCGGAGATGGTGTCCATCGCGCAAGCCGTCTACGTGCGCCGCTGCCCCGATTTGCGCCGCAAGGTCTGCCCCGGCGCGCGCATGCTGCTCTACCGTCTCTCCCAGCGCGGCATCGCGAGCGGTTTAGTCACGGGCAACCTCACCCGCATTGGATGGAGGAAAATGGAGCGCGCAGGACTCCGCCGCTACCTCCGCTTCGGAGCCTTCGCCGAACTGGCGAGCGATCGAGCCGGCCTCGTGCGCATCGCACTCCGCCACGCGCGCAGGCAAGGCTGGATTCGCCACGGTTCGCCCGTGGCGCTGATCGGCGATCACCCCAACGATATTCGCGCCGCCCGAGCCAACGGAGTTCGCGCGATCGCCGTCGCCACCGGCCTCGTGGGTGGGGAGGAACTCGCCCATCATTCACCGGATTTGCTCGTGCCCGATCTGCGCGGCCTTTCGATTGAGAACCTATTCGGATGAAACCATGGCTAGTGCCAACTTGCGTACACTTCCGCAGACCGCTCCCTGACGGTCGCGGCTCGGAACCCTCTACTGAGCCGCGACCGTCAGGAAGCGGTCTGCCCAGACTCCTGTGCGCGACGCTCTGGTGCTGCACCCTCGCTCTGTTTGCCTGCGTCTCCCCCCAAGAATCGGGTGTCAAAGTAATCGTCGGGGCCAAACTTGATCCCGGAGCAGGCCGCCCGCCTATCGACCACTCCGTTGTCGTCGTCGCCGACGGCAAATTCCAAGCAGTCGGCCCGCAAGCCACCACTCCCGTACCCAAAGGCGCTGAAATCACGAGCGGACTCGGCATGACCATCGAACCCGCGCCCGGCGGCGGTCCCATCGATCCCGGCCAGCCAGCAAATCTGGTCATGAAAGGTCCAACCGAGCGCACCATGCGCAACGGCGAATGGGCTGAGTGAGCCAAATATGAGCAAAGCCGGCGAAGCCCAATCATTCTCCGTCAAGCGCGCGCAAGTGGAGTTTCACAACTTCGCCTCCCTCGGCGAGCCGGAACGTAATCTCACCATCTACGCCCAGGAAAATGTCCGCCGCGGAACGGTGATTCGCAATCACCTGGAATTCATCGGCGAAATGACTCCGTTTCTGGAAATCGGCGCCAACGCCGGCCATTCCAGCTACATGCTCGCCAACGAATTTGGAGCATCCGGCTTTGCGCTCGATCTTTCGGCCGATTCATTGCGCCATGGCCGCGCCTTAATGGACGCGTGGCAACTGGAGCGCGCTCCCGTGCGCCTAGCGGGGGACGCAGCCAATCTCCCGTTCGCCGATGGCTCCTTACGGCTGGTATGCGCCTTCCAGATGCTGAGTCAGTTCATGGATATCGAAAGCGTCTTCCGGGAAGCAGCCCGCGTGCTTGCTCCAGGCGGCGTGTTCTTGTTCGCCGAAGAACCCCTTCGCCGCAAGCTTTCGCTGCGCCTCTACCGCTGCCCTTATTACGACACCATGAAGCCTTGGGAACGCAAGCTCTACGATTGGGGCCTGCTTGGATACCTCGTGCGCGACGTGATCGGCGCGCATCAGGAGGAGAGTTTCGGCATTCGTCAGAATCACACCATGGAACTCGCCGGATGGGACGCGCTGGCTCGCAAATACTTCGCCGCGCAAGAATATGAGATCTTTGTCCCCGAGCGAGGCTGGGGCGAGCGCGTAACGAAATGGGCGGCAGGCTCGGAGTGGAGAGCCGCTCGATGGCTCGGCGGCACGCTTGCCGCCGTGTGCCGCAAGGCTGGCGCGCCGCCCCGGCTGGGACAATTCGAGCGATTCGAGGAGCTGCTGCGCTGTCCCGATTGCCACTCGAACCTCGCGCGCGATTCCTCCGATTCGCTCCACTGCGTCGCGTGCGGTTACAGCGCCGCCAACGAGGGGCAAGTCTATAATCTTCTCCCTTCGCGCGAGCGCAACGAATTGTACCCGGGCGATCGCGACGACATTATCGATTTCTGTCTACCCGCTCACGAACGCCGCCTGCTGGATGGTTGGTACGAGTTAGAGGGTGTGTTTGGAAACAAGTACCGCTGGATCGGCGCCCACGCTTCAGCCCGGCTGCGGCACGTGAGGCCCGGACCCCAGAGGCTGCGAATTCGCGGCCACGCCTCCCCGCAGGGAATCCCCGGCGAGATCCGCGCCGCCGTCAACGGCCATCCCGCCGGCGCCTGGAAGCTCGACCGTCCTGGCTTGTTCGTCCTGGAAGCAGACCTGCCCGAAGCGGAGGATTACTTAGTGGAAATCGACGCCTCCCCCACCTGGACCGTACCCACCGACGACCGGATTTTCACCGTAACCCTAAGCATGCTCCGCCTGGTAAGCCGAGAATAGAATGCCCATAGGGCGGGC
>DASQJB010000017.1:0-12037 GCA_035631295.1 Bryobacteraceae bacterium | reverse complement strand
GGGAGGGGTTTTCGCGGATTATTCCCAGTGGGAGGCTTGGCGTGACGCTCCCGCCTCCGAGAAACGATTCGTCGCCGATACTCCCGAGCCCGTGCGAGACGCGCCCAAGAGGAAACTCTCATACCTCGAACAACGCGAGTGGGACGGCATGGAAGCCAGGATTCTGGAAGCGGAACAGGAGTTAGCCGCTCGGCAGCTAGAGTTGCAGGAAGCAGCGTCCACGAGCAAAGGGCTACCTGAGGCTTACCAGAAATTGCAGGATGTCCAGCGTCTCGTCGAGGACCTTTACGAACGCTGGGCTGAGTTGGAAACCAAGTTCCCCCGGTAAAACGCTCCACCGCCACCTTATGCTTGAGGTTACTGGAAACTGATCCGCACACCCCTCTCCCTTAGCCGGTAGTCGGCCCGCCGATTTTCCTCCTCAAAATCTAAATGATAAATTTCGCTCAACTCTCTCTTTCTGCTCCGCTAAAGAGCAATCTGGCCAAGCACGGCTTTGTGCAACCAACACCCGTACAGGCCCGGTCCACCCCGCCGGCATTGGCGGGTCGCGACCTGGTGGCAACCGCCCAAACGGGCACCGGCAAAACATTGGCGTTTGTCCTGCCCTGATCCATCGTCTGGAGGGGCAGCTGTCGCGCTCTGGGATCCGGGCGGTCATCCTCAGCCCCACACGCGAACTGGCGCTGCAAATCCACGAGACCTTCGCAAAGATGGCGGCTGGTACGACTATTCGCGCGCCATCGCCGTGGGCGGGATCGACGAGCGAAGGCAACTGCAGTCGATCCGAAGAGGCGCTCAAGTGCTCATCGCCACTCCGGGAAGACTATTCGATTTCCTCGGCCGCCGGCTCCTCGAGCTGCAAGGCGTTTTCGTGCTGGTTCTGGATGAGGCCGATCGCATGCTGGATATGGGCTTCCTTCCCACGATCAGGAAAATCATGGCGGCCATGCCTCCGGACCGGCAGACGTTGTTCTTCTCGGCTACCATCGAGACTTCCGTCAAACACCCGTGAAGTTCCTCTTGCACTTCTACAAGAGACGTGTTACTCTCCTGTAGAAGCGAAAAGGGAAATGCCGGATCAGCCGCTCGATCTTCCGCAGGGCACCTTGGATCTCCTGATCCTCCGGACGCTCTCTTTCGGCCCTCAGCATGGCTGGGGAATCTCCGAGCGCGTTCAACAGGTTTCGAGCGATGTTCTTCGCATTCAGCAAGGCTCCTTGTATCCGGCCCTCCACCGGCTAGAGCGCAAGGCTTGGATCAAGGCCCGCTGGGGAACGTCTGAAAACAACAGGCGCGCCAAATACTACGAGCTCACGAAAAAAGGCCGCCGTCAGCTCGAAGTCGAACAGGACGCGTGGAAGCGGCTAACGGCCGCCGTGGCTCAAGTGCTCGAACCGATTTAAAGGTCTATCGTGCTCGACGATTTCCTCTTTCGTGTTCGCTCGCTCTTCCGAAAAAAAGCCGTGGAAGCGGAACTGGACGACGAACTGCGTTTCCACATGAATGGGCAGCTTGACAAGCTCCTAAAGTCCGGCCTGCCGCGCGAGGAAGCCCTGCGCCGCGTCCGAATGGAGTTTGGGGGCCTCGATCAGGTGAAGGAAGAGTGCCGGGAGGCAAGGGGCGTGTCGCTCGTCGAAGCCGCGTGGCAGGATATCCGGTACGCTCTACGATGGCTCCGCAAAGCTCCCGCCTTCACAGCCGTTGCTCTCATCACGCTGACGCTAGGCATTGCAACCACCGCGACAATGTTTTCCGTCGTGTACGGAGTCTTGCTGCGTCCCCTGCCCTACCGCAACGCTTCCCGGCTTATTGTGCTCAATGAAACGACGCCGAAGGTCGGCCTGGTGAGCGTCAATTACCTGAATTATCTGGATTGGCGCGCGCAGAGCCGGGCCTTTTCCCAGATGGCCGCTGTGTGCGGCGTAAGCTTTACTTTGGCCGCCGATCCGCCGGAGAATGTCGGCGGCGCGGCGGTCTCCTCGAATCTGCTTTCCATGATGGGCCTCCAGCCGTTGCTCGGGCGCGATTTTGAGGCATCCGAAGATCAGGCGGGCGCGGCGCCCGTCGCCCTGCTGAACTATCAATTTTGGCAGTCCCATTTCGGCGGGCAACAGAGCGTCGTGGGGCGATCCTTAGCGCTCGACGACCGTAATTTCACCATCGTCGGAGTGCTGCCTCCGGATTTCCGGCTCATCGATAGAGCGGATATCGTCGAGCCGATCGGAACGTGGGCTACGAACGAGCCCGGGGCCAAATATCGGGGCCAGCGCGGCGACATGATCGTAATTGCCAGAATGGCGCAAGGCGTCGTACTGCCCCAAGCGCGAGCCGAAATGGAAGGCATTGCGGCGCGGTTGGCGAAAGCCTATCCCGACACGAATGACCAGTTCGGCGTCGCGCTCCGGCCGATTCGCGATGTATTATCCGGCGACCTGCGGCCCGCGATTCTCGCCCTGTTCGCGGCTGTCGTCTTTGTCCTGCTCATCGCATGTACGAACGTGGCGAACCTGTTCCTGCTGCGCTGCGCCGGCCGCGGTCGCGAAGTCGCCTTGCGCATCGCCGTTGGCGCCGGGCGGGGCCGGATGATACGGCAGTTCCTGACCGAGAGCCTCGTTCTCGCGGCGTTCGGAGGGCTTTTGGGTTCGGCGTGCGCGTTTTGGGGGATTCGCGGCGTGGCTCGCCTCCTTCCCCACACACTGGCTGGCGAGACTCTCGCGCTGAACGGCGCTGTGCTCCTGTTCGTCGCCGTCGTGGTTGTGATCTGCGCGCTTTTGTTTGGGCTGGCGCCCAGCTTACGGGCGGCAAGAGCCGATGTGCAATCCGGCCTGAGAGAAAGTGGAAGAAACGCAAGCGGCGGACTCGGGCAAGGCCGCCTCCGGGAGACGCTTGCTGTCGCTGAGATTTCCTTAGCGCTGATCCTGTTAATCGGAGCCGGCTTAATGATCAAGAGCCTGTCCCGGCTGCTGTCAGTCGATCCGGGCTTCCGCCCGGAACGCCTGGTCACGATGAAAATGAGTCTGCAGGGGGCCAAATACGCCACGGGTCCCGCCATCCTGCATTTCTGGGATGGCGTCCTCGATGCGGTGCGCGCCCTACCCGGAGTGAAGGCTGCTGCTCTCGGCACCGTGGTCCCGTTTGCGAGCGATCACTCACGGGCGGATATCACCTTGGAGAACATGGAGCTGCCCGTGCCAGGGGCGTTTCCTCACCCGGACGTTCACTTTGTCAGCCCGGCGTACGTAAGTACATTGGGACTTCGCCTCGAGCGTGGCCGCGCATTTACGGATGCGGACAACAGCGATGCTCCGCGCGCGGCGATGATTAACGCGATGCTGGCTCAGCGCTTCTTCGCTGTGGAAGATCCGATAGGAAAGCGTTTCATGTTCGGTCATCCATCGCAAGAAAGGCCGCCAAGGTGGCTGACCATCGTCGGAGTTGTCGGCGATACCAGGCTTTACGGTCTCGCCGATCCCGCGAGGCTTGAGGTCTACGTTCCGTTCCGCCAATCCGTCCGGGATGAAATGAGCCTGATTGTGAGATCGGAGCGCGACCCAAATGCGTTGATATCATCCCTTCGAGCAGCGGTGGCGTCCGTCGACAAGCAACAACCCGTTTTTGACGCAGCCAGCATGGAAGAGCTGATTAGCCGATCGGTGGAGACGCGCCGAACGACTTTGATTCTTCTCGGGCTTTTTGGCGCGCTTGCATTGGCCTTGGCCGCCGTTGGAGTTTATGGCGTGATCTCTTACTCCGTCGCCCAGCGTTCGCATGAAATCGGGATTCGCATCGCGCTCGGAGCGCAGCGCGGCGGCGTGCTCAGCATGATTCTCGGCCGAGGAGCGAGGATCGCCGGAGCCGGCGCGCTCATCGGAGTGGCCGCGTCCCTGGGCCTCACTCGATTCATGGCGAGTCTCCTCTTTTCAGTCGGCGCTGACGATCCGTTCATATTCGCCGCCGCGGCGGCTCTCATGGCGCTGGTGGCGATGCTGGCCTGCTACATCCCTGCGCTCCGCGCTTTACGCGTCGATCCGATCCTTGCCTTGCGTCATGAGTGAGGAGTGTCATTCGTATTTCAAAGCGATAAGTGGATCGGCGTTCGCGGCGCGAAGAGCCGGCGGCAGCGCGGCAGTGACTGTAACCACCAGAAGGCAGCCGATAGGAACGGCAAGGCTCGAAAAATCGGTGGGCTTGACAGCGAATAACTGCGAGGCGAGGTAGCGGCCCATTCCCAGACCGCATGCGATCCCCAAGCCGATGCCGAGCAGGATAAACATCGCCGTGCCGGAAAGGATCAGACGCACGACTTCTCCGCGGCGCGCGCCCAGCGCGATACGAATGCCGATTTCGCGCGTGCGGCGAACGGCGGAGTAATTGACTACTCCATAGAGTCCGACGGCCGCCAACAGCAGCGCGACCACGGAAAAGAAGCTGGCCAGGATCGCGAGCAGATGCTCGCGGAGCATGGTGTTGTCGATCTGACCCCGAAGCAAGGTCGTCCCGCGTGCTGAGAACGCAGGCGCGGCGGCCGTGATCTGGTCGCGAACCGCGGGGATCAGGGCAACGGCGGGGATGCTGGTTCGAATGTTCAGGGTCGCAACGACGATATCGCGCAGGGGAGAGTAGATCGAAGGCTCCTCCGGCTCGCGCAGGTTGTTCCAATGGGCATTACGCACGACTCCGATAATCTGCTGGCGCACGGGATCGGGATCGTCGCCGATCTTGTCGAACTGCCGGCCAATCGGATCCTGGCCAGGAAAGAACCTGTCAACAAAGGCCTGATTCACGATCACCGATGGCGAATCGCCAGCGATCTCCTGGGGGAGGAAATCGCGCCCGGCGATCCATCGGATCTGCATCGTTTCGAAGAAACCGGTGGAAACCGGCACTTCCCTAGGACGAACGGCTTCATTGGCGCCGCCCGGAAGGCGGATGAAGGGCGTCTGGATCCAGACGATGTCGCCTCCCATGGGGCGTTGCAGCGAAATGCTGGCGGCTTGAACTCCGCGGAGCCGGCGCACGGCTTCGAGGAGTCCGGCGCCTGACGCGGGCGAAGGATTCTCCGGCTGCCGAGGCGCAAGATCGAATAAGACGACGTTATCCGCAGTGAAGCCAAAATCCACCGAGGTTAGCTTCTTGAACGAGAGCAGAAGCAAGCCTGAGAGATACAGCACCGCCACGCTGAACGCGACCTCGGTGGCGAGCATCGAGCGAAGCGCCCCCATGCGCCCTGACTGCTGCGCGGCCCCGGCCTTGAGCGCGGCGTTGGGTGACGCCGCCGAATGGGGCGACGTTGCGCGCAGGGCGGGAACGATGCCGAACAGCAGCGTGGCGATCAGGCTAAGCGCGGCGGCGAAGCCGAGCGTGGCGGCATCAGGCGCGACATCCAGCCAAGCCGGGAAATCCGAAGAACCGAGGCGCGCGACCAGCGCCGGCGTCGCGAGTGCCGCGAATGCGACGGCCAGGACGCATGCCGCCACGGAAATTTGGCCGCTCTCAATCAGCATTTGCCGAACGAGGCGCAGACGGCCCGCGCCCAACGAGACGCGCAGCGCCATTTCGGCGTCTCGAGCCGAAGCGCGCGCCAGCATCAGGTTGGCGACATTCGAGCAGGCGAGGAGAAGCAGCAGCGCACAGATCAGAGCGAGAATCCACAGTGGACGTCGGAACTGAACGCGGAAGAGCGAGTCGGCGCCGGTAGAGGCGTCCCGGATTCGCAGCGGCGCATTCACGAACTGCTCGATCTGAGGGCCGCGGAGATTGTGGGGCGGGTTGACGCGAACGCGCTCGCGAAGGAAATTGGTGACCACGGCCTGGAGGCGCTCGCGCAACTGATCGCGGTTCGCTTCGGGATGCACCCGGCCCCACACCCGGAAACAGCCGTTATCGGGATTAGCTGAATCGCGGCAAAATCCCGCGACAGAGAGCGGCAACCAGACATCGGTCAGATAGCCGGGCTCCACGCCGTAGAAGGAAGGCGCGGCGACGCCGACGATGTGGAAGGATCGCCGGCCCAACTTCAAACGCTCGCCGATCGCGGCGGGACTCGCGCCGAAGCGGCGCTTCCAGTAGGCATAGCTGATCACCGCGACAGGCTGGCTGGCCAGAGAGTCGTCATCCGGCTGAATCAGCCGTCCCAATGCCGGCCGCACGCCGAGGATTTGAAAACCCTCGCCCGAGATGGCTCCCGCGCGAAGGTTTTCGCTAAAGCCGCCGGAATCTTCGGACAAGGCCAGTTGCAAGCCGGCGGTCATCGCGAATAGATCCGCTTGGCCTCGGGCGGCGTCGCGAAGGAGTTCGTACTGCGGATGACTAAAAGAGTTCGATTCCCGAGGCTGATTATTCGGACTGAAAAACGCCGGCATGAGGCGCGCAAGATCGATGAGCTGCTCAGGCGCGGCTATCGGGACACGCCGAAAAATAAGCGCGTCGATCATGGTGAAAGCGACGGTGCAGGCGCCGAGGGCAAGGGCCAGCGACGCGATTGCGGCAAAGCTTGCTCTCCGGTGCTTGCGAATCATGCGCAGGCCGAACTGGAAATCCCGGAGGAGCGACTCGAGCCAGACGGCGGATTTCACGTCGCGGCTGGATTCGCGAAGCTCGAGCCGGTTTCCCAATTGGCGGCGCGCGAGCCTATCGGCCTCGGCGCGGGTAAACCCCTCGCGGACCAGATCCGCGGCCCGTTCGTCGAGGTGGAACTGGAGTTCCTCATCGAGGTCCGCGGCGGCGCGCCCAGTGCGAAGGGCATTGGCGATGCGCGAAATCCAGGACATAAGCGCCTCCTCAAAAAATCTCAAGCTTCCCGGAGGACCTGGCCCACGGCCGCGGCGACCGAGGTCCAACGGCGTTCCTCTTCTTGCAGTTGTTTCCGGCCGGCGGGCGTGATCTCATATACGCGAGCCCGGCGTTTGTTTTCCGTCGTGGTCCACTTGGCGCGGACCCAGCCGGCCTCTTCCAGACGGTGTAGAGCCGGGTACAGCGACCCTTCCTCCACTCGCAGCACATCGGATATGGCTTCGATCTGGGCGGTGATGCCATAGCCATGGAGCGGACCGCGACGGTGGAGAATCTTGAGAACCAGCAGCGGAAGGGAACCTTGAAGCGCATCCTGCTTTGCCATAGATATCTCAGTAAGCAAACTTAGTATGAGGCGGGCTGGCGAGAAAGTCAAGAAAAAAGTCGTCAGTTGCCAGTCTTCAGTCGTCAGTCGCCGTATGGGTACTGACAACTGACAACTGATAACTGACGACTTCGGCCGTTATACTCGGGGTATGGAAGCCGTCCTTCCCATCGCGATGCGCTGGCTGCACATCGCTTCGGGCATCGTGCTGCTGGGAGGTATATTCTACGCTCGCGTGGTGGTAGGAGAAATGGCCGCCGGTTTTAAGCCCTGGATCTACGCGGCTATTGGAGGAATTTTGGCCTCCGGACTCTATAATTTTTTGAGCAAAAGTTCGACCTCAACCAACTATAAAGTGTGGTTAGGAATCAAAGTACTGCTCGCTCTGCACATTTTCGCTTCGGCGATTCTCTATCGTGGCCCGGAGTCTGTGAAAAAGAAGAGATCCCTGACGGTGATGGTGATTTTTGGCGCCCTGATCGTGGCGATCTCGAGTTATCTCCGTTGGATCTCTCTACCCATATGAGCCCGACGACTCCCGGCTATCGCGCGCTGCGCGAGGGTGCGGCCGTGCTCGACCTGTCCGGGCGCGCCAAAATCCGCGTTACCGGCGAAGATCGCGCCCGTCTGCTGCACGCCATGACGACGAATCACGTCCAGGGGCTGGAACCGGGGCGAGGCTGCTATCTCTTTTTCCTGAACGCGCAAGGCCGCATCCTGGCGGACGCCAACCTATTCTGTTTCGGCGATCATCTCTTGCTGGATCTGGAACCGGAGGCCCGCACGAAGATCTACGAACACTTGGACCGCTATATCATCGCCGACGACGTCACGATCGAGGATCAAACCGAATCGTTGGCGACTGTCGCAGTGGAAGGACCCGAAGCCGCCCAAGTCCTCTCGGGACTCGGCGCCCCTCTGCCCGAAGCAGATCATGCCTGCGTCGCCTGGGAGACAAAGGTTGTCGCTCGGGCCGGCTCGACCGGCTCGGGCGGATTTTTCATCTTTCTACCGGCTCCGGAAAAAACCGCACTGCTTGCCGAACTCGCTTCCGCCGGAGCCGTCCCCGCGAGCCCCGAGGAAGCTCGCGTCGTCCGCATCGAGCACGGCCGGCCGCGCTACGGTGAAGAGATCACGGAGCGATACCTGCTTCAGGAGGCCGGCCAGATGCACGCCGTGAATTTCAATAAAGGCTGTTACCTGGGTCAGGAGATTGTGGAGCGCGTACGGAGCCGCGCGCAGATTCATCGCCTTCTCATGCGGGTGGAGATTGACTCCACGGAAGTCCCCTCAGCCGGCGTGAAGCTAAAGGCCGGCGAGGCGGATGCCGCTGAAATCGCCAGCGCTGTCTTCTCGCCCGCGCTGGGCAAAGTAGTGGCTCTCGCGTACGTGCGAACGCAATACGCCACGGGCGGAACGAAATTGTCGTTCGATGCCGCCCCGGCCGAGGTGTCGCCCGCGGCGGCGTGAGGAGGGCGGGCTTGAGCCCGCGTGGCGCTTCAGCGCCGCTCTGGCAGCGAGGCTAAAGCCTCGCGCGGGCTCAAGTCCGCCTTCCTAGCGATTTCTGCTTAGTGCCCGTGTTGCGGCGGCGGCTCCACCTCAACGGGAAACACAAACTCCTCGCCCCCTGCTTCCACAATGAGTTTTCCCGAGCCCAGGGGCTTGCCTCCGTTGGGATAGAACACCGCGCCGTCGGTGGATTGCCCCGGCGCGAGCTTCGTCGTCACCAGCGCAATCGCCGACGCCGCCGCCGCGGCCTTCAGCCTGTTCGATCCGAGCTCGGCCAGCGCATCTTGACGGCGCGCCTCATAGCCGTTGGTGGAGTGCATTTGGGTGTTGCCGTACAGAGCTGTTTCGTACGCCACGACCAGCTTACTGACATCGCTCCGGCTCGCTTTCGCCATCAAAACTCCCACCACGGCATTGGCGGTAGGCGCTTGAATGGTCGGGCCGTGATCGCTCTGGAACCGGAAATCCTCGGGCCGCACCGTCCAAGAGATGGGAGAGCCGTTGGAAACCGATACCTGAAGAATCGCATAGTTGTGGACGTGCGAGGGAAGCTGCGCGAACATGATCGTCAATCCCCCGCGCGTAAGCGCCTTATATTTCAAGCCATTCGACTCAAAAGGAATGATCTGGGCGGGGAGGACCAATACGGCGGAGCAAAAAACCGCGGCGAGACGAGCGAACGAGCCCATATATATTCATCATAGATGTGGCGGTTCGCGTGTTATAGTACGCCTGTGCCGGAGAAAATGGGGTTGCTGGCGGCCGCCCGGCGAGTGCTGGAAACCGAAGCGCGGGCCATCGAGGAGGCGTCGGCGCGGCTGGATGGCGCCTTCCTTCAGGCCGTGGATCTGATTCTGGACCACCCGGGCAAGGTGATTGTGTCCGGGTTGGGGAAATCCGGGCACGTGGGTCGGAAACTGGCCGCGACTTTTCAGAGCACGGGCACTCCTTCAGTATTCCTCCATCCATCCGAAGCGGCGCATGGCGATCTGGGCGTTTGCCAGAGCGGCGACCCGGTGGTGATGGTCTCCAAAAGCGGGACCACCGCTGAACTGATCGGCATGCTTGCTCCCTTGCGCCGGTTGCAGGCTCCGCTGATCGGCATTCTGGGCAATCGCTCTTCGCCATTGGCGGACGCGATGGACGTCGTCCTGGATGCGTCAGTTCAACGCGAAGCCGATCCGGAAGGCTTCACTCCCACCGCGAGTTCCGTGGTGGCGCTCGCCATGGGACATGCGCTGGCGGTCGCGCTCATGGAGGCGCGCGGATTCTCCGCAGAGGGCTTTTCGCGGCTGCACGCGGGAGGACAGCTTGGCCGGAATCTGCGCCTGTGCGTGCGGGACGTGATGCATAAAGGCTGTCAAGTGGCTTGGGCCAAGCCTTCGGATTCCCTCAAGCGCGTGGTCATCGAGATGTCGCGGCATCCGCTGGGCGCTGCCTGCGTGGTTGGCGACGACGACGCCCTTCTCGGATTCATCACCGACGGCGATGTGCGCCGGGCTCTGGAGCAGCACGACGACATCCGCGAGTTGCGCGCCGAAGACGTTATGACCCGGTCGCCGATTACCATCACTCCCCAGGCCTTGGTGCACGACGCCCTGCGTCTGATGGAGGACCGGCCATCTCAGATCTCGGTGCTTCCCGTGCTCGCGTCAGGCCAATCCCGTTGCCTCGGTTTGATCCGGCTCCACGATCTATATCGCCCGCGGGGCGCGTGATTATGTTCTATGTCGGTTAGTTTTGCGGCCATGCGTCTATGCCCCCGTCGTGGCGCAGGCACTCTTGCCTGCCGTCTCGACACTCGTGTCGAGACATGCGTACGGCGCAAAACTGAGTGACATTTTTACACCCTCCTTCACTCCGCCACTGCGTTGGGCAGGCCATCGGTTTGTGTCGTCTGCCTGATGGCGGTCTCCTCCCCATCATCCAGTCGGCAATGCGCTCGAAGCACACAGTCGTACTCCGCCACGCTCTTGTAAAAGGGTTCCGCGGCCTCCCTCAGCCGCCGCTCGTCTCCCCGTCTTTCCAAATACGCCGCCACGCTCATTCCACCCCCTAAATCCCGGTAACCTTGTCGTCCCAAACCCGCTCCCGCCAAGCCTCGCTCTCCAGCAGGCCAGCCCTGTCGCCATCGCCAGATCGTCATATTCTCCGCTTTCGCCCCTGCTAAACCGGATGCTCGTCAGCTCTCGCGCCAGCCGTGCCGCCTCCGCCAGCCTTTTCGCGATCTTCAGCTCCCCGGTCTCGAGCAGCACCTCCAACCCCGCCAGCAAATCCTTCCGAGGAACCTGCCACCGTTCCCCGCCGCCGTGCGCCCGCTCCCTTGATCGTGACCGCGTTCAGCCGCCCGGAGAGCCCCGCCGACCGCAGCATGTCCACCACCGGCCGCGCCGACCCCGGTCGCGTCCACCACCAGCCGCCCACCCGCCTGAATCTCCAGATGCCCCATAATCTTGCACACCCGCTCGACCGCCTTCGTATATGCAGTGCCCAGCGGCATTCTCTCCAAATGTCGAAGCGCTAACCTCTTCCCCGTTAGCCACGCTTTGCGTTCCACCACCGCCACCGCCACCGCCGTAAAATCCTGCCTCTGCCGCAAATCCAACCCCACAAAATACATTCGCCAACCTCATGAAGGCTGAAAGCTGATAGCTGATCGCTGACAACTTAAACCTCCAACACCTCAATCTCCTCCATCGCCCCCATCACCACGTGCCTATCGAACATGTGCAGCCCGTTATCTACGAACTCGCACAGACACTCCTGCCGGAACCAGATCTCGCCCAACTGCCTCCGCTCCTCCTCCAGAAAGGTCTGCGATATCCTCGGGCACTCCGTCGCCGGCGCCGCCGTTCGCTCCCACTCCTCGCCGCCATGCTCCCAGTTCTCATAAAAAAACCCTCGCTTGCCGCAAGGCGTGCTCAACATCCACCAATCGCCGCCCGACGCCGCGAGCATCGGCCGCAGAGCCTTGTACACCACGTCCGGCACGCGCGCCGCTTCGTCGAATCACGAGAAGCGAAACAGCCGAAAACCCGCGTATCGTGCCCTCCGTCCCCGGCAGTCCCACAATCCTGGATCCGTTCGGCAACAGCAAGCTGATCGCATTCTTCCCATCGCCCGCGGCCGGATCTCCAGCCGCGCAACCATTTCGCTCGCCTTTCTCAAGAATTCCGCGCTCTGCCGCTCCGTCGGACTCGCGGCCACAACCAAACTCCCCTCGCGCGTATACGCCCGGTGCACCGCCTTAATCGCCGCCACCGTCGATTTCCCCCACTGCGCGTACAATTCAAAATCCCGCGCTTGGCCGCGCTCGCCAGCACCCGCGCCTGTTTCTCGTCCGGCTCAAACCCCAGCCGCGTCCGCCAACTCATGACCGAGAGTTTGTTGCTTTCCTTTGCCGGAGGC
>DASQJB010000016.1:0-20360 GCA_035631295.1 Bryobacteraceae bacterium | reverse complement strand
CCGCAACGCCGGCTCCGTCTGCTGCGGATGATCCTTCACCCACGTCTGATAATCCTCATCGCTGATGTAAGTGACGTTGACCCAGGCGTGCGCCATCTCATCGACAGTGCGATCTCCCCATCCCACCCATTGCTCGGGATCGGGATTGTTCTTGTTGTTCGATGTGTTGTCGTGCCATGCAACCACATGGATCAAAGTTCCCTTGGGCAACACCGGCGCCGCGTCGTCGGCGTAGATGTAGTTGGTCATCCAGTTGAAGTTGAAGTGATCTACGTAGCTGAGGGTTCTCCTGCTCCCATCGGGCAGCAGCGCCTCCAACAGCATAGCCTTGCCGCGAAGATGCATGTGCGGCTGGAAGTTTTCGAGAATGGCCGGCGCTCTCAGCGCGGTGTAACCTTCGGTTTCCGCGAGCGTGTTCGGTGGAATATCCAGCGACCCGGCGGCCGCGTTGCCCGGCGTGGCCGGGAACGGCGTCAAGTACGTTCGATATTTCGGCTCCTGACCTTTGGGATAAAGATAAACAGCCAACTCGACGTGATCGCGGATTTCTTCGCCAACTGCGTGATAGTGCATCTCCCACCAGATGCGCGCGCCTGGCAGCAGAAGCTTGCCCGTGTTCGGACGATAGATGTCGAAATTCTTATTCACGGCCCATTCCATCAGGAGGCCCTGGCTGACAGGTCCCGTGTTGGCTCCGGGTTCTTCCTGCTGCAAATACGCAAGCGCGTGGTGGGTGATCTTGCGCCCGGCCGGGGCGCCAGGCCGCATCTCGACAGCGCGAACCCACCGTGGCTCGGTGATCGGGATCTGCGTCAGAGGCTTGTACCACACGTCCTGCCCTTTGGCAGGCATCGTGTAGTCGTCGGACTTGAGGATCAGGTCTGGCGCACCAAATTGTTTGGAGAGTTGCCACCCATCGTCCTTGGGCCATTGTTTGGGAGGCGGCATGTCCTTCGGGTCGCCTTGCGGCGCGCCCTCGTCTACCCATTTCGCTATGGTCGCGATCTGTTCATCGCTGAGCGACAGGTCGTTTTGAAATTGCTGGATGCCGACGGTCTTATCGAGGTGCCACGGAGGCATCTGCCGCGCGACCACGCGCGCCTTAATGGCCTTCGCCCAGGGGCGCGTTTGTTCATAGGTCAACAGCGACATTGGCGCCATTTGCCCTTCGCGATGGCAGTTCTGGCATTTTTCCTGAAGAATCGGCGCGACGTCTTTGCTAAACGTCACGGGCCTGCTGCCCAGCTCCGCGGCAAGCGAAGCAGTAACGAAGCAGCCCAGCATGACCATCCCGGTCCCGGCGCCTCGAATCGCGCTTCTCAATCGGCCGTTCATGTAGGAGAACCTCCTTGGAGCGATCTGCCGCATTTCACCTGTCGCTCGGTAGAATTGTAACCTCGAAAGGAAGCGGGTGTCAACCGCAAGCTTCCTCGCAAGTTTCCTCGTTGTTCTCACATCGGCACACGGCGGTTTTGACCGGTCAGATGACCATATCCATGGTAATCTGAGCACGTGAAAGTAGTGAACGCCACCGAATTCCAGGCCAAGTGCCTGTCCTTGCTCGACGAAGTGCAGCGGGGAAGGGAGTCAATTAGGATCACCAAGCGAGGACATTCTGTGGCGATGGTAGATCCAGTGAAGCGGGGTACGTCGAAATCTCGCACCAACAGTTGGGCCGGAAGGGCCCAGATCGTGGGGGATATCGTGAACAGCGACGCGGCCGATTTGTGGGAAGCCTTCCGGCCGGAATAAGGGAGATCATTGCTTCCCCGCTTCTTATTGGAGACACATATCCTGGTTCGTTGGCTGATTGAGGCCAAGAGATTTTCGCGGGAGCAACTCAGGCTGATCGAGGGGGCCGTACGCCGCAATGAGCCCCTTGCCTTGAGCGCCATAAGCCTGATTGAGATTGCGGGGCTCACCAGCCTGGGAAAGCTGAGGTTACGGATTGAGGAGGTCTTTGCCGACCTGCAATCCAATTCTTGGCTCCACGTCCTGCCGCTTACTTATGAGATCGCGCTGGAAGTTGCCTCGCTCGGCCGGGTTCTGCCAGACCCCGCCGATCGCACAATTGTTGCCACGGCGCGTGTTCATCGCTTGCGCTTGATACAGCCGGCCGGCGGATCGCCGAATGCGGGCTCGTACCGGTTGTCGAGTAAGGACGGCTTAGCGTGGGGCTGAGCATGCGGCGAGCAGGCTTTCCCGCAGCCGCTCCTGCGCCGGCTCGTCGAGTTTGTGGCCCTGGCGGGTGACATAGAAGACGTCGAGGGCTTTGTGCGCCTCGGTGTCGATGAGAACCACTTCGATATTGCAACCCGCTTCCGAAATGGATCGGGCTAGATCGTACAGCAATCCAGGACGATCTTCCGCGACGATCTCGACCAGCGTCGCCGCGTCAGAGACGTCGTTTTTCAGCGCCACCCGCGGCTTCAGCCGCGCCTTGCCGGGCAGCAGGGGCTTCGGCCGGCCGCGCAAGAGTTTTTCCGCCTCCTGCTTGCCCTCCAGCACTCGCCGCACGACGCCGCGCAACCGCTCCACTTCGCTGGGATTTAATTCGAGCGTACGGTGGGGATCCGAGAACGTAAAGGTGTCCACCACGATTCCGGCGTCGTTGGTGAATGCCTCCACCTTGAGAATGTTCAGGCCGAAGCTCGAGATCGCGCCGGCGACGGACGCGAACAAACCAGGATGATCTTGCGTGAGCAGAGTGAGCTTGTAGATACTTCGCTGATGTTCGATCTCGATCGCGACGGGCCGGCTTTCGAGTTGCTTCGCCAGCGCCAGGTGCGCGTCGATCTCCGCAGCGCTGTGAATGCGCAAATAGCGCGTGGGGAGACCCTCAAGAAAACGCACCCGTTCCGGTGTGGCGCCTTCGGGGACGTGAATGCGCGCCGTCTCGAGTTCTTTGGTCAACTCCTGATGCGCCAACAGGTAGACGCGCCATAACTGCTCCAGCCGCCAGGGGGTCATCGCCTGCGGATTCACGGCGCTGACGTCCGCATAAGTGATCATCGTCAGCAGCTTCAATCGCTCTATAGTCCCGATGCGATCGGCGAGCGCGCGCGCCGTAGCGCTGTCGTGAAGATCGCGCGAGCTCATCACGCTGGACATTTCCAGGTGGCGCTCCACGAGAAACTCAATCGTGTCGCTGTCGGCTTCGGGCGCCTCCAGCCGGTTCAGCACGCGCCGCGCGATCTGGAGCGCTTCCTGGCAATGTTCGCGGCCGGAGCCTTTTCCGATATCGTGCATCAACAAGGCGAAGCGGATCAGGGCCGGGTTCTCGATTTCCCCCAACAGCTCCGAGAAGCGGCCATCGGCAATGGATTCCAACGAAGCAATGGCGACCAGCGTGTGCTCGTCGACGGTGTAACGGTGATAGAAGTCGCGCACCACCAGGCATTCGATATTGCGCCACTCGGGTAGCGCCTCCGCCAGAGTCCCGGTTTCCTGCATCGCTCGCAATCCGGCAGCGGGCTTGGAAAGAGAAAGCAGACGCATCCAATCGGTCCAGGTTGCCGTGGGGCTAAATCCATTCAGCCGCTCAATGGTGTCGGGCGCGAGCCGCAATTGATGCCGCGCGACAAATTCGAACAACCGCAGATCCGGAGGCGGCTGGGGCGTGCGCAGCAGCACCCGGTCTTTCACAACGGTGAAGTCGGCGGTGGAGAGCCGCGAGCGCCATTCGTGAAATCTTCCAAGCAAACTGCTCGGCTTTTCTGTCGCCGCTTCGATGGCGTGGCGCACGGCGCGGTCGACTACGCGCGCATGACGGTAATATTCTCGCATGAGCGCCGCCGGTTCTTCGGCCAGCGCATCCTGGGCGTCGAAGCTGAGGATGTTTTGGTCGCGTCCCGCAAGCTCGTGCAACCGGATCCGGATGCCGCCGAGAAAATCCAAGGCGCTGGTCAAGGGAGGGAAGTTCTCCTGTGGCTCGATGAATTGCAGCCAGCGCGCCGTATGCAGGTCGCGAAGTCCTCCGGGCGTCTCTTTAATGTTCGGCTCGAGATGATAGATCGTCTTTTGAAACTTGGCGCGGCGAACTTCCGCCAGGGTGGCGATTTGCGCGCCAATGGCGGCGCCCCGCTTGGCTAAAAAGGCCTTGAAGCGCTCTTCCAGTTCGGCGTAGAGAGCACGCTCCCCCGCCAGGAAACGGTGGTCCATCAAGCTGATCGTGAATTCGACGTTGCCGGAATGCTCCTGGCAGCAGTCCTCCACGCTGTGCACGGAGTGGCTAGGGCGCAGACCTCCATCCCACAGAAGTTGCAGAAACCCGGAGATCGCCTCGCGCGCAGGCACAGCCGACTCCGAAGCGGTCAGCAATAACAAGTCGACGTCGGAATACGGGAACAGCTCCCGCCGGCCGAAGCCGCCCACGGCCACGAGAGCCAAGCCTTTCGGCATGCGGTGTTCCAGCGTCTGGGCAAATGCGTCCAGCACTCGAGTTTCGATTTCCCCCGAGCGCGAAGCCAAACTCCGCTGCACGGCCTCCGGCGCCGGCGGGGGGACGATGGCGAGTTCGCTCACGAATAATCTCTCCTACTTGTGGGCGGGTGTACGCTTACGGCCGCCCGTTCGCGGCTCTCCAGGGCGTCACTCCCGGCTCTGGCAGGCGCGAAACCTCCTGGTTCCACGCAAGCCACGCTTTCATGTTTCATCACAAGTATAAGCAAGGAGTTGCGCCGCCGCGACTTCGATCTTTTTATTGGTTCGATTGAAACTTTCTATCGGGAGGCCGTAGTAGCATCGAAATTCACCCCCCATGCGGCTCGACCTGAAACCCGATTCGATTGCGGAGCGGATCGCTCTGCGCATGAACCTGGCCCCCACACCGATTCTGGAGACTCAAATTGCGCTCGTGTCCGCCCGCGCTATTATGGCGGCCACCGAGTTGGAGTTTTCTCCTTTCTGGAGGATAAAGCGTTGAGCGCGCGCCAAATCGGCGCCGCTTGGGGCTTGGAACTGCACGCGACCGAGGCCCTTCTGGGGGCGCTCGTCTCCATGCGCTACCTGTGATATTCGCAGGACCGCTATGAGCTGACGGCGAAATCCAGAAAGTGGCTGGCGCCGCGTAACAACTGGTCCTTGTTCGACTACATGCCGCATAGCCGCGACGTGTGGCGGATGGGCGAGAGCCTGGAGCAATTCCTAAGAACCGGCAGGGGCTAGAGATTCATTCAGACGGTCTGGGATCAGAAGAATGGCGGCGCTATCAGCGGGCCATTCGCTCGCTGGCCGCGGTCGCGGCGGAGGAAGTCGGCCGCCGCATGCCGGTGAAGCCAGGGGCGCGGAACATGCTCGACATCGGCGGCTCGCACGGCTTTTATTCGGTGGCGCTGTGCCGCAGGCATCCGCATCTCGCGGCCGTCATTTTGGACTTGCCGAAGCGATTAAGGAGGCTGCTCCGATTCTTGCGATGGAGGGAATGGGAGATCGCATCCGGCATCAGGTCGGCGATGCCCTTACGCAGGACCTCGGCGAAAACTGCTACGATCTGATCCTGATTTCGAATCTGGCGCACCATTTCACGGATGAGCAAAACCGCGGTCTGATGTTGCGCGCCGCGCGCGCGCCCACTCCGGGTGGATCGCTGGTCATCCAGGAACTGATTCGTCCGGCATCTCCCAAAACGGGCGATCAGGCGGGCCAGGTCTTGAATCTGTTCTTCGCGCTGACCAGCACGTCCGGCTGCTGGTCGGTTCCGGAGATCGAGTCCTGGCTGCGCTCGGCAAGCTTAGAAATCCGGCGGCCGGTCTGGCTTCGAGCTATGCCGGGAGCGGCGCAAGTGCGCGGGATCGCGACCTCCCGCCGCCAAAAAGTGGGACTAAAATCCCGCGCAGGCTGAAGCTTGCCCACAAGGCAGCGGAGCCGCGACCAAGCGCCGAGCAAGCCCGGCGGCAGGCTAAAAGCCAGGCCCCACCGAAGTCGCAGCGGTGCGAAGATTTTTGGGTCTAGTAGTACAGTGAGCGATAATCGCAGTATGAAGAAGTTGTTCCTCGCGCTGCTTTCGGCCTCGTTGTCCGTGGGCGCGCTGCCCGCTTTGGCGGGGGATCAAACCCTCCTCCACATTCACGTCACGAACAAAGAAGGCAAGCCTGTGGGCAACGCCAGTGTGATCGTCCGCTTCGTACCCGACCGGCTGATCAAGATCAAGAGGTCCAAGATCTCCTGGGAACTGCGGACCTCGCAGGAAGGCATGGCCAAGATTCCCGAAATCCCGCAAGGTAAGGTTCAGGTTCAGGTGATCGCCAAAAATTACCAAACGTTCGGCGACACGTTTGAGGTCCGGGACGACGAGAAGACGCTGGAGATTGTTTTGAATCCTCCACAAGGTCAGTATTCGGCGCACGGGGATAAAGATCCGACGGCCGGGCCGAACAAGTAGGCTGTTACCGCTCCCTTTGGCCGCGGCTCTGTAAAGCCTTCCAGCGGCGCAGCACGAAGTAGATAATTGCCGCGGCGATCACGGCGATGGAAGCAACGCCGACGTAGCGATGCAGTACCTCGGCGATTTGCTTCCAGTTCTCGCCGACGTAATAGCCGAGCGTCAGAAAAGTCGTCACCCAAAGAATCGCGCCCGTGTAAGCGTAGGCGGCGAAGGAGCGGTATTCCAACTTCGAAGTGCCGGCGAGAATGGCGGTGAAGTGGCGCACGCCGGCGATGAAGTAGCCAACTAACAATGCCCAGTGCCCGATCCGGTCGAACCACACGTGGACCAGCGCCAGACGCTCTTCGGAAATGTGAAAGTATTTGCCAAAGCGGTGTACGAAGCCGAGGCCGAGCGTCCGCCCGATGACATAGCTCAGCGTGATGCCGCACCAGCTCCCAGCCGCAGCCGCGAAGAACGCGTTGACGGGATGGAGGTTGCCGCGGGCGATCAGCGCGCCGCAGAACACCAGCAGCGTCTCATCCGGCACTGGCAGGCCGACGACCCCCAGCATGAGCAGCAGGAAAATCGCGGCATAGCCATACGTCGAGATCCAAGTGAAGACGGCCTCCATTTTTGGAATGCTCAGACCTTCGCCAAAGCCCGTACGTGGGCCGTAACGGCGGAGG
The DNA here is from genome assembly GCA_035631295.1 of Bryobacteraceae bacterium. GTDB lineage: Bacteria > Acidobacteriota > Terriglobia > Bryobacterales > Bryobacteraceae > Palsa-187. The sequence continues at coordinate 13,307 of DASQJB010000016.1, read as the reverse complement.
CCAATCCGGCCAGGTTGTAGCCGCCTTCAAGCACCGAGACGAGCCGGCCACCTGAATGCTTGTCCGCGATCTCGAGGGCGATTAGGGTGAGCTCGCCGAAATCGGAGTCGGAGAGCGTGAAGCGGCCCAAGGGATCGCCGAGGCGCGAATCGAAACCGGCGGAAAGGAGCACCAACGCCGGCTTGAAGCCATCGGCGGCATGAGCAAGCCGGCTGCGGAAGGTGGGCAAGATCTGCTCGCGTCCGGCGCCCGCGGGAAACGGGAAGTTCATGATGCAGCCTTTTCCCTTCCCTTCCCCGGTTTCTCCGGGCGCGCCGGTGCCGGGGTACCAAGGCGATTGATGGGTGCTGAAGAACAACACCGAACCATCCGAGTAGAAGATGTCTTGGGTTCCGTTGCCATGGTGCACGTCCCAATCGGCGATGAGCACGCGGTCCACTCCGTGCTTGCGCTGTGCGTAGCGCGCGGCGATGGCCACGTTGTTGAAGATGCAGAATCCCATGCCCTGCTCGGGGCGCGCGTGATGCCCCGGAGGCCGAACGGCGCAGAAGGCATTCGAGGCCGCGCGGCCCATCACCGCGTCGACGGCGTTCAGGATTCCGCCCGCGGCTTTCAGCGCGACGTCGAAGGATCGGGCGCTGACGGCCGTGTCGCCGGTGCTCAGCTCTCGGGCGCCAACCGCGATTTCGCGCTTCACGTCGTGGATGTAGTCGCGGCTGTGGCACAGTGCAATCTCGTCTTCCGCCGCGGAGCGGGTTTCGATGCGGCGGAGGGACTTTGTCAATCCGGCTTGATCCAGCGCGTGCGTGACGGCGTCGTATCGTTCCGGGCGCTCGGGATGGCCTTGGCCGGTGTCGTGCTCTTTGTAGACTGGGTCCGCGAGGAGAGCCGTGGACATACATCCATATTTGCATTCGCCGGGGGACCCGCTTTCTGGCGGTCTCTTCAACGACGGGGCCGGCTGGAAAGCCAGCTGCAGGCGGACGGAGAGGTTGCCAATGCCACCTGGCTTTTGCGTGCTACGCACATAAGCGGTTGACTCCGCAGGTCTCGACACGGGTGTCGAGACGGCAGGCAAGAGTGCCTGCGCCACGCTAGCCGCCTAGCATTGCGACAATGATCGGCGTGGTGGTGGGGGCCGGCGAGCCGGATTGAGGCTCAACGGAAACCGCGATGGCTCCCAGCGACGCGGCGTCCACGGGTCCCGACAGCACGTGCAGCGCGGAACCGTCCGAAGCGGACTGGAACAAACCAGCGGGCTGCGGGGCGGCGCCTTTCGGAATCACCCACATTTGATAGGTTTTGCCGGCGGGCAAAGGCGGCAGATTCCCCGCAATGAGCAACACACCGAGCTTCGAATTGACGAAAACGCTGCCTCTTGGCGGGCGGGGCTGGCCTTTGCCGAAATTAACTTGTTCCGTATCGGGCTGATTGAGGAAGGTCAGAGCGCGCTCCAGGCGGTCTTGCTCGGCGCGTATCTGAAACAAAGCTTGGCGGGCCTGCACTAAATCAGCGGTGCGATGGCGCTCTTGAATGCTGAGCCAGACCGCAAGCGCGGCCAAACAGGCGGCGGCGAGCGCTCCGAGCCATCCCCATCCGGCGCGCTCCACTCCGAATGACGCCATAATACGGCGTTTCAGACGCGAGGGAGGCTTTGCGACGGGAACGGAAGCCAGCATCAGGGCGTTCACGGCCAGGGCCTCGTTGAGATTGCTCCGGCACGCGTCGCAGCCGCGCGCCAGATGCGCTTCGATCTCGGCTCGCTCCTCGTCTTCCGCAAGGCCGAGCGAGTAGAGCTCGAACGCGTACTTCAGCTCTTCGCAGCTCATGCGACGACGGCCTCCGTCAATTCCTGCCGCAGCGCCTTCAGCGCCGCGCGCACCCACGTTTTCACGGTGCCCAAGGGCTGGTTCATCCGCTCGGCCATCTCCGTTTGAGAAAGGCCCTCATAGTATGCCAATTCGATGACCGCGCGCTGGTGGGGAGCGAGCTTGTCAAAGGCCGCTTTCAGGCGCCGCGAGCGATCCAGAGAAAGGGCGCTGTCTTCTACGTGAGCAAAGAGGTGATGGTTTTCGAGCCGCTCCAGATCCACGACAGCGGCCGACATGCGGCCGTCGCGAGAGCGGATGTAATCGATGGCGCGGTTTCGCGCGACGGCCAGGATCCAGGGACCCAGCGCGCCGCGTTCCGCATCGAAGGATTGAGCTCGATTCCAGACGCGGAGAAACGTCTCCTGCACCAGGTCCTCGGCAGCGGGGCCATCACGGACCATGCGGAAAATCAGAGAGTATGCGAGCTTTCCATAGCGGTCATACAGGGTCGACATAACGCGCGGATCGCGCGCCCGCAGCCGCCGCGCGAGATCGGCGTCCTCTGGGGAGCGCAAGACAGCCTGAAGCAGAGCCCAGGCCGATGCAGCAATGGCCCATTTCAAGAGATCCATTTCGTCCTAATATACATACGGATTCGGGCGAGAGGACGGATCGTACGAGCTATCAGCTATCAGCTTAGTTCTAGTGCGGCCGGGGCCGCGCGGCTGGGGTAATATTCAGTTGTGGCCCGTTTCAAGGAATTGGAATCACGCCTGGAAGGCACCGAGCACCAACTGCGGCTTGTGCAGCGTATCAGCCGTTTCATGGCCCGCGAGGTGAGCCTGCCAGACGCTCTTCAGGGAGTGGTGGAGCTGGTGGTCGAATTCATGCAGTGCGACTCCTGCCTGCTATATCTCTTGCACGATCATGAGCTGGTTCTGTGCGCCTCCAACAACCCTCAGCCGGATACCATCGGGACCGTGCGGCTGAAGCTGGGTGAAGGGCTCACGGGTTGGGTGGCGCGCGAACGGCGGCTGCTGTCGATTTCCCGCGAGGCGTATCTGGATCCCCGCTTCAAGCTGTTCACGGATCTACCCGAGGATGCATATGAGGCGTTCCTCTCGGCCCCGGTGATTGCGCGCAGCCGCATCACGGGCGTCATCAATGTGCAGCATCGCGAGACGCACTTCCATACCGGAGACGAAATGGAGCTGCTCACCATGGTCGGCGAGCAGGTGGGCGCGCTCGTCGCATTGTCTCTGCTGGATGGGGCTGCATTGAAGACTCCAGCGGTGCTGGATTCGATGATGACCTCCGCGCGGTCCGGGTAATTCATGCGTTCGTTGTTGCTTCTCCTGTTTCTTCCATCGCTGTACGCGCAACGCTGGACCATCCAGTACTTTTACGACGAGCCGCGCACCGAATTGACCATCGCGGATCTGGCGTTTCCCACGCCGCAAAGGGGCGTCGCGGTGGGATGGACGAAAGAAAGAGACCACAAGCCGAAGCCGGTATCGCTCGCGACCAGCGACGGAGGCGAGCACTGGACCCTGACTCCGCTCCAGGATGTTCCCAGATCTTTGTTCTTCTTGAACCCATCGGCGGGATGGATGGTGGGGGAAAGTGCAATCTGGTTCACGGATGACGGCCGGACGTGGCGCAAGATCGGCGATCAGAGCAAACCCGACAAGAAGCTGAAACCCACGCCGCCGGGCGGCCTGATTATGCGCATGTGGTTCCTCGACGCGCAACATGGATACGCCGCGGGTTACCAGAAGACCGTTTTCCAGACTTCCGATGGAGGCCATACTTGGAAGCCGACGCCGGACGCCGCCAAACCCCCAGGAAGCCAAGCGTTCACGGCGTATTCTCAGATCGCCTTCGATGGACCTCTAGGGTTGATTGTGGGCGTCTCCATTCCGCCTCGCAACGATCTTGGGCCGTTTCCGTCATGGATGGAACCGGAGCGCGCATCCAAACAGCGAGAGAGACCCACTGAGACGCTGGTGCTCCAGACCCGCGACAAAGGCTCGAGTTGGACTGCCGCACACACGCCTCTGTTCGGATTGATCACGGCTCTGCGAATGACGGGACCGGATGCGCTGGATGTTTTCAGTTACGGTCCGTCCTCGGAATGGCCAGCGGAGGTCTTTCGACTGGACTTGACCACGGGCGCCAGCAAGTCCGTATTCCGGGAAAAAGACCGGAAGGTGACCGATGTCGCGCTTTTTGCAGGGCACACGGCGTTCCTCGCCGCAGTAGAGCCCACCGGCAGCCTCAACACCGCGCCCATTCCGGGCAAGGTGAAGATTCTCACGAGCTCGGATTTGACGGCGTGGAAGGAGATGCCGGTGGATTATCGCGCCGAGGCGACGACACTGATGCTGGCGGGTCCCGACGCGCACCATCTGTGGGCGGGCACGGATACAGGAATGATTCTCCGGCTGGTGGAGTGAGTCATTCTAGCGACACGGCGCAGAACGCGTCCGGCGCGGCGGGGTTGCTTCAACCTGCTCACGTCCGCCGCGCCGGATGCTTTGCCTTCAGGTCTCGGAGCCAGCGGCAGCGGCGACTTCCGCCGCGGAGATTTCGGGGCTGGGCACAACCGGTTCCGTATCGGGCGCGGGCTCATCGACAGCAGCCTGGGAGCGGCCGGTTTGAATGCGTTCCAGACTGAGGTGGGCGCCCGAGAAGGCCCGCTCCAGACGGGATTGAGCCTACCAGAGGTATTGGAGCAGCGGGATTTGATCGGAGGACGGCGCGCGCTGAAGGAGGACGGAAGCTTCGGCGGAGTCGGCGCGCCTTAATTTCCACAAAGAGACGGCGAGTTGCTCTGCATAGAACTGCTCAGTTCGAGTGGACGGCCGCCACTCGGCCTCGAGCTGGTCGCAGAGGCGCTGAAATTCCTCGCGGTCTTCGCCGGGCAGCACGGCGGCGCGGGCGCGAAGTCCGTGACGGAGGGAGTTGAGGGCAACGGCGGCCTTTCCCTCGGGAGTTTTGGGGTCAGTCGATTTTAGGGCGTTGCGCCGGTTGGCCTGGATTTGTTTGAGAGTCGCCATATTTGAACGAGCAAAGCCAAATCAGCTATCAGCTTTCTCGCGATTCAAAGATATCGCGGCGAGAGAACCGAACTGGCGGAAGGCGCAGGGAACAGAGACAAGCGGTTGACTTTAAGAGGCAAAAAATTGGGCTGAGTGAGTGGTGACCGGGCCGCGGTGCTCCCGCCTCGATCAGAATCGTTCCCGAGCGAATCGGAGGACATGCATATGCATGTAACAATGGATCGTGCGCACCACGGTGGAAATGAAGCCCGAGCATCGAAGCGCGCTGCTTGCACTGGCGTCGCGCCGCGGCGAGAAGGGATTCTCGGCCGTGCTCGCTGAGGCGATCGAAAGCTACCTGCGCGGGGAGACCGAGCGGGAAAAGCGACGCCAAACGTTTCGATCCTTGGCCGGTTCCCTATCAAAGAGGGAGGCTGACGAACTACGCCGAACGGTGCGCGAGATCCGGGAGAGCTGGCGGTGATTCTCGCAGATACGGACGTGCTCATCGACTATCTGGCCGCTGTCCAGCCCGTGAAGGACCAAATCGCTCGCTATGCGGATGCCGAGCAACTTCAAACGACTGCCATCACGTGCTTCGAGCTTCTAAGCGGCTCCGGGGACGGCAAGCGAGGCCGAGCAGTCATACTGCTGCTTTCCTCCTTGAGCGTGCTGCCGCTCGACCGCACGTCCGCGGAGCGGGCGGCGGACGTGAGGCGCAAACTCGACCAAAGAGGCCAGCCGATCGGCATGGGCGACAGCTTGATCGCGGGGATTGCGCTGGCTCACGATCTTCCGCTCCTCACAAGGAATCGGAGTCATTTCGAGCGCGTGGAAGGACTGAAGCTGGTTGCGGCTGGGGTCCGCCCGGCGGCATAGTCGAGCTCGCGAATTGCGCTTTCTTAACGCGGCGAGCAAGGCGACGGGCTCCACTTGGAGCCATCCGGCTCTTTTTTGAAGTTTGTGCTGGTGACGAAGGGCTCGGTGAGATATTGAGAATCCTCGACGATGGTGGTGACGACGAACCACACATCGCCATTGCGCTCTTTCGATAAATCGAAGAATTCCTTGAGGGCTGTGTTAGCACTATAGGGCGGGCCGTTCTTGCGAAGATAGCCTGGGCGCAACTGTGTAGTGATCACTTCGAGCGATCGGCCGGCGGCGCCTTCGCGGGTTGCGCCGAGAGCGGCCAGAGGCGCCCCGGTTCCGCGCAGAGGTTTCTCCCATTGGGCGACGGAATAGCCTTGCCACGAAGGCTCGGCATTGGCGGGCGGCGCGCCGCCGAAGTGCAATGAGCGCGTCTGAGTTCCGGAATCGGTTTCGATTTTGAGCGTATTGTCGTCGGCCCAAGTGATGTGCAGGCGGCCGGGAACACGCATGATGGCGGGGGCGCCATAGGCTTTGCATTGATTGCCGGCGGCTTCGTCCTTGGCGGGATCCCAGGCTTCGCCGAGCTTGCGGCCCTCGGCGTTGAGAGGGATGCCGGCGAAGTCGCCCTTGATCGGGGTGACCATGCGCCAACGCCAATCTTCGGTGACGACGGAGACCCAGTAACCTGTGAAATCGACAGGCGCGGCGGCGTTGGCGGTGGGAGGGGGTCCCTTGGGGGCTCCGCGGCCGCCTTGCGCGTGCAGCCCGGCTGGGGCCGCCGCGAAGGCTAAGATCGCGAACCACGCGGGCCGCCTGGAAAGGCGGCTGCCGGCAAGATTGCCCGCCCCATAAAGCAGCGGAGCCGCAACTGAACGCCGGGCAAAGCCCGGCGGCAGGCTGAAAGCCAGGCCCCACCAAAACCGACGCGTTGCGCGAAGATTTTCAGGTCTAGTAGTACAAGCTTCTTTCATGGGGCCTGTTTCTGAAGACCCTTGTACACGGCTTCCACGAACGCATCAGGCGAGCCGGAGTATTGCGTGTCGTAATCGAAGCTCGGCTTGGCCGCCTTCACCTGCTCCAGTGACATTCCCTTTTTGATCAAATCCTGGACGCGGTCGCGAACGATGGTGACCATGTCGCGAAATTCGACGACGTCGGCTTCGTCGCAAAGACGGCCATGGCCGGGGATGACGTAGGTCCCGCCTTCCTGGTATTTCAATGGCACGGCGATTTCCAGGATTTTATTCAGTCCATTGATGATGCCTTGGACGCTTCCGCCGCGCTCCAGATCGATGAAGGGATAGCGGCCGGGGGTGAAAATATCGCCGGCGCTCACCACGTCGGAGCGGCGGAAGAAGACGATGCTGTCGCCGTCGGTGTGGGCGGCGGGAATGTGATAGACGACGATCGCTTCGTTATTAAAGGACAGGTCTTTGTAAGGAGTGCTATAGGTGTCATTGGGCCAGACAGGCGCTTCGTTTCCGGGCGGCGGCGCCGCCATGCGCTCCTGAACGGCGAGATGGGCGATGATGCGCGGAAACGTCGGCGGAGGATTGTCTCTGCCGAGCTTGGCGAGAGCCTCGTTGCCGCCAGTGTGATCGGGGTGGACGTGGGTATTGACGATGTAGCGGACCGGCCCGTCAGAAATGGTGCGGAGCGCGGCTACGGCCTTGGGAGCGATCTGAGCCAATCCCGTATCCACAAGCAGAATTCCATCCTTGCCCGCTTGCACGGTGATGTTCCCACCGTCGCCGACCAGCATGGAAACGCTGCCCTGAACGGGGAGCACGTGGAGTTCGGGATCGGCGGAAGCCGACGGCTGGGCCCAGGTCGCGCAAGCCAAGAGCGCGGCGATGGGCAAAAGGCGGGCTAAAGCCCGCCGCAGGCTGAAGCCTGCCCCACAGGCACTCGTGCCTGCCGCCTCGACACTCGTGTCGAGGCCTGGCGCCGGCGAAGACTCCGGCAGGCGTCGAGACGAGTCTCGACGCGGCACGCAAGAATGCGTGCGCCACGAAAAACGATTACAAGTCTCGGTCTGCATTCTCATCGGTTGCAGTTGAAGAGCGTGGTGCAAGTGCAGTAGCGGTCGCACTTTTCCGGAGGCTTGTAGCCGGTCAGCTTCTGACGGTATTCGGGATACAGCGTTTCGGCGCCGCCGCGCGTTGCTTCAAACGGCAATCCGTACCAGTTCGCGAACTCGTGCAGGTACGGATTCGCTCCCGGAAGATGATGCGGAACCGTGCCCTCCGGCCGCGGAAGCTCGGCGGCGTATTCGCAACCGAAGATGCCGATGTGCTGGCCGGGATCGAGATACCAGTTGTCGCTGCGCACGAGAGTCTCGGTGAGAAAGACAGGATCGTCGATCACGGTGGTGACGGTGAGGTAGTCACCGTGGCGCGTCCAGTGCTCGGTGACGGTGGCCTGATCGCTGCGCGGAACGCCGTTGCGGCGAATGTAATTCTCTTTGAGATGCGTGGTGGTGATGGTGAGCATATTGCCGTCCCAGACCCCAGTGGAAAAGCCCTGCCAGGTGTGGGCGGCATAGTCAGGCGGATGGGGACGGCCGTCGAGGTAAATGGTGCGCTCGCTATCCCAGGCGAGCATGTGCGTGTGGAAGGCGACGGTTCGCTGTGTGGCGGGATCGAACTCTCTCCAGACCCGCAGATTGCCCAACCCGCGCATGGAATAGTCGGAGCCGTGTGGGCGGCACTGATATTCCTCGACGACGGAGATGCGGTCGGCATCCCAACTATCGGCCCGCATGCGGGCGGCGGCGTTGATGGGGAGCTCGGTGTAATCGGCCAGCTCGGGGCCGGGGAGACGTTCAGGCGCATCTTCGTGATAGAGCGGCGCCCATTCGCCGGTGAAATCGACCTGCGCGAAAACGGGCGCGGCGGCGAAAACTGCAAGCCTCAAAGAAAGGCACAAGCGGGACATCAGCATTACATCTTATAACGCGGGAAACACCACGCAGCCCTCCGCCATCTTCCTTCAATGACGATGACCCATGCAGAACAGATCGCTGCGTTCGTTTCACGAGCGCGCTACGAGGATCTTTCGCAAACTGCGCGAGAACAGTTGAAGATTCGAGTGCTGGACGCGTTGGGTTGCGCGCTTGGAGCGCTGGGCAGTCAGACGATGCGGGCGCTTTACGAGCATACTGAGGATTTCGGCGGGGCTGGGCTGTGCACGCTGATCGGGGACATGCGAACCGCGCCGGACCGGGCGGCTTTCTATAACTCCGCGCTCGTGCGCTATCTGGATTTCAACGACAGCTACCTGGCGAAACACGAGACCTGTCACCCCAGCGATAATCTCGGCGCGGTGCTCGCGGCTTGCGAATATGCCGATCGGAACGGCGCGGACCTGCTGGCGGCTCTGGCGATTTCCTATCAAATACAGTGCCGGTTAAGCGATGTAGCGCCGGTGCGGGCCAAGGGGTTCGATCACGTTACGCAGGGGGCCTATGCCGTGGCGGCGGGCGTCTCCAAGGGGCTGGGACTCGACGTCGAGCGGACGGCACACGCTTTGGCGATCTCTGGGACCGCGTTCAATGCTCTGCGCGTTTCGCGCACCGGGAAACTTTCGAACTGGAAAGGCCTGGCGTATCCGAACACGGCGTTCTGCGCCACGCACGCGGCGTTTCTCGCGATGCGCGGCATCACCGGGCCGCTGGAAGTATTCGAGGGCAACAAGGGATTTATGGAGACGATCTCGGGAACGTTCGAGATCGATTGGTCCAAAGAGAATTTAGAGCGCGTTACGCAAACCATTGTGAAGCGATACAACGCGGAGATTCATTCGCAATCCGCCATTGAGGGGATCTTGGAACTGCGCAGCCAGTATGGCTTTCGAGCTTCGGAAATCGAGAAAGTGGAGGTGGAAATCTTCGATGTGGCGTTCCATATTATCGGCGGCGGCGAGGAAGGCAATAAGACGATCGTCGAGAGTAAGGAGGCAGCCGATCACAGCCTGCCGTATCTGATCGCCACTGCGATCCTCGACGGAGAAGTAATGCCGGAGCAGTATTTACCGGAGCGAATCCGGCGGAGCGACGTGCAGACGCTGTTGCGCAAAGTGCGGGTGACGCCGGCAGCGGATCTGACCGAGCGGTTTCCGCGCGAGATTCCGTGCCGACTCACGGTCCACCTCGCGGGCGGACACCGGTTTCGCGCCGAGAAGCGGGATTACGAGGGTTTTACGACGCGGCCGCCCAATTGGGATGGCGCCCGTAAGAAATTCGACCGCTTGAGCGAGCCGCACACTACGCCGGCGCTCAGGAATCGGATCGCCGAAATGGTGGAGAGCATGGAGAAGGCGCCGGTGCGGGGCCTGATGTCGCTTCTACGGCAAGCCGAGGCACCCGCGCTACAAGAGGAGGTTCTGCAATATGGAGGCACGTAAAGACGAAGACCGCGCGTTTCCGTTTCTGCGCGTCAATCGCCGCCCGCCGAAGCCGCGGAAAACGGGCGTCACCGAAATTCGCGGGCCTTATTACACGCCCGTCGGCACGCGATATCTCCAGGACGTTTTTGAAACGATGGGGTCCTATGTGGATTCGCTCAAGTTCGCGGGCGGATCGTTCAGCCTGATGCCGCGCCAGGCGGTGCGGGCGATCACGGATCTCTGTCACCGGCACGACGTGCTGGTCTCTACCGGCGGCTTTCTCGAATATGTGCTGCGGCAAAGCCGCGAAGCGGTGGGCTGCTATCTTCGCGAATGCCAAGAGCTGGGATTCGACATCGTGGAGATCTCGTGCGGATTTATCACAATTCCCACGGACGATTGGGTGCGGCTGGTGGAGGAAGTGAAGCGGGCAGGGTTGAAGCCGAAGCCGGAGGTCGGGATTCAATTCGGCGCGGGTGGGGCGACCTCGGCCGAGGAGTTGGAAGCCGAGGGCTCGCGCGATCCCGGATGGGCCATCCAGCAGGCCAAGAGGCTGCTGGACGCCGGCGCGGAAATGATCATGGTGGAATCCGAGGGGATCACGGAAAGCGTGAAGAAATGGCGTAGCGACGTGGCCGCCAAGTTCATCGGCGAGCTGGGAATCGAGCGCCTGATGTTCGAGGCCGCAGATCCGGAAGTGTTTGCCTGGTACGTAAAGAACTACGGGCCGGAAGTGAATCTGTTCGTCGATCACAGCCAGATTGTTCAACTGGAATGCCTGCGCTCGGGAATCTGGGGAACGAAAAGCGTATGGGGCCGCATCTTGACATATGAAGGGAGTTAGCGTGAAACAGATTATTGCAATATCCGCTGCATTGTTAATGTCCTCATTCGCAGTCCTGGCCCAGCAACGCGAGAAGAACCCTGGCGGAGCTCCTCCCGCGGCGGCCCCTCATCCGCAGTTGGGACACATTCCCGCTCATGGCCCGACGCAGCCCCGCGCGGAGAGAGGCGGTCAGCCTCAGGCCCATGAGGAGAGAGGCGGTCAGGCCCGCGTTCCGGAACACAGAGAACCGCCTCGTGTGACGGAAAGGGACGAGTGGCGGGGGCATGCGCCGCGGGAAGAAAGCCGCCTGCGCCAAGAGCATCCCTTTGAACATGGCCGGTTCAATGGAGGGTTCGGGCCAGGCCATGTGTTCTATCTCCGAGGCGGAGGGCCACAGCGATTTTTCTTGGACGGCTTTTATTGGAGCGTGGCGCCCTATGATGCCGAATACGTGGGCGACTGGACCTGGGATAGCGATCCGATCGTGCTGTACGAAGATCCCGATCATCCCGGCTGGTATCTGGCGTATAACGCCCGGACCGGCACGTACGTCCACGTGATGTTCCTGGGAGCGCAAGGGTAACGGCGCGAAGAAACGTCCTGTTTTGAGCAGGCTCTATTCATCGGGGCCGGTGGCCTGTCCGGGGAGGGTCCTGGCCGCTCGATTGCAGCTAGCTATAGGTGGAGGTTTGTATGAAGTCTTCGACACTCGTTCAGGAAGTATCGCAAGAGAATAGAATCGATCATCCCGTTATGCGGCATCTTCAGCGGGAAGTCGCGAACGCTTTTGTGCTGTATGCGAATTACAAGCACTATCACTGGCAAACATACGGCCCGTTGTTTCACGATTTGCACTTGATGCTCGATGATTTCGCCAAGGAGACGCTGGAAACCATCGACGAATTGGCGGAGCGCATCCGGATGATCGGCCAGGATATCCAGTGCGTGCAGTTAAAACAAATGCAGGAAGCTGCGTCGGTGCATTCCGCGCAGGCGGGTCAATCCGCCCGCGAGATGATCGAGGAAGCCGGAGCGAATCTGCTGATCGTCATCAAGGACATGCGCGAGGCGGCCAAGGCGGCCGATGACGCAGGTGATCCGGGCACGGTGGATCTCTTTTCCAAGATGGTCCGCTCCCACGAGAAGCACGAGTGGTTTTTGCGCCAGGTGCTGAAGAAGAAAGACGGACTGATCTTTTGAGAGACTCGGGGGCGCTGCGCGCTCAAGCGTGCGCCGGCCTGGGGCTCGGCGCCTTTCCGAACAGCCGGCGCAGCTCGTCCTTGGCCTTCGCCAGAACGCGCTTTTGTTTTTCCGGTAACGCGCGCCCCGCGCGGTTCATGTAAAAATTCAGCATCGACATGGCGGATTGAAACGGCGAGGCTTTGCGCCTAGCGCTGGACTCGGCGGAGCGCTTGAGCGATGCCGCAATCCGGCGGGGACTGCTGAAAGTAAACACTCCGGGATCTAAATCGAGCGCATTGCTGGTTTCGGTGACGTGTTGCGACCAGCGGCGGGGGGCCGCAATTTTCTTCTTGCTAGATTTCGCCTTCATACCCTTGGGATGGCAATTGAGGCGCCACAAGCTCAAATCGAATAAAGGCGCTAGCGGAACCGCGAGATCCGGGTTCGTGGCGCGAAGGATGCCATCCTTGGCCTCGTGCCTGCCAAATGGTAGGCCGCGGCGGCGCAACGGATCGATCACCCATACATTGGGAGACGCCCATACCTAGATAGTCGTCAATTCGTTCCCATCATCCCGGCCATAAAGAAGCGGCGGTCAGGGCTTGAGTCCTCAAGTGTGGATACTCCCCCAAGGTTCCGCTCCAGCACCACGCCGTCAAAGTATCGCAATCAGGGCGGTATGCGGTGCGCAAATACTCATTCACGGAGACGAAAGTGGCGACAGGCATGCGTCCAGTGTAATGCTGCTACCCTTGAATACTACGCATGCCGGAGAGCAAACTACAGGTTATCCCGCTGGGCGGGCTCGGCGAATTTGGAATGAATTCCCTGGCCCTTCGCTATGGGGATGACATCATCGTGATCGACGCCGGAATGATGTTTCCGGACGCCGAACTGCTGGGCGTCGATATCGTTACGCCCGATTTTTCTTACTTGGAAAAGAATGCGCCGCTAGTCCGCGGGCTGGTGTTGACGCATGGCCATGAGGATCACATCGGCGCGGCGCCGTTTCTGCTCTCCCAAGTTCCGATGCCCGTCTACGGCACAGCTTTCACGCTGGCGCTGGTGGAACGTCGCCTCGAAGAACACGAGATGCTGGAGGAAACCGAGCTTCATAAAGTCAAGCCCGGCGACCGCATCCAACTCGGCTGCTTCTCGATCGAGTTTATTCACGTCACGCACTCGATCGTG
>DASQJB010000015.1:0-13226 GCA_035631295.1 Bryobacteraceae bacterium | reverse complement strand
GTGGGGACGCACCGCCCTTTACATCGCGATTGATCGCAAGGAGGGCGGCTCTTCCGGCGGGCTGCGACTTGGCGCGGCTGCGCTCGGCGGTCGCGGCGCTGGCGGCCGTGGAGGTGCAGGACGGGGCGCTGCCGCCGCTCGTGGTTTTGGCCGCCCGCCTGTTTCTAATATGGAGATCATTAACGCCCTGTTGGACGCGGGCTGCGATCCCAACATCGAGCTCAACATGCATCGCCCCAGCCGCGGAGGCAATAGCGGACGTTTCATCGAAAACCTTCGCAGCACCGGCGCCACGCCTTTGTCGCGCGCAGCGGAGGGCGGCGATGTCGAAGTAGCGCGCTCTCTTGTGGCGAAAGGCGCAGACCCCAATATTAACGATATGGGTTTAACTCCGTTTCTGATTGCGGCTGGCGTTGGACCCGGTAACCGCGGCGGAACCGGCCTGGCGGCGCAGGGCTCCGCGGGTGGCGCCGCGAACACAGCGTTCATGGACCTGCTCCTTGAGCACGGCGCGAATGTGAATGCTCAAGTCATCGGCACACAGACCTATTCAATGCGCGTCTCCCGCGCCCCCTCCGCCAATGAAGGCAAGACTGCTCTCCATGTAGCGGCGCAGGCGGGCAGGGTGGATCTTATTCGCTATCTGCTCGATAAAGGAGCCAATCCCGAAATCGTCGACGCCGACGGCCACAAGGCGATCGATCTGGTTGGCGCCAGCGGGCGAGCCGGCGGGGCGCCAGCGCCTGCTGCCGCAACGGGCAACGCTGCCGCTGGGGCGACTCCCCAAGCTGCCGGAACGCCGCCAGCCGCTGGCGCCGGAGGCCGCGGTGGCTCGGGAGGACCCGCGGTTAACCCCGCAACTATCACTGAGATTCGCAATCTTCTTCAGAACGCGCCCGCGAAAACTCCAGTTGTCACCAGGTGAATAAGCCCCCGGAATCGGGGAGCTGGTCGCCGGGATCGCCCCGGTGAGGCGAAGGATGTGGAGGCCCTCTCCGCCAACGCGCAACGCACGGCAGACCGAGTGGGTATACAATATGTGGGATTGGCTGGGCAACCAGCCTGAATGAGGAGAGAGTTGTGTTCAAAAGAATTGCTGGTGTGGCGAACTGTCTCGCGCTTCTGTGCGGAAGCGCCATGGCGCAGGATGCAAAGACCGTGATCGCAAACGCGCAAAAAGCGTTGGGCGATCTCAAATCCATAACATATTCAGGGTCGGCGAAAGACGTGGCCTTCCAACAGTGCGGAGCCAATGCCGCCGACATGCAGTGTAAGGGCACGCACGATCCGATGCGGCCGATCGCTAGCTATGTCCGCGTCATCGATGTCACGACGCCGGTGTCCCGAGCCACAGGTAAGACGAATAACATCGGGGCGGGTGGCTCAACGACGCTCGCGCCTGGAACATTCTCCCAGCAGGTGACGCCCCAGCAAGCGGATGTCTCCCAGCCATGGGCCAACTCCCTTGAGTTCTATATCACGCCGTGGGGCTTTCTCAAAGGCGCTGCGGAGAACAACGCGACTGTGAGCAAGAAGAAAGTCGAGGGCAAGAACTACACCGTTCTGACTTGGAGCCCCAAGGTCACTGCGCCTTCCGGCAAGAACTACGTCATCAATGGCTATGTGGACCAACAGAACATGGTCGATCGGGTCGAAACGTGGCTCGGTGAGAACATCATGGGTGACATGCACATCCTCGCCGTCTACAGCGGTTGGAAGGACTTCGGAGGAGTGATGGCTCCTGCGAAGATCGTGCAGACGCGTGGTGGTTGGCCCTTCTTCGAAGTCGACGTGACCGCCGCGAAGGCGAATCCTCCAGATCTGGCGACCCTGGCTCCAATCCCTCCGGCCCCGGCGGGGCGCGGCGGAGCCGGTGGCGGCGGAGCGCCTGCTATGAACGTCACTTCCGAAAAGCTGGGCGACGGCCTCTATCGCCTCACCACCGGCTCAGGCAGCTACGATTCCGTGATCGTGGAGTTCAAAGACTACGTCATGATGCTGGAGGCCGGGCAGTCCGAGGCTCGCGCTCTTGCCTACATCGCCGAAACGAAAAAGCTGATCCCTAATAAGCCGATCCGCTACGTTTTCGACACGCATCCCCATTCCGACCACACCGGAGGGCTGCCCACGTTGGTCGCCGAGGGCGCAACCGTCATCACGCAGAAGAGCAACGAGAAATTTCTCTCGGATGCGCTCAACACTCCCAGAACGCTGATGACTGACACCCTGGCGAAGAACCCCAAAAAGGCGAAGATCGAAGCCGTCGAGGAGAAGAAGGTCTACTCCGATGGAACGCGAGTAGTGGAGATGTACCACGCCTACCCGGCGCCTCATTCCAACGGCCTACTGATCGCCTACATCCCGAAAGAAAAGATCCTGTTCCAGGGCGATTTCTCGGTGAATCCCGGCGAGCCGGCCAACGACCACGTGAAAGCGCTGGTCCCAGTTCTCCAAAAGCTCAATCTGGACTACGACCGCTACATCAACGTCCACACCTCCGCCGCTCCGCAGCACAAGGCGGATGTCATGAAGGCTTTCGAAATGAAGAAGGATTAGGCATCTGCGGCGAGCAGCGGCGTCGCCCCTGTTACCACAGAACGCGCCCCGCATACTGTGCAATCGCGTCGTCCGGCGTCAGGATCACCAGTCGTTGAATAAGGAGTTCACAACGATTTTCGCCCGCCGAACGCCTCTAGAATCTCATCCGATGAGGGCTCGAAGAAGGCGTCCGGCATCGCGAATTCGCCCATGGCAACACTGATCCGCGGTTTGCTCGCTCTTCGGGGGAGTGATCGTAATTCGGCTACTGGCTGATTGAGGTTCCAGGGGGTTGAGACTCGCTGTCCCAGTCGACTCGTGTAACTGGTGTGGCAAGTGGGTTTTGGCGTGACTCATGTTAACTCGCTTGGCCGAAGCCCAGGCGGCTGGCGACCTCCCCGGTGGTTTCGATGTAGTATAGCCCGTTCTGCTCCATTTCTTGCCGGAGCGCCCTGAGCACTTGGGCATCGAGGACATTGGCTGCCTCTAAAAATTTGCAAGAGATCGTCGAGCGCGGAATACGTGTAAGGCGGGTGCAGCCCGAACGGACCCGAGCTAGGACTAGCCATAGCACGTACGTGGCACCCTCCCTCTTGGCCAAAAGCGTCGCGCTTCCGTCGAATGACAGAGTCACTTGGCCGGCGTCCCCGTAACGGGGATGCCCTTTTCCTTCATCATGGATTCCAGCAGCGCAACGGTTTTCGGGAAGGCATCCGGGCCACCGCGATTGCCGCCGGCGCCGCGGGCGACGTCGAGGGGCGTGCGGCCGTTAGCGTCTTTAGCGGTCAGATCGGCGCCGTGGGCCACGAGGAACTCGATGAATTTATCGAAGCCGTGTTCGGCGGCTCCATGCAGAGCGGTTTGGTTGGGCACGGCGCTCGCGCTCGGCACTTGACTCCCGCGGCGGAAGGTCTGTGCAATGCGCGCGGAGGCGCTGTCATCGGGGCCGCCACTGCCTCGCGCGGCAGCCGGCGCTGGGCCACGGTTGCCACGGCCACCCGCGGGACGGAGGTCTACAATGGACCGGGCGTTCACGTTCGCACCGGCTTTGACGAGTAGATCCATGGTGGCGAGCACGCCTTCGTCGGTACGATTCCGCCCGCGCGTGACGCGGGTCCCGAAGTCGACCCCCGCCGCGGCCATCAACGGCGTGAAGCCGTCCTTTTCGGGCAAATCAACTAACGCCTTGTGTTCCAATAGCAACGCAACAAACCTGTCGTCGCCCGCGCGCGACGCCCGCAACAACGGAGTCGCGCCCTGGGCAAGCATCTGGTCGCCGCCCCGATCCTGCGGGACATCGCGGTATGGCGGACGCCGCTTCAACTGAATATTCGGATTCGCACCGCGTTCGAGCATCATGCGCGCGACATCGAGCGCCGTGAGCTTGTCCGGGCTCGGCAGAACAGCCATCGCGCCGTTGCCTTTCACCGGCAACGTACTGACGTCGGCCGCCATGTAGACCGGCGAGCGGCCGAACAGATCCCACTTCTCAAGATCGGCTCCGTCCTTCACCAGCACGGCGGCCGTATCGAAATGCATATTCTCCAGCGCCAGGAGCAGCGGCGTCTCGCGGTCGGGATCTTCGGAATCCGGATCCGCGCCAGCGGCCAGCAGATTCTCCACGCAGGAGGCGCAACCTTCACGCGCGGCGTAGTGCAGAGGGGTGAAGCCGCCCTTGTTCATGTCCTTCGGGCGAGGCTCCTGGATGATCTTCCGCTCCCACTGATTGATCTTTCCGTGATCGTTCAGGTTCGCGCCCTTCGACGCGAGGAACTTCACCATGTCGGCCTGGCTCAGCGCCGCAGCCCACATAAGCGCCGATTGCCCGCCCCAGGTTTCCTTCGCGTTTATGTCGGCACCGGCATCCAGAAGCGCCTTTGCCGCGTCCCCCTTGCCGCTTCGCGCGGCCGCCATCAGCGGAGTTTCGCCATTTGGGGTCCTGAAATTGGGATCGGCGCCGGCCTTCAGCAGCGCTTCAACAATTGGCGCGGATCCGATAATCGAAGCTTCCGTGATGGCCGACGTCCCGAGTTGGTTCGCCAGTTTGACATTGGCGCCCGCTTTGATCAGCGCCCGGACGAGTTCGATATCGCCGTTGGCCGCGGCGTACATGATGGCTGTGCTGCCATCGGCGCGGGTGGCATTCACGTCCGCGCCCTTAGCACTCGTCAGGAGCATAGCCGAAGCGTGGTCTCCAGATTCGGCAGCGTCGAGCAGTCTCAGCTCGGCGCCGGCCGACATCGACGCGCCCGCTACCAGGACTGCAATTGCAGGGACAAACCTGCGCATCGCTAAACCTCCGAGAGACCGTCGACGCTGTCGCCGATGGATTTCACTGGGATCTCGTTCCGCTGGAGCAGGGTAAAGAGCAGATCCCCGTGGCGCGAATCCTGGGGGTACTTCAGATGCTGGCCGCCTTTGATCTTTCCGTTGGCGTGTCCAAGAATCGCGTTCGGCAGCGGATCGTTGTTGTGGCGATCGCTGTTGCTCATGTCGCTGCCAAAGAGAATCGTGGAATGATCCAGCACGGTGCCGTCGCCTTCTTTTGCGGTCTCGAGCTTCTTGACGAATTCGGCAAACACCTTCGTGTGGTATTGCTGAATCTGCACCAACTTGTCCATCTTTGGCGGCTGATTGCCGTGATGCGACAGCGGATGGAAGCCCTCAGCAATGCCTAGGTTGGTGTAAGTGCGCATGCTGGCTTCTTTATCCATCGAGAGCGTGATCACGCGCGTGACGTCGGCCTGGAACGCAAGGGCCATCAGGTCGAACATCAACTTGAAATACTCGGTGATATCGTTCGGCGTGCCAATCGGCGCGTCTGGGATGGCCAGGTCGGTGTTGTGCGCCTTCTCGGCCATCTGCACGCGGCGCTCAATCTCGCGAACCGAATCCAGATAGTCGCTGACGACGATTCGGTCTTTCACGCCGAGGCTGGCCTGGAGACGCTGCGCTTGCCCCTGTACACGGTCCAGGATGCTGCCGGTCTCCGCCAGGATTTGGGCGCGCTCCTGATCGGTGTCGCCCTGTCCGAAGAGCTTCTGGAACACCGCGCGCGGGTTGCCTTCCTGCGGCAACGGCTGGGTCGGCGTGCGCCATGCAACGCGGGCGCTGCCCTGAGCCGTGGTGAGCTCAAGTGATGGGAGACGCGTGTCTTTGCCCACGTAGCGGGCCGCGATCTGGTCGGCGCTCACGCCGTAGTCGGCGCCGTTCTTGCCGAAGTCCCAGGGCTTGACGCACGTCAGCCAGCCCTGCTCGATGTAGGCGTGCGGCTCGGGCGTTTCCGCAGGCTTGTTACGCAAGCCGGAGACGATCGTGAGATGCTTGCGGAGCGGCTCCAGGGGCTTCAGGATTTCCGACATGGTGTAGTCCGTGCCGGTTTCCTTCGGCGACCAGCGATCCATAATCGCGCCGTGAGGGAAACCTACAAAGGCGAAGCGTTTCGGTGCCTTCCCGGCGGGCGTATCGGCCCACGCGGTCGCGGCGGGAAACATGGCTTCCAGAAGCGGCAGCCCGATCGTTGCTCCGGCTGCCTTCAAGACGGTACGGCGCGGAACGTGCTTCTTGAGTATGAACATGGCGTCTCCTTGTCGTACTTTACTGTAATCCACCCGCCCGCGCAACCCCGCTCTGACCAGCCGGTCAACCCTCGCCCTCGCCAATGGCTTGCCTTGGACCGGAACGAACGGTACGCTGAAGATTCCAGCCAGCCATGCTTTCCGAGGCGCCGATTACGCGCGAGATTACGCAACTGTTGCGCCGATGGAAGGATGGCGATCGGGAAGGGCTAGTCTCAAGTACAAATCCCGGCGGGCTGCAATTCAGGCCATCGGGGCCCTGGGAGCCGTGACCGTTATAACAAACAACGGACTGCACTGAATTGCTGTCTGAAAAAAACCAGGTTCACGATGGACACATCGGCTAGTGCAGTCTGGGCAGCAAGCGCGACCAGGAGACCCGGCAGAAGGCCGCAGCTCAGTCCCAGATATCTTCGCTTTTTGAATCGGGGCGTTCTGGATCGGACCCGCCCGCTCGTCTCCAACGCGATCCTCCTGAATTGGGTTGATTTCATCATGGTTCTACCTTTCTGATATTCGTTTGAGCTTCCGACAGCAGCTATCACGGCATCTACGTATGTTGCGTAAACCGAGGGGGAAATCCCTCATCTATTTCCGGTGATTCAATATGCGGCGCCGGTTGGCTTGGCCGCGAAACGCCTGTCCGGGATGCTTTCTGAAGCCTTGCCGCGCGGGAGACGTTTCGACATTTCAAGACCTGTTCCCGTTTTTTCGCCGCTCTGACGTGGCCACCCGAGTCGCGATTGAACGACATAGCCAGCGGCGTCAAGGCGCCTTCGCCCCATCGCCCGCAGCGAAATCGTGGATCGCAAGTTGCACCGGGTCACAGCCGCCGGCATGGATCAAGCACGATTCCCTCAGCTTGAGAAGATCCTTCATGAGGCGCTCGGAATTCCCCCAGCGGAACGCGACGGCCACTTGCGCCAAGCGTGTGGCGACAATCGCCAACTGCTAAAAACAATCAGAGAACTTCTGGACGCGGCTCAAGAAAGCCAATCTGCAGCCGGATGGAGACAGATGTCAGAGCAGGATGCCGAGCTTCCCCAGTTTGGGATCTTTCAAGCGGTACGCATCCTCGGTCGCGGGGGTACCGGAGTCGTGTATCTTGCGCGGCGTACCGATGGCCAGTTCGAGCAGCTTGTAGCCGTCAAGACGATCCAGTCGGACGTCGCCACGCCGTAAGGGAGGGCTTCCTCCGGGAGCGCGCCGCATCCTTGCGGGGCTTCGCCATCCGCATATTGCGCAAGTGCTGGACGGCGGAATCCGCTCCGATCAGACCCCTTACCTGATCGTGGAATATATCGAGGGAGAGCGCCTCGACGACTACTCCAAGCGGCTCCGGCTCACCGTCTTCGCGCGTGCGGAGCTATTGCGCGCCGTTTGTGAGGCGGTTTCCTTTGCGCACCGCAACCTAATCGTCCATCTCGATCTCAAGCCCTCGAATATTCTCGTGGACGCTCACGGCCGCCCGAAATTGCTCGACTTCGGTACGGCCAAGATCCTTGCCGGCGTGGATTCTAAGGTGACTCAGACATTAGCCACGCCACGCTACGCCAGCCCCGAGCGGATCCGCCGTGAACGCGCAGGCGTGCCCTCGGATATCTAGTCGCTCGGAGTCATGCTGGCTGAGCTCGTGAGTGGCCAATGGCCTTTCGGCGATCCTGAATCGCGCGTCAATGCCTTGCGAAGGGTGATCGAAGACGTCCCACCAACGCCGCTTTCGGAAGGCCTGAGCGCCGAACACGCCGGTTGCTGCCGCGCGTCGCTCAAGCAGCTTCGAAAGCTACTGAAAGGCGATCTCAGCGCGATCGTCTCCAAAGGCGCTCGAAGCCGACGCGGATCGGCGGTACCGCTCAGTGGACGAATTGCGCGCGGACCTGGAGTGCTTTGCCAATGCTTTGCCGGTCTCGGCGCGGCCGCAGACGCGACTCTATCGAGCCGCTAAGTTCGTTAGGCGGAATCCCTGGAACGTCGCGCTCGCCGGACTCTTTGTACTTGGAATGACGGCGCGGTCGTGTTCTCCCAACACCAGGCAGAGCTCGCCCGCCGCCAAGGCCGTTCGCGCCCAGCACATCAGCGTGTTTCTAGAGGATCTTCTGGGCTCGCCAAATCCGAATTGGCACAACACGCTTAGGACCAAGGCGAAGGACATCACCATCACCGAAGTTCTCGGAGAACTTCGATCGCGTCTTGGAACCGAGCTGGCCGCGAGCCGGATGTTGAGATTGAACTCCGGAGAACCATCGGCCGGATGTACAGCGCCATCGGGGATCACGAATCGGTCCGCACGGAATTAAACGCGGCGCTGGAAAAACAGCTTGCGCGGAAGGATGCCCGGCCAGTAGACACGGCGAAAATATACAACGCCCGCGCCCTCGAGAATTACCAGACGGCGCGAGTTAGGGAAGGCCTGAATGATGGTAAGGCCGCGTTCGCTCTCCTCAACCGGATGCCTCGGTCTCAGGATCGTGAAGTGAAGGAAACCTGGATGGAAGCCTACAACGCAATCGGCATCGCGGCAGGCCGCCTGGGCTTGATGTCCGAGGCGGAGGAAGCGCTGGGTGAAGCGTTGAAGCTCAGCCGAGAATTGTTCGGGAACGGCGGATCTACACCGATCAATTTGGGAGCGTTGGGAGTTCTGTATCATATGCGGGGCCGCATGGAAGATGCGACGCACGCAGAGATGGAGGCAATGTCCATCTACAACTCGCGGGAAGGCGTGGCGGCCAAATCGTTTTAGCCATTGCGCGAGCTCGGGTCACTATGTCTTGATCGTGGCGACTACGTCTGCGCAAGCGACTACTTACGTAAAGCGTCTCACTCGGATCCTACGGGCCAGACAGTCTCTTCACGCCCAACATTCTCGTGCAACGCGGCCTGCTATTGGGCCTTACCGGCCATCGCGCGGAGGGCTTACGCGAGATTCAAAGCGTGCGGGAGCGCTACACCAAGATAGCCGGGGCGAATTCTGTGTATACCGCCTCCGCGGATGCCCAAATCGGCCGGCTGGAGTTGGAATCGGGCAATTTGGCAACCGCCGAGAGCCGTTCACGGGCAGCTTACACTGCCTATCGACAAATCTTGCCCACGGATGATGTTCGAACACTAAGGCTGGCTGGCCAGCTAGGGGAATGCCTTCTGAGGCTCGGCAAACGCGATGAGGCGCTACGCTTGCTCCGTGAGAGCCGGGAATCCCTTGTGCAAGAACTAG
This sequence comes from Bryobacteraceae bacterium, assembly GCA_035631295.1. Taxonomy (GTDB): domain Bacteria; phylum Acidobacteriota; class Terriglobia; order Bryobacterales; family Bryobacteraceae; genus Palsa-187. The sequence goes on along the minus strand of DASQJB010000015.1, from coordinate 3,899 downwards.
GCCCGCCAACCCTTGGGCACAGGCAACCGAGCGCCTCCAGAAGGGCGAACGGTAGCTGTCGTCAGACTCTTATCTGCTGGCGCTCTGCACCGGCCCCGGCTGCGGAACCCGGCGCATCTTAAACTGATCGCTCGCGACCACCGCCTGAACGATGGCCGAAAACTTGTAATCCTTCGCCGCGGTCTCGCGCACGATCTTACGGACGGCCGGCATGTCGTAGTATTCGTGCGTGCGGCCCATTGCGTACGTCAAAAGGTTTTCGACAAAGGTCTGCACGAACTGTTGGGGGTTGCGCAGCAGCGCGTTGCGGAGATCGTCGGGACCGTTGATTTTCGTGCCGTCGGGCAACTCGCCGGCGGAATCGATGACCGTGCCGGCGAAGCGGTCCTTGTCTCTCCACATTCCGGTCGCGTCGAAGTTTTCCAGCGCGAAGCCGAGCGGGTCCATGACCGCGTGACATGCCGAGCACGACGGATTGGAGCGGTGCTTCGCCATCATCTGCCGGACCGTGAGCGCCCTGGTGGTGCCGATATCCTTCTCATCGAGAGTCGGGACGCCCTTCGGCGGGTTGGCCGGCGGGACCCCTTCGATGTAGGTCAGGATGAACGATCCACGCAGCACGGGCGACGTGCGGTTCGGGTAGGCCGCCGCCATCAGGACAGCGCCTTTGCCCAGCAAGCCCCATCGCGCGGAATTTTTCAGTTCGACTCGGCGGAACTCATCGCCTTTCACGTCGGTAATGCCGTACTGCAGCGCAAGGCGCTCATTCAGGTAGGTATGATTGGCGCGCAGCAAATCCACCACGCTGCGGTCTTCGCGGAAGATGCTGTCGGAAAACTGCATGAGTTCGGTACGGAAATCTTGCCGCGGGTCCATCCGGCCGGAGGCATAAGGGAAGACGTCGTTGTCCGGCACGACCTCGTCAAGCTTGCTCATGTTGAGCCACTGAAACACGAAGTTGCTCGCCAGCGTCTTCGATCGCGGATCGGCGAGCATGCGCTTGACCTGCTTGTCGAGCGTCGCCGGATCGCTGAGTCTGTTCTTGGTGGCGAGATCGAGCAGTTCGTCGTCGGGGATCGAGTTCCAGAGGAAGAACGAAAGTTTCGATGCGAGTTCGAGATCGGTAATCGTGTACTTGTCGCCAGGTTTCATCCCGGCCGGGACACGCTCGCCGCGATACAGGAAAAATGGGCTCGCCAGCATTCCGGTGATGCCTTCGCGAATGCCCGACTCGAAAGCACCTTGTTTGGCGCCATCGGCGTAGTATTGCATGAGCTCCGCGACATCATCGTTGGCGACAGGCCGCCGATACGCTCGCTTCGCCAGCTTCGAGAAAATCTCCTTCGCGCAAGTTTCCGGCGTCTTGGTCTTATCCTTTTCCGGGTTGCAAGTAAAGATGCGGTCGCGGCTCGGCGTGGAGCTTAAGCCCTTCGCATCGAATGGGCCTAAAAGCTGGAATGAGCTCACGCGGTAGGAACGATCCTGGCCGCCACCGGGCGCGAATTGCTGCAACTGATCGTCGGACTGAGCGAAACTCTGACGCCGGAACGTAACGCCGATCTTGTGCGGACCAGCCGCGGCCTCGAACTTGATGTTCTTCAGGCGGGCGTTGACGCGATCGAGCGCGCCGTTCTGCACCTGATCGTAAAGCTTCATGTCTTCTTCGCCGCCGACGACGGTCTGATAGACGATTTTGTTATCGAGCGTCACCACCAGAGGATTCTCATACTCCATGCCGTTACCCCAGATATGGGTGGCCATGTCGGCTATGTTGATATGGTATTCGCCGTCGGCGGGGAGATCCACGTTAGCGAGAATGCCGCCGCGAGTTCCGAGAGGCAACCCAGGGAGGTGCGTGAGCTGATTGCCGGAAGTAGCTTTGAACGTCCAGCCCTGCGGGCGAGCATCGCGCTTGCCGAGCGCCTCGACAGCCACATTATGGGCGGCGTGGACGTATTGCTCGATGAAGGAAGGCGAAACCTGCAGTGCGGATGCAATGTTGTCGAAACCCTGCGCGACATCGTCCGGCGGCAGCAATTCGGCAGCGTTGACATCGGCCAAAAGCAGATCGCGCACGGCGTTTTCGTACTCTTTGCGATTCAACCGCTGGAGCACGACCTGATCGGTGATGTGCGCCTGATTTGGAAGCTTGTCGAGCGAATCTTCAAGCCAAGCGACCAGCGCGTCGACAGCCTTACCATCCGGCTGCTTGGCGCCGGGAGGCGGCATCACGCGGCCGCGCAGCTTGCGCACCGCCTTCTCGAAAAGCTCGGGATCCTTGGCAATGCTCGCGGCAGTGGCGCCTTCGAAGCTGACGCCGCCGGTCTTGAGCTTGTCGCTGTGGCAGGTGGAGCAGTATTGCTTGACTGCGGCTAACTGGGCGCCGCCTGAATCCGGGGCGGCCGAGTCCTGCGCCCGGCTGGGACGCGAGGCGGTGAAGACGCCGGCCAAGAGGGAAAGCGCGATCAGGGGAATCGAGATCTTGAGATGTCGCATCGTTGTCATGAGTCCTCAAGCGTCCGGGGAAAGATAGGCCCACAGGCTCTCGAAAGAGCGGCGAATGAACTCGTCGGAGTTGCCCATCTTGGCTTCGTATTCCTTGGCCGGCTTGGCCTCGACGGCCTCCGACGGGCCACGCCCTTTGTTCAACATTTGATTCAGACGATCGTAGATCGTGCCGTACATGTCGACCTGCGCGGCGATGTCGGCAAAGCTGAGCGCGGGACCGTGCGCGGGAACGATCTTCGTTTCACGGTTCCCGACGCTCTGGATCCGCTGAAGGCCGCCGACAATGCCGCCGATCCAGCCTCCGGTCCAGTAATCAACCACAGGCCAGCCTTGTCCGTAGGCGGCGTCGCCCACCGCAAGGACGTTCTGCTGCGGGAAGTAGACGTAAAGATCGCCATCCGTGTGCGCCGCGTCGGAGATGTATCCGTAGCGGATTCCGGAATCGAGGGCGCCATTGTCGTAGAAGGCCTTGTTCGGTTGGGCGACCTTGGGAAGCTTCTTGAATTCCTGTCCGTTCCAGGGCCAGGTGATGTTCTGCGTCAACCAGAGCCGGGTGTTCTCTTGCGCGATAATCATCGCGCCGGCCATGCCCACTTTTTCGTTGGAGCCGGTCTGCTCGGGATGCCAGTGCGTATTGAACAGCGTGTGAACCTTGCCGCTGCCGTTGGGAAGCCCGGCGACCGCTTTCAGCACGGCATCGGAGCCGGCAGCAGACCCGCCATCTACCAGCACCACGCCATCGCGGCTGGTGTGCGCGACCACGGCGGCTTCGCCAGGGACACGGACAACATAGAGATCCTCGGCGAGTTTCTCGGCGGCGGGGCTGTCGGTTTGCGGAGCTGCCCGAAGGCGAAGCGCAGGTGCGCCCAGAATGACTCCGGCCGTCCCAGCCATTGCAGTCCTCAGGAGTTGGCGACGAGTTTGATCCACCTCTGGGTATCTTATATCAAAATCGGCCGCCGCGTTTGGCCGGGCCGGCGCGTGAGGGGCGTGAAGAACAATGGCGGGGCTTATTTGGACGAGAATGCGGGGCTTGGGGAGGGCTGGCCGGGTGTCTACAAATTATTGGAGAGAAAGGCGTTGTTCTCCGGTGGGTTCGTTCCCTAATTTTGCTTTGAAGGGCGCAGAGGGCGCAAAAGGGAGGGCGAAAAAACGAACCCGAGGCGGATTGGCATGTGGGCAGGCTCATACAGTTCGAGGATATAGCGAGGGAGGGACTTTGAGGCGGCGGTTTGGGCGGGAAGAGGGGAGCGAAGAAAGACGGGAAGGAATTGAGGGATCGGGAGGGGACGTGTTCGGAGCCGCCTATGACGGGACACGCTGTCGATCCGCTGCCAAAGACGAAAGCGGATACTGTCTGTGTGATCAACACCGCGCTTGCTTTCCATGGG
>DASQJB010000014.1:0-4396 GCA_035631295.1 Bryobacteraceae bacterium | reverse complement strand
AACGCCCGCCACAACCGCGATCAAGAGGATCGTGTGGTAGATCTGCTTCAGGCTTCCGCGGGCCTCGGCGTGAAGAGGATCGATCGCAAGTAGGTTGAAGAACCGCCTATAGATCAGCGGCGAAATCATGTCGCAGCCGACTACAGTGACGATGCTAACGCCGCACAGCATCAGCAATGGCCAATACCTGAGCGCGTGCCGGCCGAAAATTTTCAGCGTTTGCCTGGTCAGACCGGTATGGTTATGGCTTGCGAGACGAGACACCCTCCCTTCAGTGTCCCACCAGCCGCCTTACGTTCTCGACGTAGATATCGCAGAATGGCCGCCGCAACCCCTCCCGCGGCGAGGGTCTTTCATCGGTGAATTCCAAATATCCGCGCGAGGCCGCGTCGAATTTCGGCCAAACCGGCAAACCCGCGCCATTCGGGTTTCCGGTCTTCGCGAAATTCGTCCAATACTGCTGGATCGCGGAAGAGAGTTCGCGATCCACATCCGTGTAGTTGGCGCCGAGCCGGCCAAACACATAGGAGACCTCGGCGCCATGCACAGCGCCTACCGCTTCTCTCCCCGGCGCGGCTCGGTTGAACTGATATTCGTATCCCGCGTTCCCCGCCGCTGCGTGCCAAAGCAACTGCGCCACTACGGGGCAGCGGTACATCGAATCCACCACCCACTGCGCGCCGGAGCCGCCGTACAGAGGATCGGCCGCTGGGGCCTCCCCAGCTTTCACGCCGTACAACGGGGAGGCGCGCTCCGCCAGCGGCCCGTACATCGATGCCATCGCTTTTGCAAGATCGTCCGCACTCGCTTGCGGCGGCGTTCTCTCTCGCGAATTGTTGCCGATCAACAGCGGCAAGCGCATCTCCCGGCCCGTGGCGAATGCCTCCGCCGGTGATTTTGGAAACACCCATCCATCCACAGCGACGCCATTCGCAGGCCCGATCGCCATCTGCGGCATGGCGGCAACCTTCAGAATCTCCGACGCAGGCAATCCGCGCAGATACTTCAAAGTTCCGTCCGCCGGAGCGTTCAGCAGCCTCGCGATTTCCACGCCGCGCTGCTCCGTCTCGGCCAAATCGGCCGCGTCGGAATAGCTCAGCGCTCCGCTCTTTACTTTCATATTTGGCGCGAGCGCCGTCATCCCCATCGTCGCCGCGTCCGGATTGCGCGTCACCGTGCCGCTTTCGGCGATCACTTTGTGAAATAATCCCTTGGCTAGCGGCGACGTCATCAAGACATTCGCGTCCACAGCGCCTGCCGATTGCCCAAAGATAGTTAAGTTACCCGGATCGCCGCCGAATTTCGCAATGTTGTCGCGCACCCATCTGAGCGCCGCGATTTGATCCATCAATCCGTAATTGCCCGTTGCGTGATGCGGCGATTCGCGCGTCAGCTCGGGATGAGCGAAGAAGCCGAAAAACGTCAGCCGGTAGTTGGCTGTGACTAGCACTACTCCGCGTCGCGCCAGGCTTTCGCCATCGAAATTCGGGCTCGACGCCGTCCCGCCGAAGTTGCCTCCGCCGTGAATCCAGAACATCACGGGCTTGCGCGAGACTGGAGGCCATTCGGGAGTCCAGACGTTCAGGAAGAGGCAGTCCTCATTGCTCCCCTCCGACATGCGACCGCCGGAATTCTGCGCGCAGGCCGCGCCGTAGCCGGTTGCGTCGCGCACCCCGCTCCAGCGACTGACGGGTGCGGGCTCACGCCAACGTAGATCGCCCACTGGAGGCTGCGCAAAAGGGATGCCCTTGAACGCCGCCCCGGCTTTCTCCAACACGGAGCCACGAATCTGGCCGCCCGTCACTGCTGCAACTGGTTCTGACTGGGCCGCCCACAGGGGAATCGCGAGCAAAAGCAGCAGAGAGTTTCGCATCGACCGCCTCCGCCCGACGATTGTACCGCCTGAGAAGACAGGAGGCCAATTGCGGGCCGTGGCCGGTCGTTAAGCAGCTGTTACGGAGATTTTAGCCATACTTGTATGGTAGGATGATGCGTATGAAGAAGACTTTTGAGATCGATGCGGAGCTTATCCGCGAGGCGAGGGCAGCCTGCGGTGCGAGCACCGACACAGAGACCGTCCGTTTGGGACTGGAGGCATTAGTGCGCCACGCGGCCTACCAGCGTTTACGGGCTCTGATCGGCTCAGAGTCCGGTGCTCAGGACGTACCCAGACGGCGGGAGAAGCCGCGATCCAAGCGTCGGGCGGCGTGATGGTCCTGGTCGATACCTCCATTTGGATTCGTTCCTTCCGCGGCCTAGCGCCTTATGCAGACGAGTTGGACAGGCTCTTGAGCCGGGATGAAGTGGCCGGGCACGACTTGGTTTTGGGCGAACTCCTCATTGGCGATCGAGGGGCGCGCGCCAGCCGACTATCCGGTTACGAACGAATTTGGCGCGCCGGTTCAGTGCCTCACGCCGAGGTCGTCGCTTTTGTTCGGGAGCGAAAATTACCCGGGCGCGGGCTCGGTTGGATCGACGTTCACTTGCTTGCGTCCGCGCTGGTGGGACGCTTACGCTTCTGGACTGCCGACGCACCTTTAATTGCGGCGGCAAGCGACCTGGGCATCGCCTACTCCGCGCCCCGTCCCTCGTGACTCGATAGGCTCGGCTGGACCCACGCGGGATTCAGCTTCCGGCCTTCTTCGGGCGCCGGATCTCGATCACCGGGATCAGCGAATGCGCCGCCTCAGTGGGAGCCGGGCGCGCGCGCTGGGTGATCTCCACGTTCAGGCTGGAGACGAACGCCTGGATTTGCTTCTGCATCTCCGCCATCTTTTCGCGCATGTTCAGGATGATCTCCACTCCCGCCAGATTCACCCCCAGCTCTCGCGTCAGCTTCAAAATCACTTCCAGCCTCTCCAGATCCTCGTCCGTGTAGAGCCGGGTGTTGCCTTCGCTGCGCGAGGGCTTCAGCAGCCCCTCGCGTTCGTAAAGACGCAGGGTTTGCGGATGAACCTGATACTGCTCGGCCACCGCCGAGATCATGTATCCCGCTTTCCCTCGCTTCGCCATGTTTACACTTGCGGCCAAATCGTGGCGCGCGGATCTTCCGGATGAAGATGGGCATACTCGCGCAAAAGCTCCTTGGTGCGCTCGTCCTGCACCACCGGCGCCTGCACCTCCACCTGTACGATCTGGTCCCCGCGCCGGCCCGTGCGCGCATTCAGCACGCCCTTCTCGCGCAACCGGAACTTCTGCCCGTTCTTGGTTCCCTGCGGAATCTTCAGCAGGGCCCGCCCATCGATGGTAGGGACTTCAATCTTCGTGCCTAGCCCCGCTTCGTCGATCCGCACCGGCACGGTGATCTCGATATCATCGGCGTTGCGATGAAAGAACGGATGCGGCTCGACGCGGAGCGTGATGTAGAGATCGCCCGGCGGCCCGCCCATGGTTCCAGCGTTGCCCTTTCCCGCTACTCGCAGCCGAGAGCCCTGTTGCGCCCCCGCTGGAATCCTAACCTCCACCGTTTCGGTCGTGGAGACGCGCCCGTCGCCCGCGCAGTTCGAGCAGCGGTTGCGCAACTTGCCGGTTCCCTCGCATCGCGGGCAGGTGAGATTGAAGCGCATCGCCCCCGCCGCCTGGCTCACGTTGCCGCTGCCGTTGCACTCCGGGCACACTATGTTGGCCCCAGGTTGCGTGCCCGAGCCGTGGCACACCGGGCAACTTTCCTGGCGCGTTATGTTTAGGCGGACCTGCGTGCCCTTGATCGCTTGCCAGAAGTCGATGCTGAGGCCGTATTCGAGATCGGTTCCGGGCTGCCGCGGCGTTGCGCCCTCCTGCGCGCCCGCCCGCCCGAACCACTGATTGAAAATGTCTTGGAAGTTCCCTGCGCCTGCGCCGGCGGCGCCGCCCGCCGCTCCGGCTCGGGCGCCTCGCGTGAATACGTCGGAAAAATCGAAGCCTCCGAAATCCATGTGGGGCGTGCGTGCGCCCGATCCCGGCATGCCACTCTCCGAATAGAAGCCCACTTGATCGTACATTTGCTTCTTCTTCGGATCGCTCAAAATGTCGTAGGCTTCCTGGACCTTCTTGAATCGCTCCTCCGCAGACTTATCCCCGGGATTTAGATCGGGGTGATGTTTACGCGCGAGCTTCCGGTAAGCTTTGCGGATATCCTCCGCGCCGGCTTTGCGGTCCACGCCGAGCGTTTGATAATAATCCTGCGCCATAGTTGTGGGGCGGGCTTCGGCCCGCCCGCTCGATTACTTCTTATCGTCGACATCCACAAATTCCGCGTCGACCACGTTGTCTTTCGGTCTCTTACCGTCGCCCGCGGGTTCCTCCGGTCCCGGTCCCTGGCCTCCGGCTCCTGGCCCAGGAGCGGTTGATTTGTACATCGCCTCCGCCAGTTTGTGGCTCGCCTGAGTGAGTTGGTCGACGGCCTTATTGATTTCAT
>DASQJB010000013.1:0-28659 GCA_035631295.1 Bryobacteraceae bacterium | reverse complement strand
GCTAAAAGTGTCGCGCATCCCTTTGCGGCTGGCGCTGGAGCGTTTGGCCCACGAAGGACTGCTGGAGATCCGGCCGACCCGCGGCTTCGTCGTCCAGCAATTCTCCACGACCGATATCTACGACGCCATCGAACTGCGCGGCGTCCTGGAAGGCGCCGCGGCGCGCCTGGCCGCCGAGCGGCTCCGCGACGCCCGCGAGCTTAGCCCATTGCGCGAGGCGAACCGCGAGCTGGACGCTTTACTCAAAGGAGGGCGGCTGTCGCTGGACAAATTCACGGGCTATATCGAAATCAACGCGCGATTTCACTCGGCGCTGCTCGATCTCGCGCGCAGCAAAATCCTGCGCCGGGCGCTGCAACAAGCGTGCGCGCTGCCTTTCGCCTCGCCCAGCGCCTTTCTTTTGAAGCAGCATGTCTCTTCGGCATCGAAGGATCTTTTCCTGATCGCCTTGGATCAGCACCACGCTATCGCGGACGCGATTTTGAACCGCGAAGGGATGCGCGCGGATTTGCTGGCTCGGGAGCATGCGCGGCTGGCTCGGCGGAATCTGGATGCCGCGCTTCAGAATCGGGAGCTGTTGAAAGTGGTGCGGGGGGCGAAGTTGATTCAGCTTTAGCGCCAGCTAGTTGATTCCGAAGGTCTCGACACGAGTGTCGAGACGGCAGGCAAGAGCGCCTGCGCCACGACATTTCTCCTTCAGAATGTTTGGTACATATCAATCGGAGTGAAATCGACTATCAGATATTCGGTATCGACTCTGGGGCGAACTCACGATATTCTGTCGATTGAAGGCGGCCCATTTAGCTCTGTCTGAAACGAAATTGCAGTATTGCGGCGATTCCGTGGTCTGGCGCGGGAGCAAACGGGCTTGGCTGGGGCCGCGCCGCGAACGATGCTGCCTGATCGCGATGATCGACGAGCCGGCCGCCCGCGTGCTGGCCCGCTTCGCCCCAAGTAATTCCACGGCAGAAAACCTGCAATTGCTCGGAATTTATTTGAGGCTTTTCGGCCGGCCCGCGCGCTTTTGCACTCATCGTTTGAGTCTATTTCGAGGGAATCCTCGGGCCGGCGCCGAATCGGCGCCCGGTGGCGAGGCCGGTTGGAGCCAGATCCGGCGCGCCTTATCTGAGCTGGATATCGAATGGTCGCCCGACGGTTTGACCAATACGGGCTTAGCGGCGCCGTTCTTCCGCTCGGCGGAGCAGGAGTTAGCGCGTGGCCTCCGGCAGGCGGAGGTAGCGACGATGGCGGAGGCCAACGAATATCTGGAGCGGATCTATCTGCCCATGTGGCGCTCGCGCCACGTAAGCGCCGCGCCGGGCCGCGACCTGCATCGGCCGTTGTTAGCCCATCACGATCTCGACTCGATCCTCAGCGAGGTCGAAACGCGGATCATCTCTCTGCAATCTACAGTGCAATTTCATGGCGTGACGTACGCGATGCCGGAAACCGAGTGGTTCCGCTGTGGCGCGAGCGTCCAGCTTGAGCGCCGCCCCGGCGGAGAGACGTATGTCCGCGCAGGCGACCGCTGCCTACCGCTCGAAGAAACCGCTCCGCAAAAGTCTCCGTCCGAAATCAAGCCGCAGCGAGCGCCCAAGGCGCGCCGGGGCGGATCGAATCGAAAGTGGATGCAAAACTTCTTCAAAACGTCCACTCCGCCTTTGTGGCGCTTCCTAAAGTGACTCTCGACGCTGCCGCGAGCTTTTCCAGCCGGACACGCGCACGCCGGGCCAAAGCCCGGCGACAGCCTGAAAGGCAGGCCCCGCATCGCGATGCGCGCGAGCCGTAAGTTGATACAATAAATGAAGGTCTTTAGACCTTTTCTCGCGAGGTTGTCGCTCTACAGTGAAAACCACCGATGTTCGCGATCCGGCGTACTTCCATAAAGTCGTCGATTGCCAGTGGGCTTGCCCGGCCCACACCAATGTCCCTGAGTATATCCGTCTGATCGCGCAGGGAAAATACACCGAAGCCTACATCGTTAATCGCGAATCGAATGTTTTTCCAGCGATTCTAGGCCGCACCTGCGATAGGCCCTGCGAGCCTGCATGCCGCCGCGAGCGCGTCGACGGAAAACCGGTCGCCATCTGCCGCTTGAAGCGCGTCGCCGCCGACCTGCGCGGCGAGATTTCGCATCTACTCCCTAAGATTCCCAAGCAGTCCAACGGGAAGCGCGTCGCGCTGATCGGAGCCGGTCCCGCCTCGCTGACCGTCGCCAATGACCTCCGGCCGCTGGGCTACGAGGTCACACTTTTCGAAAAGCAGGACAAACCCGGCGGGCTGATGCGCTCCAACATCCCCTCGTTCCGCCTTCCGGAACGGGTGTTGGACGACGAAGTCAACATCATCCTGGACATGGGAGTGGATGTCCGATATAACTCGCCGATTACCAGCCTTCGCGCGCTGCGCAACGAAGGCTTCGACGCGATTTTCGTCGGAAGCGGAGCGCCTCGCGGCAAAGATCTGGACATCCCTGGCCGCCAAGAAGCTGCCGCAAACATCCATATCGGCATCGATTGGCTGGAATCGGTGGCGTTTGGGCATATCGATTCCATCGGGCGCAGAGTGCTGATCATCGGAGTCGGCAACACGGCCATGGATTGCTGCCGCACCTCTCGCCGCCTCGGCGGCCAGGACATCAGGGTGATGGCGCGGCGGCCTCGCGGTTATTTCAAGGCTTCGCCGTGGGAGCTGGAAGACGCCGAGGAAGAGGGCATCGAGATTGTTATTAATCACGCTCCCAAGCGTTTCGTCCTGGAAAACGGCCGCCTCGCAGGCATGGAGTTCGAGCGCCTGGAATGGGATGCGAAGGCCCAAAACTCGCGCGTCCTTGACACGATTTTTCTTCCTGCCGACGACGTGATCCTGGCCATCGGTCAGGACAACGCCTTCCCCTGGATCGAGCGCGATCTCGGCATTGAGTTCAACAAGTGGGACATGCCGGTGGTGGACGAGGTCACTTTCCAATCCACTCTGCCGGGCGTCTTTTTCGGCGGCGACGCCGCTTTCGGCCCCAAGAATATCATTTGGGCTGTCGCGCACGGACATGCGGCGGCGATCTCCATTCACAATCACTGCCAGGGCCTTGCCGTGACCGAACGCCCGCCCGAAGGCATGAGTCTGATCACCCAGAAGATGGGCATCAGCGAGTGGAGCTATCACAACGACTACAACCCGGCGTCGCGGCAGAAGATGCAGCACGTCGAGCTGGCGCGGCGGTTCGAGCAGTTGAACATCGAAGTGGAGCTGGGCTTCAACGCCGAACAGACGGCGCGCGAAGTGCAGCGCTGCCTCAACTGCGACGTGGAAACCGTGTTCACGGAGAAGCGCTGCATTGAATGCGACGCCTGCATCGACGTCTGTCCCGTGCAGTGCCTGACCATCGCGCGCGACGGAGAGGAATCCGAAATCCGCGGGCGCCTTTCCGCTCCGGCCGTGAATCCGGATCAAGCTCTGTTCGCTTCCGGGCCGCTGCCTCAAACCGGCCGCCTCATGCTCAAGGACGAAGACGTTTGCGTCCATTGCGGGCTGTGCGCCGAGCGCTGCCCCACCGCGGCGTGGGACATGCAAAAATTCGACCTTCACATTCCTTACGCAGGGAGTCCATGCACGACAACTCTCGTACCAGTCCAGTAGGACAAGCTTCGGCTTGTCCCGGCTCGATCAATGACTTCGCCGTCAAGCTTGCAAACGTTAACGGCACGGGCTCGGCCAGCGCGAACGGTCTGATCATGCAGGCCATTTTTCGCATGGGAATTCCGGTTACCGGCAAAAATTTGTTCCCCTCGAATATTCAGGGCCTGCCCACGTGGTACGAGATTCGCGTGAACAAAGACGGATACGGCGCCCGCGCCCTGGATTACGACTTGATGGTCGCCATGAACTCGCAGACGTACAAAGCCGACGTCCGCGAGGTCCGCTCCGGCGGCTATCTGATGTACGACTCCACCTGGCCCCTCGATCCGGCTCTGCATCGCGGCGACATCACGTTCCTGGGCGTGCCGCTTGCTGAAATGTGTAATGAGAGCTTCCATGATCCGCGCGAGCGCATTTTGATGAAGAACATCGCCTACGCCGGTTCGTTGTGCGCGGCCCTGAATATTGACATGGCCATTGTCGATAAGCTGCTGGTGGAAAAATACGGCAAAAAGCAGGCGCTGCTCGATTCCAACCACAAGGCTTTGAAGCTGGGCTACGAATACGCCAAGGAGAACTTCGCCTGTCCGCTGCCGTTTCACTTGGAGACGATGGACGCCAACGGCGACAAGATCCTGATCGACGGCAATACGGCCACCGCGCTCGGCTGCTTGTACGCCGGGGCCACCGTGGCAGCGTGGTATCCCATTACGCCCGCCACCTCGGTCATGGACGCGTTTAAGGGCTTTTGCGGACAGTTCCGCCGCGATCCGGATACCGGCAAGAACAACTACATGATTCTGCAAGCCGAGGATGAGCTGGCCGCAATCGGCATGGTGCTGGGCGCCAACTGGAACGGCGCACGCGCTTTCACCTCCACCGCCGGGCCGGGTATTTCCCTCATGAACGAACTGCTCGGCTTGGCCTATTACGCAGAGATTCCTGCCGTGGTGATCGACGTTCAGCGCGTCGGACCCTCCACGGGCATGCCGACGCGCACCCAACAAGGCGATCTGCTCGAATGCGCCTACGCGTCGCATGGCGATACTCGCCACATCCTGTTGTTCCCGGCGAACCCGTCGGAGTGTTTCGACTTTGCCGTGAAGTCTTTCGATTTGGCGGAACGTTTCCAAACGCCCGTGCTCATGCTTTCCGACCTCGACATCGGAATGAACGACTGGGTCACGCCGCGGCTGAAGTGGGACGATGCGTTTCGCCCGGATCGCGGCCGTGTGCTGAGCGCCGAAGAGCTTGAGGCGGCGAAGGAGGAGTTTTTCCGCTATTATCCCAACGACGAGAACTACGTCGCGGCCCGAACGCTGCCGGGCGTCAGTTCGAAAGGCTCTTATTTCATCCGCGGATCCGGGCACAATAAGTATGGCGGCTATACGGAAACCCCAGACGAGTACCAGGAAGTGATGGACCGCCTGGCGCGCAAACATAAAGCCGCGGCAAAGTACCTTCCGGCGCCCGAAATCATCCGACGCAAGGACGCCCAGTTTGCCGTGATCGCCATCGGCGGCTGCGACCCGGCAGTCCGCGAAGCGCAGGATAAGGTTCCGTTCGACTACATGCGGATTAAGGGCTTCCCCTTCCATGAGCAAGTCGAACAGTTCCTGGCCGAGCACGATCTCTGCTACGTGATAGAACAAAATCGCGACGCCCAGCTAAGATCTCTGTTGCTCCTCGAAACCGCGGCCGCCAAGGAGAAGCTCCGGAGCATCCTGGTTTACGGCGGCTTCCCCCTCAGCGCCCGCCATGTCGTGGATGCCCTGCTGAGCCGCGACCGCGAGGGAGCGGTCATTGAAACCGTAAGCGCGTAACCATGCCTTCCATCGCCAAACCCATCGCCACCCACCCGAGCCTCCAGCGCAACGAGCTGGGCCTGACCATCCGGGACTATGAAGGCTCCATGTCCACGCTATGCGCGGGCTGCGGGCACGATTCCATCACCGCCGCCGTCACGCGCGCTTTCTGGGAGCTTTCCACGCCGCCGCACCACATCGCCAAGCTGAGCGGCATCGGCTGCTCTTCCAAGACGCCCACCTATTTCGTCGGTGGCGCGCACGGATTTAACTCGGCGCACGGCCGCATGCCCGCCATCGCCACCGGCGCGGCCGCGGCGAATCGCGATCTGATCTACATCGGCGTTTCCGGCGACGGCGATTCGCTTTCCATCGGCTTGGGCCAGCTCTGCCACGCCATTCGCCGTAATGTGCGGATGGTCTACATCATCGAGAACAACGGCGTCTACGGCCTCACGAAGGGACAATTTTCGGCTTCCGCCGACATCGGCTCCAAGAGCAAGCGCGGTGAGCCGAACCGCATGGCGCCGATCGATCCCGTGCGGCTGGGCCTGAGCCTGGGCGCGACGTTCATCGCCCGCAGCTTTTCGGGCGCTAAAGACCAACTTGTGCCGATTCTGAAAGCCGCCGTCGCCCATCGCGGCTTCGCATTGATCGACGTGATCTCGCCGTGCGTGACCTTCAACGACCATTCCGGCTCGACAAAAAGCTATCTGCAAACGCGCAAGCACATGATCCGCGCTACCGAAACGGATTTTGTCCCGCCCGCCAACGAGATCCTGGCGCACATCGGCCCCAACGGCGCGACCAGCGTGACGCTGCACGACGGCAGCGTCGTCCGCTTCACCTCCGTGCCTTTGGGCTACGATCCCACAGACCGGCGCAAAGTCTCCGCGTATCTCGACCGCCATCAGGACCAAGGGGAAATCCTGACAGGCTTGCTCTACCTCGACGAATCCGCCGCCGATATGCACGAGTTGAGTCAGACCTCGGAAGTCCCGCTGGTGAACGTTCCGTTCGAGACGCTGTGCCCGGGTTCGAAGGCGTTGGAAGAGTTGCAGGAAGAGTTCCGATGACGCTCGCTTCAGGCATTGAGCTTCCCACAGAAGCCATCGCCGAGCTTTGCCGCCGGTACTATGTTCGCGAGCTCTCCGTTTTCGCCTCCGCCGCCCGCGGCGATATGAAGCCCGAAAGCGACATCGACATTTTGGTGGAGTTTGAACCGGATGCTCCTACAGGCCTATGGGAATTCGCGGGCCTGGAAGACGAGTTGCGCGATCTGCTGGGACGAAAGGTCGACCTGGTTTCCAAAAGAGGCTTAAAGCCTCGTGTTCGTCCGTACGTATTGCGCGACGCAAAAGTCATCTATGCGGCGTGACGCCGCTTTCATAGAGGACGTCATCCAAGCCTGCGATCAGATTCAACAACTATGCTCGGGACGGACGGCCGAGGAATGCGAACACGACCCAGTCGCTCGCGCTGCACTCCTCCACCATCTCACCGTAATTGGAGAGGCGGCTGCGCGTCTCTCCAGCGGGCTTCGGCAATCCTATGCGGAGCTTTCCTGGCATCGAATCATTTCTCAGCGCAATCGGATCGTACACGCCTATTTCGGCCTCGACGAGAGCTTGGTCTGGTATTCGATCGCCCACGGAGTGCCGGAGTCGAAGGCCTGGGCCGAAAGCGTGTTGCGGGCGGACTCCCCGAGGAGTGAATCACGATACCCATCTGTGTTTCAACGGGCGCCAGATTTCCGAGCCCGCTACAATGTGAAAATGTCTCTTGTCGTCGTTGGATCCGTCGCTTACGACGGTGTCGAGACCCCGCATGGCCGCGTGGATCGCATGCTGGGCGGAGCGGCCACTTACATTTCCCTCGCCGCCAGCTATTTCACCAAGACCCGCATCGTCGCTGTGGTGGGCGACGACTTCGCCCAAGAAGATACAGATCTGCTCACGGCTCATGGCGTCGACCTGGAAGGCCTGGAACGGGTGCCCGGAAAGACCTTTTTTTGGGCCGGTAAATATACGCCGGACATGAACGACCGCATCACGCTCACGACCGAGCTGAACGTGTTCGCGGAGTTTCAGCCCAAGCTGCCGCCGCTCTACACCACTGCGCCTTATTTGCTGCTGGGCAACATTCAGCCCCGCCTGCAGCGCCAAGTCCGCTCGCAGATGAACGGCCTGCGCCTGGCCGGCGGCGACACCATGAATTTCTGGATCAAGGATTTTCGCGAGGAGCTTTTGGCCACTATTCGCGAGTGGGATTTTCTGCTGATCAACGATGGCGAAGCCCGCATGCTCTCCGGCCAGGACAACCTCAAGAAGGCGGCGCGCGCGATTCTCGACATGGGCCCGCACACGCTCGTGATCAAGCGCGGCGAGTACGGCGCCATGCTATTCCGCAATGACTCGATGTTCGTCGTGCCGGGTTATCTCCTGGAAGACGTTTTCGATCCCACTGGCGCCGGAGACTGCTTTGCGGGCGGATTCATCGGTTATTTGGCCCAACAGGGCTTCGATCTGGAAGCCGATCACATCAGCCGCGGCGAATTGAGCCGCGCGGTAATCTACGGCTCCGTCATGGGGAGCTTCTGCTGCGAGCGATTCGGCGTGGAGCGCTTCCGCACCTTGGAGCGTTCCGAAATCGACGCGCGTTTCGAGGAATTCCGCAAGTTCACATCGTTTTAACCAGTGGTCTCCATCCCCTTCGTCAAAGCGCATGGCGCGCGAAACGATTTTCTTCTAACCTGGCGCGATGGGTTGCCGCAGGAAGCCGCCGATTTCCCCGCCCTCGCGGTCGCGCTCTGCGATCGCCACTCCGGGGCGGGCGCCGATGGCTGGATCGTCCTGTCGGCTTCGGATCAAGCTGACGCCGCGATCGAATTGTGGAATTCCGACGGCAGCCGGAGCGAAATCTCGGGCAATGGAACACGCTGCGCGGCCGCGTTACTGGTGGAATCGGGGCGGGCACGCGAGGAAATCGCCATCCTTACCGGCGCGGGGATCAAAGTTCTGAAGCTTTTGGAGCGCCGCGGGCTCAGCTTCATTTTCGAAATGAACATGGGGCCCGTGCGGATCGAGGAGTTGCGCTCGGCTATTGTCGCGGGCCACGAAACGGTGATTCTGAACGCGGGCAACCCACAATGCGCGGTGTTCGTCGCGAGCTTCGATTTCGATTGGCGCGCGCTGGGAGCGCAACTGGAGCGCCATCCGCGCTTTCCCAACCGCACAAACGTGTCCTTCGTTCACGTAATCGACCGCCATACGCTGGAAGTGCGGTTTTTCGAGCGTGGCGCGGGCGTTACGCAGAGTTCCGGCACTGGTTCCACAGGCGCCGCGGCAGCGGCTGTCGCGCGCGGGTTGGCGGAGAGCCCGGTGAAGGTATTGACGCCCGCGGGCCCTCTGAATCTTCGCTGGAGTTCCGACGATATTCTATTGGCTGGGCCTGCCGAGATTGTGGCGCGCGGCGAGTTTTACTGGAATGGGACGGAATAACCGGCGCGTCGGCGCGTTTAGGAGCACCGCATGGATCATCTGGAGAATTTGCGCCGCAAAATCGAATCCCGCCATGCCCACGCCGGCGTGGTGGGCCTTGGGTACGTGGGACTGCCTCTGGCGGTTGAGCTGGCTCATGCCGGCTTCCGTGTCACCGGAATCGACGTGCAAGCCTCGAAGGCGGAAGCCGTCAACCGCGGCGAATCCTACGTCCAGGACGTACCAACCTCCGTTCTGAAGCCTTTGGTGGAGGCGGGCAAAATCCGCGCGACCACCGATTTCGCCGCCGTCGCGCAGCTAGACACCATTAACATCTGCGTCCCGACGCCGCTGCGCAAAACCAAAGATCCGGACATGAGTTATATCCTCAGCTCGTGCCAAGAAATCGCCAAACATTTTCACGCGGGAATACTGGTGATCCTCGAATCTACTACCTATCCCGGCACTACTGACGAGCTGATGCTCCCCATGTTCGAGCAGGGCGGCTTGAAAGTGGGCGAGGATTTCTTTCTTTGCTTTTCGCCGGAGCGGGTGGACCCCGGCAACCCTCAATTCCAAACCAAAAACATTCCGAAAGTGGTCGGCGGAATCACCCCGGCGTGCACCCAAATGGGCGCTACGTTTTATCGTCAGGCCCTGGAGACGGTGGTCCCGGTTGGATCCACGAGCGTCGCCGAGATGGTGAAGCTGCTCGAAAACACGTTCCGCATGATCAACATCGGCTTGGTGAACGAAATCGCGCTGATGTGCGACCGCATGGGCATCAACGTTTGGGAAGTGATCGACGCGGCGGCCACGAAGCCTTTCGGCTTCATGCCGTTCTACCCGGGCCCCGGCCTCGGCGGCCATTGCATTCCCATCGATCCGTTTTACCTTTCCTGGAAGACAAAGCAGGCCGGCATCGAGGCGCGCTTCATCGAGCTGGCGGGTTACATCAACGGCCAGATGCCGCACTTCGTCGTCGACAAAATTCAGAACGCGCTGAACGAGCATTCGAAGCCGCTCAAAGGATCGCGCGTGCACGTGCTGGGCGTGGCCTATAAACGCGATATTGACGACGTGCGCGAGTCACCGGCGCTGGACGTCATCCATTTGCTCGGCCGCCGTGGCGCCCGCATCACCTATACCGATCCCTACGTTCCTGCCATCCAGGCCGACGGGATCGAGATGAAGTCGGTGGACTCGGGTGCGGTGCTCGAAGAGGTGGATTGCGTGGTCATCGTCACCGACCATCGTTGCTTCGACTATAGATCCGTGGTTAACGGCGCCAAGCTGATCGTGGATACGCGCAACGCGCTGAAGGGATTCACGTCAGCGAACATCATTCGGCTATAAATCTCTCGCAAAGGCGCAAAGCTCGCAAAGAATACTTCCTTGGCGATCTTTGCGCCTTTGCGAGAGATCTATTTTCCTCGGCGGAACGAATAGGTGGTCCGAAGGGTCAAACTCAAGGGTGCTTTACGATTTCCTTGGGAGAGAAAGGGACTCTAAGATAGAATGAACCCTGTGCAACCCGACGCCGCTCTTCAACTTGCCTCCAGCCAGCTCGCCCGAGTCCGGGACGAAATCGGAAAAATCATCGTCGGCCAAAACGACGTCGTCGAGGGCGTGCTGATCTGCCTGCTGTCGGGCGGGCATGTGCTGCTGGAGGGCGTTCCGGGATTGGGAAAGACCACGCTCCTGCGCACGCTGGCGCGGGTGCTGCACCTCAAATATTCGCGCATCCAATTCACTCCGGACCTGATGCCGGCCGATATCGTCGGCAGCATGATTATCGACACGGAGGGGGCGGCGAAAACGCTGCGGTTCCAACCGGGGCCGATTTTTGCACACCTGGTGCTCGCCGACGAGATCAACCGCGCCACTCCGAAGACGCAGAGCGCGCTACTGGAAGCCATGCAGGAGCGTACCGTCACCAGCGGAACGGCCACGCATGTGTTGGAAGCCCCCTTCCTGGTGATGGCCACGCAGAATCCCATCGAAATGGAGGGGACCTATCCGCTGCCGGAAGCGCAGCTCGACCGCTTCCTGATGAAGATCCTGGTGAGATATCCTTCGCGCGCCGACCTGGGAGCCATCGTGGAGCGCACGATTCAGAAGGATGAAGCCTCAGTGGAAGCGGTTCTGAACCGCGAAGAGATTCTGGGTCTTCGCGACGTTTGCCATCAGGTGCTGGTCGCGCCTCACGTTCAGGATCACGCCATCGATCTGGTGATGGCGACTCAGCCCGAGGGAGGAACGGGGCACGAACTGGCGGCCAAGTATATCCGCTATGGAAGCTCGCCGCGAGGCGCTCAGGCGTTGGTGGAGTGCGGGCGCGTGCTCGCGCTGATGAGAGGCCGTTTGCATCTTTCCGTTGAGGATATTGACGCCATCGCTCCCGCCGTGCTCCGGCATCGCATCATCCTGAACTTCGACGCCCACGCCGAAGGGCAAACCGCCGAGACGATCCTGAGCCGCATCATTCCCAGCGTTTCCCAAGAGGCGAGCGCCGCCCTATCCCGTTAGCGAAGGCATTTCCCAGTGAACGCACCGCTGCTCGACACGCCCATGCTTGAGAAGCTCGAGCGCCTCACCATCCACTGGCAAAAATCCTTGCCGGGCCTTGTCGGCGGCCACAACACGTCGCGATTCGCGGGGCCGGGACAGGAATTCCTGGACCATCGCCATTTCCACCATGGCGACGATTTGCGGGCTGTGAATTGGCGGGCCTACTTGCGCCTGGAAAAGCTGTTTCTCAAAATGTTTCAGCTCGAGCCGCGCATTCCCGTGCGCGTGCTGCTGGATGTAAGCCAGTCCATGGCGGCGGGAGCGGGGTCGAAATTCGACTACGCGCGCAAACTAGCCGCGGCCCTCTGTTACGTGGGCCTGGTGCGCTTGGACTCCATCTGTCTTCAACCCTTCGCCGCGGGCTTGCACGACGCCTTTACCGCTTCCGGCGGCCGCCATCGTTTTCAACCGGCAGTCAATTTCCTGGGTTCGCTGAAGCCCAGCGGAAGAACCGATTTCCTGGCCACCGCGCGCCAATTCATTTCGGAGTATCCTCAGCGCGGACTTCTGCTGGTGATCTCCGATTTTTTGGACGACCGCGATTGCGAAAAGCCTCTGCAGTACCTGGCGGATTTCGGCCATGAGCTGATGTTGGTGCAGATCTGGGCCGACGAAGACCGCCAGCCGCCTTGGGAGGGAGAACTTGAACTGGAGGACGCCGAGACGGGCGAGCGAGTGGAGCTGGCTTTTGACGCCGAAGCTCGCGACCGCTACACCGCCGATTTCGACGCGTACTCCGAGCATCTGGAGCGCGTTGCATTGCGCAATCGCGGACGGTACGCGGGATTAGCGGTCTCGTTGGCGCTGGAGCAGGCGGTGTTTGGCTCGCTGGTGAATAGCGGGGTTTTGCAATGAGCTGTAAGCTATCGGCTATCAGCTGTCAGCTATCAGCTGTCAGCTATCAGCTAACGCGCCGGCCGGGGAGCGAGAGCTGAAGTGTCGTTTCTCAACCTCAGTCTCGGTGAACTGCTAGGCCTGGCGGGGGCGATTTCCGCCGGCGTGGTCGCTCTGTACCTGCTGGACCGAACCAAGCGTAACCAGATCGTCTCGACCCTGCGCTTCTGGGCTAGCGCCGATGTCCGGACACAACTTAAGCACCGCCGCCGCATTCAGCAGCCATGGAGCCTGGCGCTGGAGCTAATCAGCTTGTTCCTCCTGGTCGCTGCGATCGCCGGACCGCGGCTGGGCATCATCGACAATTCCGGACGCGACCACGTCGTGATCCTGGACACATCCGCCTGGATGGGATCACAAGACTCGCGGGGCCGCCAGAGCACGCTGTTCGACGAGGCGCGGCAAAGCGCGCTAGCCTATCTCAAGTCCCTGCCCCGCCGCGACCGCGTGATGCTGGTGCGAGCGGATGCTCTCGCCACGCCCGCCACGGCGTTTGAGTCGGACCGGCAAGTGGTGGAGAATGCCATCCGTCAGTCGCAGCCGGGCGCCTCAGCGCTGAATCTGCAACAGGCGCTGGAGTACGCGCAACGGGCGCAAAAGCTGCAATCGAAGCGGGTGGGCGAAATTGTATACGCCGGCGCGGAGCGCGTCCCCGAAGACCAAGCGTCGCTCGATCCCCTGCCCGCGAATCTGCGGGTGCTGCCGGTGGGCGCTTCCCAGGAAAACGT
This sequence comes from Bryobacteraceae bacterium, assembly GCA_035631295.1. GTDB lineage: Bacteria > Acidobacteriota > Terriglobia > Bryobacterales > Bryobacteraceae > Palsa-187. Next base: position 15,546 of record DASQJB010000013.1, on the reverse strand, counting down.
CGGCATTCGCAAAGTGGGCCTGCGGCGATCGCCCGCGCAGCCCGACGTGTGGGACATCTTTGTCGTGGTGCGAAATTACGGCGCTCGCGCCCATGATGTGGAGCTGGCTCTGCAATTCGCGAAATCGCCCGCCGGCGATAGGTTGCTGCACCTGAAACCCGGCGCCGAGGAACAAGCCGCCTTTGCTTACAAAAGCCGCCCGGCCGGATATTTGGAAGCGCGCCTGAACGTGAAAGACGCCTTCGCGCAAGACGATCGAGCGCTGATCGAGCTTCCTGCGCAGGCTTCGTTGCGCGTGCTGGTCTATTCGGCCGAGCCGCAACTGCTGCGCCCGTTGATGGGATCGAATCCGCAGGTGCAGGCGGATTTCGCCTCGCCCGAGCAATATGACGCCGCGGCCAAGGCGGACGTCGTCGTGCTAGACCATTTCATCCCTTCCGTCCCGCCTCGCGCTCATGCGGTGTACATCCAGCCGCCCGCCCAAGGCTCCCCCTTCCATGTGGTCGCCGAGCGGAGCAACGTCCGGCTGGAGAAATGGCGAGCCGATACGGAGCTGGGTGAGGGCTTGCGCACGCAGGATGTGGTGCTTGAATCCGCGCAGACGTTCCAGGCCGGGGCAGGCGATGTCGTGGTGGCGGAATCGGAACGTGGACCTGTGGTCATAGCGCGCGAGGGCAAAGGACTCAAGAGCGTCGCCATCGGCTTTCATCCCGGCCGGGGCTCCATGAAATATCAACTGGCAACACCACTGCTGATGGCGAACATTCTCCGCTGGATGGCGCCGGGGACGTTCCGGCGGTGGGAGATGCAGGCGGGAATCGTAGGTACGGTGAGGATCCCAGTGGCGAAGGGAACCGATCCGGCGAGCGTGCGCGTAGTAGACGAAAATCAGCGCCCACTTCCGTTCACGGTCGAGGGCGACGTTCTACAGTTTTTTTCGGGCGCGCCCGGCAACGTCAGCGTCTTGATGGGCGACCTGGAGACGGTCTACTCCCTGACGCTTCCGGACGTCGCGGAAGCGGTGTGGAAACCGCCGGCCAATGTCCGCCGTGGGATCCCACGTGCATCCTTGGGAGCCGCCGCCCCCACCGACCTATGGCCGTGGCTGGCGCTGGCAGGCGGGCTCGGCTTGCTGATCGACTGGCTGTTCTACGGCCGCAGCCGCGTCTTCCGCGTGCGAGCCTCGCAGATGGCCAGGCCGCTAACGTCGCGGATCGCGGCGAGAGTTGGCTGGCGGCGTGAGGAGCGGCAGGCGTCGTAGCGCGCCGCGGACGATAGCGTTGGATATTTAAGCTTGAGCTGAGTATGTCGTTAGCCGAAAAGTACATCCGCGAGGGGCATCCGACGGTTGATGAATTGATTACCGATCAAGGTATTACCTTTCCACGCGATCCGCACGAGCTGCTGGGTGACTTCTGGCCCGAAGAAGAGTCCGTCGACGACTTCCCTGCAGCGATGCGCGAATGGCGGGGACATGCTAAAACTTATCCGGCCGCTTGAAGCCGGTTGTCGTAGACACCGACGTTGTTTCATTTCTGTTCAAGAACGACACTCGAGACGAATCCTTCGCAGCGGCCTTTCGCGCTCTTCGTTCCGTTCCCGACTCCGCACGCAATAACCAAACCGGCATTCATCGCGATTGAGCTCGTCACCCAAGGTGCGCGCGTTCCTTCACTTCTTGTGGGACCGTTTCGGTTTGGATTCAACGCTCGATATTGCTAACGTCGATTTGAGAGGGGGGGGCGATCTATCCGAGTGCTCACGCCGGGCAAAGCCCGGCGGCAGGCTGAAAGCCAGGCTCCACGGGAGCCCGTGCGGCGGCTACTTCCCGTCCACCGAAAAAGACAGCAGAACGTTTCCCGGTATTCCGTTTCCCGAATAGCCCGACGTAGTGTAGAGCATCCCGCCCGCTACGACTGGCGCCATGCTGATGATCGATCCGCCCCTGGCCTTCACGCCGTTCACTGTCTGAAAATCACGCGCCGTGTCGAAATCCCAAATGATCGCGCCGCGTGCGGTTTCGTACGCGCGGATGTGGCCATCCCACGAGCCAAGAAACGCGATGCCGGGAATTACGGTCACGGGCGCGGGTTGCGCGGCGCTGCATCCCGCCGTCCCCAGGCAAGTGGGTTTGGCAGCGGGAGCGGTCCACAGCTTCTCGCCCGTCGCAAGCTTCAGCGCGACGAGGCCGCCGCCCGTCTCCGGCTGCCCTGCCGTGAAATCGGAGATGCCAACATAGGCTACACCGCGGTTGTCGCTCGCGCCTCCCCACATCGTTCCGCCGTTCACTCCGCCCGCCGCGATCTTGCGCTTCCAAAGGATCTCGCCTTCGCGATCCGGATCGATGCCGTAAACCATTCCGGACTTGTCGCTCGCGACCAAGATTCGCTTTCCGCCGCCAAGCGTCTGCAAAATGCCAGAATTGCCGAAGTCCGCGTCGATAAAGGGATCTTTCGGGCAATTGGTTTTATCCTGCGCGCCGCAGGCAAAGTTGTAGCTATCGCCGGAGGTGAGCTGGCGGGACCACAGCAGGCGGCCGGAATCCAAATCGAATGCGATGATCGCATCGCTGGTGTTCGTCGGAGGGTTGGAATAGTTCACTCCCGTGCCGACGTACAGCCGCCGCTTCTGCAAATCGAGGGTGGGAGACGACCAGGGCACGGCTCCAGAAGGTCCGAAGGTCTTCACGCCTTTGGCATTCTTCCCGGTCGGCTTTGGCTCTTCGATAATCGTGTACGCTTTCCAAATCCTCGCGCCCGTCGCCGCGTCAAGAGCGACAACGCTGCCGCGAAATGTGCAGCACTCATAGGAAGGATTCGTCGCGGCGATGGATTCATCCCGGCCGGACACCGGAACGTACAGCCGTCCCGAATCGAGCTTCGGCGATCCGGTGATCACCGCCAGCGGATGGTCATCGGCGCGCATTTTCCAAACCAGCGCTCCCGTGGCGGCGTCCACTGCGTAGACGCTCCCCTTGAGATCGCCGAAATAAGCCCGCCCACCACCCGTCACCGGCGCGGTCCGAACGCCCGCGGCAGCTTGATATGTCCAGTAGGTGCAGCCAGTGCGGGCGTCGAGAGAAAACACCGAGCCATCGGCGGCTCCGACGAAAACCCTCCCTTGGTAAACCGACGGCGTTCCGAAGGCCGTGGCGACGGCGGGGAATCCGAAGGCCCATTTCAAACGCAGCTTGGGCGTGCTCTGCGCCGTCAGGCCCGCTGGCCGAGCCGATTGGAAACGAGTATTCGCGGCGTCCGCCCATCCGTTCCAATCGCCGCTCGGGTTGGGGCGAGCCGCCGCGGGGCATAGCGGGGAGCCCTCCGGCGTTTGCGCGAACACGGCGCAGGCGGCCCACAACAGGAGGATTAGTTGGCGGGTCATGGCAGTAGACCATTATCTGGCGCCGCCGCACGGAGGCGCCTTTCAGGGGCTGAAGCCCATCCGTCGTGCGTTTTTCGCGGCACGACTAAAATCGTGCCCTGATACAGGGCACTATGTAGTATTCTGCTTATATGCTCGAAGTACGGCATGTCACCAAGCTCTATTCCGGCATCCCCGCCGTCAGCGAAGTCAGCTTCCTCGCTCCCGCCGGCGAAATCACCGGCTGCCTCGGCCCAAATGGTTCCGGCAAATCCACGACTCTCAAGATGATCACCGCGCTCATTGAGCCGACCGAAGGCGAGATTCTTTGGCGCGGCGAGCCCATCGAGCGCGACATCGTCGCACACCGGCAGCGTTTGGGCTATGTCCCCGAAGAGCCGCATCTCTATCCGCATCTGACCGGCGCCGAGCACCTGGAAATGGTGGGGCAGCTCCGCGGCCTGGGCTCCAAGCCGCTGGCCGAAAAAATCGCCGGCCTCCTGAATCTCTTCTCGCTCTACGAAGACCGCTACGTGCCGATTGCTTCCTATTCCAAAGGCATGCGCCAGAAGGTGCTGCTCGCGGCCGCGCTGCTGCACAATCCCGAAATCATCCTGCTCGACGAGCCGTTCTCCGGGCTCGACGTAAACTCAGCGCTCGTGCTACGGACCGTGATCCAGGAGTTGGCGGCGCGCGGCAAGGTTGTGTTGTTCAGCTCCCACGATCTGGAAATCGTGGAGCGAGTCTCCTCCCACGTCGTCATCCTGCACAAAGGGCGCGTGGTGGCCAACGATTCCATTCATCAACTGCGGTCGCTCATGTCTCTGACGACGCTGGAAGAGATTTTCGCGCAGCTCGCCGTCGAGCAGGACACGCGAGGCATCGCGAATCAGATTCTTCAACTCATGGAGCTGTAGCCATGCTCGAGCGCCATCAATTCGGCGTCCTTTACAAAAACTTCCTTCGCCGCATCGTCGATCTCGAACTGCTTTCGGCCCATGGCGATGTTCGCAGGCTTATGGCCCAGTTTGCCGCTCTGCTTGCGTCGGCCAGCTTCGTGCTGGCGTTGATGCAAACCGGACTCGCCTACGTTCCAAAAGACCAACTTGCCCAAGCGGCTTGGAGCGACGAGGAATTTCTGCTCTCCACAACTATGGCCGTGGTGGGGATCTTTGCTGTTTTGGGTTGGGACAGCGTCTTTCCGGATCGCCGGGATTGCTTGGTTCTAATGCTGCTGCCGCTCCGCATGCGCACGATTTTCAGAGCAAAGCTCGCGGCTGTTCTCACCGGTCTTACGCTCTGTGTTGTCGCGGTAAATATTTTCACAAGCTTGAGTTTTGCGACGGCGGCTTATAGCGGAACCATCTTCCTCATCGGCGCTCTGCGCGCGTTCCTCGCCTATTGGATCGCCATGGCCGCGGCCGGCTTGTTCGTCTTTTCCTCGTTCATGGCCGTGCAAGGTACGGCCGTGCAACTCCTACCTTATCGCCTGTTGCCGCGCGTCTCCAACGCTTTTCAACTGCTGGCATTCTTTGTGGTGCTCGGAGTCTACTTCCTCACTCCTGGTTCGGAAGACTTCTCCGTCACTGACCCCAATTACCGCTGGCTCGTCCGGACCATCCCTTCCTTCTGGTTCCTCGGTTTGTTTCAGGAGTTGCACGGCGCCGCCTTACCGGTATCGCCGGAATTGGCCGTACGTGCGCTGTGGGCACTGGGAATCGCCGTGACCGTCGCGTCGGCCACTTACGCGCTCTCTTACGGACGCGCCATCCGGCGCATGATCGAGCAACCGGATATTGCTCCCGCCGACCGCCGCCGCCCATTCGCCCATCTTGCCGCTGCGCTGGCGGAGAAGCTGCTTCCGAAGCCGTTGGAGCGCGCCGTGCTCCTGTTCGCCGCACGGACGCTTACGCGCAGCCGCCAGCACCGCGTCATCCTGGCAGCCTACGGCGGACTGGGCCTTGCCATCTCCCTGGCTTTCGCCCGAGCCTTTCTCTATGGCGGATCTGCGATGTACGCTGTGGCTCGACGGTACGGCTTTAGACCCCCAGTCTGGAACGAACCGAACGCGGCCTTCATGACGGCCGGCTTCGTCATGCTGTTCTTCGACGTCATCGGAACACGCGCCGTGTTCTCGCTACCGGCCACGCTCAAAGCGAACTGGCTTTTCCGCATCACCGCGGTTCATAGTCCAAAGGCTTATTTCACCGCGATTCGAAAATCGCTCTACGCGCTGGCGGCCTGGCCGATTTTGATCGCTGCGGCCCTCGTCTATCTTTCCATCTGGCCGCGTTTATCGGCTCTCGGGCACATGGCCGTGATGACGCTCGCCGCAGTGATCGTCGTGGAACGGTCGCTGGCCGGATTCCACAAAATTCCGTTCGCCTGTTCCTATTTGCCGGGCCAAGCGAATCTCAAACTCAAGCTCGGAGCTTATGGCGCTGGATTCCTCTTTGCCGTGTACACGGCCGGAAATGCCGAAAGATTACTACTGCAAACGGCGCCGCGGGCGATTGTGCTGTTCGCTGCTCTGAGCATATTGACCGTTCTCGCGCGCCGCAAATGGAGAGCTTTCGCGACAAATCCCTACGAGCGGCTTCAATTTGAATCCGTCGAACCTCAAGAAGTCGCCCCGCTCGATCTCAGTCACGATGGCGTTTACAGCCGCTTGGAGCGATACGTCGATGTCGTCAATGCCCCGCCCGAGGCGACTCTCGCACAACGCGCGAAAGCCACCGCACGAAGGACCGCGATCGCTACGCTCGCCGCCGCGGCAGCCGGCTTCCTTTACGAGCACGTTAGCGAACGGTTCCATCCTTTGCCTCCGCGCATCGGCGCGCGCGTAGATATTGGAGGCCGGTCGTTGAACATTTCCTGTTCGGGCGAAGGCTCGCCCGCAGTGATCTTCGAGAGCGGCGCCGGCGGACCAGGGTTGGGCTGGTCTCATATTCAGCGTGACGTTGCGCACTTCGCGCGCGCCTGCTGGTACGACCGCGCCGGTTACGGCTGGAGCGATCCCGGTCCCTTTCCCCGCGACGCCAAAGCCATCGCCGACGACCTCCACCATTTGCTCCACAACGCCGGCGTCGCGCCTCCCTTCGTATTGGTGGGCGCTTCCTTCGGCGGCCTCATCGTGCGCGTTTACAACTATCGCTATCCGGGAGAAGTGGCGGGGCTTGTACTGGTGGATTCCTCGCATGTCGATAACGGAATGCCGATTCGTCCCGTCGGCGAAGGCTGGCTGCCTTATTGGCCACATGCGATGAGCTTGCTCGCGCGGATGCTGGGACAAGTAGGCGTGCTACGGCTGATCATGGACAGTCCGCGGCTAACTATCGCGCAAACTCTCGCGGCCAATCCTCGGACGCTGGCGGAAAGCTCGAAGGAGTTGTTTTATGAAAGCCTCTTAGAAGCTCGCGCCTCAGGGAATCTGGGCGACCGCCCGCTCATCGTCCTGACGGCGGGCCTTCCCAGCGCGATCGCCGAAAGTCCCATGCAAGCTCGGGAGCTTGTAGCCGCGCAACGCCAATGGATTTCGATTCAAACGCAATTAGTTGGCCTTTCGACGCGCAGCAGGCAGATCGTTCTCCCGGATAGCCGCCACGCGATTCAATTCGACCGTCCCGACGCCGTGATTGGCGCGGTTCGCGACGTGGTGAAAGAAGTGCGAAATGGCGCGGGTTTGTCGATCAACTAACCGTCAGAGTTTAGTGGCCATCCCCGCGATGTGCGGCCTTACTACCGGCACGGGCGCGTCGAAACTCTGGATGGTAACGTCTTTAAATCCGGCGCGCTCGATCGCACAGCCGGTTTCCCGATCGGGATGGCATCCGTCGCCGATTCGCCTCCAAAGAGGCGCCATAAATTCCTGAATCCGCCGCAGCCACGTTCCGTGTGGCGCCGCCACGTGCTCAATAAACAGGAATTTTCCGCCCGGTTTCAGGACTCGCAATATCTCTTTCAGAACGCGCGCCTGATCAGTCACGCTGCACAATACCCACGTCGCGATGACAGCATCCACGCTGCCATCGGCCGCCGGTAATTCTTCAGCAACGCCGTGTCGAGTCTCGATTTCCATTCGCAAGGCACGCGCTGTTCTGGCCAGATACGGATGCATGAAACGGTTCGGCTCCACTCCGATCCATCTCACGGCATGAGGATTCAAATAGGCGAGATTGGCGCCGGAGCCCGGACCGATCTCCAACACTGTGCCCAAAAGATTATGGAAGAGCCGCTTTTTGTGGGGGGCCATGTAATCCTCGGCCGCGCGACTGAAGCGGGAAAAGCCCCACGCGAAGAGCCGTTGGCGGAACGGGCCTGCTCCCCCGAGAATCTGACTTCGCCACTGCTCGCCGTTCGTCACCATCCACAACGATAAAATAAAATGTTGGAGCGATTCTTCGTCAAAACCTTCGGCTGCCGCGCGTCGCAGGCCGATGGAGCCGCTATCGAAGCGGCCCTCGCGGCTCGCGGACTTTCGAGCGCGGGCGCCGCTTCCGCCGCCGATCTGGTTGTGCTGAATACCTGCACCGTCACCGCCACAGCCGACGATGAGCTTCGCCAGATAATTCGCCGCATCCATCGCGAAAGCCCCGCCGCCCGCATCCTGGTGACGGGCTGCTACGCGCAGCGCGCGCCCCAGGAACTGGCCGCCATGCCAGGCGTTTGGCTGGTGGCGGGAAATTCCCATAAGACGCGGATTGCCGAGTTGGTCGAAACATCCGCTCCCTATCACGGCCAAGTGCACGTCGGCGACATCTTCGCCCAGCACGATTTTCTGTCGGCGCCTATTGAAGACGCGATGGGCGATCGGACACGCCCGAATCTCAAAATCCAAGACGGCTGCAATAACCGCTGCTCATTCTGCATCATTCCTTTCGTGCGCGGCCGCAGCCGCAGCTCGCCGGGGGACGCCGTCATAGAGCAAGTCCGCCGGCTCGCGGAAAAGTACAAGGAAGTCGTCCTGAGCGGCATTAATCTAGGGCGCTGGGGGCGCGACCTTCCGGGGTCGTTGCGCTTGGCGGATCTTGTGCGCCGCGTGCTCCACGAAACTCCGGTCGAGCGATTGCGCCTCAGCTCGGTCGAGCCCATGGATTGGTCGGACGATCTGCTCTCGCTGGTGGCCTCTTCGCCGCGCATCGCGAAACACGTGCATGCACCTCTACAATCCGGCTCGGACCGTGTGCTGCGGCGGATGCATCGCAAATATCGCCCGCGCCACTATGCGGATCGGATCGCCAAGGCTCGTGCGCTGATGCCGGATTGCGCCGCAGGCGCGGACGTGATGACCGGCTTCCCCGGCGAGACCGAAGAAGAATTCGAGGAATCGCGCGCGTTCATCGAGAGCCTCCCTTTCACTTATTTGCACGTCTTCACCTATTCCGAGCGCCCCGGCACGCCCGCGGCCGAATCGCCGGACCAGGTTCCCATGGAGATTCGCAAGCGCCGCACGCACATCCTCCGCGAGTTGGGCGCGCGGAAAAATCTCGAATTCCGCCGCGCGATGATGGGCCGCACTCTCTCCGCCGTCACTATCGAAGACGGGCGCACGGCCCTCAGCAACAATTACCTGAAGATCTCGCTCGCAGCCGGGAGGGAGCCGAACCAAATTGTGGATGTGCGGGTCGGAGGGCTAACAAGAGACGGCCTGAGCGAGGCCGGCGTGCTGCCGGTGCTGTAGCTACATCTCGCGGCGGTTTTCTAGAGACTTCGAAATGGTCACTTCGTCGGCGAAATCCAGATCGCTTCCCACTGGAATTCCCATGGCGATGCGCGTCACCTTCATACCCAGAGGCTTTAAAAGCCTCGACAAATACACCGCCGTCGCTTCGCCTTCCACCGTAGGATTGGTCGCAAGAATAATCTCTTTCGCCTCGCCTTCGGCGATGCGGCTCAACAGTCCTTTGATCTTCAACTGCTCCGGCCCGATGCCCCGCAAAGGCGAAATGGCGCCGTGGAGCACGTGATATAAGCCTTCAAACGTTCGCGTGGTCTCGATGGGATGGATGTTGTGCGGCTCCTCGACAACGCAGATTTGCGAATGGTCCCGATGCGGATCGCGGCAGTAGGGGCATAGTTCGCCATCGCTGATGTTGTTGCACTGGACGCAAATGCCAAGGTTGTCTTTCACGTCGAGCAGAGCCGTCGCAAGGCGCTGGGCGTCGTCGCGCGAGGTCCGCAGCACGTGAAAGGCGAGTCGCTGCGCCGACTTTTGCCCGATGCCGGGTAGACGGCGGAATTCGTCGATGAGCCGCTGCAAGGGCGGAGCGAAATCGGGCATAAGTCAGATATCGTAAACCAGGGCCAACGGGCCGCGCTGCTTTTGGCGCGCCACATCCACTTTGTGGCAGACCATCGATAGAGTCGTATGGTCCAGGATTTCAGCGATGGCGTCCCGGACCTCGCGCATTACGATCCGCGTGCCGCATGTTTCGATATCGACGCATTCCTCACACTTGCGGAACTGCGTTTCGCTGGCGCAGGGCAAGGGCGCGAGCGGCCCTTCCACCAACCGGATCACCGAGCCGAGCGCGATCTGATCCGGCGGCTTGGCCAAACAATAACCTCCGCCCTTTCCCTTCTTACTCGTCACCAACCCGGATCCTTTGAGAGATAAGAGGATTTGCTCCAGGAATTTCTTGGGAATGACTTCCTCCTTCGACAAGTTTTCGATCAGCGTCGGCCCCTGGCCATGGCGGCGGGCCAAGGCGTAGAGAGCGCGAAGACTGTATTGGGTTCGTTTCGATAACTGCCGCATGAATTGGGTTCGTTCCTCAGTTTGGCAGACGGGTTCAACTTTCAGAAACACGCGGACGCCGGGCGAAGCCCGGCGGCAGGCTAAAAGCCAGGCCCCACGACGCGAAAAGCAGGCTCACCACTGCATCAGCACCAGTTCCGAGCAGAATCCCGGACCCATGGCTGCGAGCACGCTCCAAGTCCCCGGATCGGGGCGGCGGCGGTTCATGATCTCTTCGAGCACCAGCAGGACGGAAGCGGACGAAAGATTCCCGGTTCGGCGCAGAACATCCCAGGAAGCCTGCGTCTGCGTCTCGTCCAGTTCCAGAGCCTCTTCGGTGGCGCGCAGCACCTTGGGGCCTCCAGTATGCAACACCCAGCAGCCGATGTCGGTCCTGGTCAGACCGTGATCGGCCAGGAACGCGTCCGCGTCGCGCCGCAGATTGGCGCGGATCACGTTGGGAACCTCGGGGGACAAAACGATCTGAAATCCTTTTTCGGATATCGCCCAGCCCATCACGTCCTCGGTGTCCGGATAAAAGGAAGATCGCGTGTCGATAATGCGCGGCCCCGGCGCGTCCACGCGGTCTCCCGCAACGACGACGGCCGCCGCGCCATCGGCGAACAAGGCTGACGAGATCTGGTTGGCGATCGACACATCGTCGCGCTGCAAGGTCAAAGAGCACAGCTCCACAGACAGCACGAGGGCGGTTTGATCGGGATAGGCGCGCACGTAGTCGGCGGCGCGGGAAATTCCCGCCGCGCCCCCCACGCAGCCCCAGCCGAAGATGGGCGTCCTCCGCAGGTTCAGCGGCAGTCCCATTTTGTTGATGAGCAGCGCGTCGATCGAAGGGCTGGAAATGCCCGTGATCGAGACGAAGAACAGCGCGCCAAGCTCCGAGCGGTCGAGGCCAGCATTGGCCAATGCGCGGCAAATGGCCGTGGAGCCGAGGTCCACCGCGGCTCGCATCCAGACGTTGTTGGCCTTGCCCCAGGTATCCATCGGCAGGTAGGCCTCCATTGGCTGGACCAAATGCCTGCCCTCCACGCCTGCATTGGCCCACAGGCGCTCGAGCATGCGCGGGTTCTCGAGCCGCGGAGCCCAGTAGGCTTTGAAGGCTTCGAGAAGAACCGATTGAGAATAAAAGTGAGGAGGCGCCGCGCTTGCCGTGCCGGCAATTCTCATGGGGGAACGTTAGTTCATTTTACCTTGGCAAGTTCGTCGCGGAACAGCCGATTGGAAGGAAATTGTTCCACGAGCCAGCTCAATTCAGCGCGCGCGGCCTCGTGGTTTTTGTCGCGCAGGGCGGCGACCGCCAAAAGGATCTTGGCGAACGGAACCAGATAGTGTCCCTTTTCCGCAGTCAGGCGCAGCTTTTCGATTCCGGCCTGCCGATCGGTTTGGGCGCCGCTCGCGCGCAGGACCCAGCGCACGGGCGCCGGTTTTAAGCTCAACAGATAATTCTCGACGCCGATGGCGAGATTGGCGTCGTGATAATCCGGATAGGCTTCCAGCAGTTTTTCCGCAACCGCGGAAGCTTGTTTGGTTTCGCCAAGCGCGGCTAAGTAGCGCTTTTCGATCAGACCGAGGTAATCGGACTGCAACCCATGTTGAAGGATGGTCGCAAACATCGCGTTGGCGTCGTCAGGCGCGTCCGCCGCCAAGGAGCCCGCGCGGGACAGGCTTTCTTGGAAGTCGCCCTTTAACTTCAGATCTGGAGTGAGTTTGTGTTTCTTGGCAAAGTTATCGTCGTCGGTGAAAAACTCGGATTGAAGAATATGGAGTCGGTCCAGTTCGGAAAATAGATACGCAGCGGCGTCGGAAGCGGGCCCCATGGGGTCGTCCGGATGATCGCTTTGCCATTGCTGAAAGATCCGATGGGCTTCGTTAAACTGTAAGTTATACATTTGGCGGTAGCCTTCTTCGAGTTTGACAGACCCCGCCGGACGCGGCAGGTCCCCCGCGCCGCACAGAATCCCCGAACAAACCGCCACTGCAAGAAACTTCATGTTTGCCTACTACGCTAGCAGATGCATGCCACAAACAGGGGGTTACCTTAAGTGGGCGGCTCAATTCTCCTCTGCGGTGCGGTGGCGCGTGATTCCGGTCTAACCCTGCAGGGCGCGCGCTAGTGTTCTCAGTCAGAAATTTGCAACATATGTGGGGGCGCCTAGCCGCGCGGAAGCGCGGCTGCAGGCTGAAAGCCAGACCCCACTAAACTGGGATTTGCCGCACGATACCCACGCCGCGGAGCTTGCGCATCATGAAGCGTTGTATTCGGGCTTCGCCCAGGAGCATTTTGCGAAGGCTGGGGTGCGCGAGCTGCGGCGGCATTTGGTGCGCCGGATTCTGGAGGTCACGGGCGCGGGAAAGACCTCGCGAATCGTGAGCTTGGGCTGCGGCATCGGCGATACCGAACTGCTGCTGGCCAAACACGTGGGATTCGTAGCCGGTTTCGACCTTTCGCCGGCCGCGATTCGCCAGGCGCGCGCGGATGCGGCGCGGCTCGGGATCACGAACGTGGAGTTTTGCGAAGGCGATGCGCACGGAATCGCATTCGGCGAGGCGAGCTTCGATACGGCGATCGGGATCTTCTTTCTGCATCATGTTCCGGATGCCGAAACGCCCGCAGTTATCGAGCGGATTCATCGTTGGTTGAAACCCGGCGGCGTATTTTACGGCCTGGACCCGAACCGCTATCGGCTCTCCGGCGCCCTAGGACACTTGCTTGTGCCCTGCCTGATGCGCCGCTATCAAACGCCGGGAGAGCGGGAGTTGAAGCCGCGCGAAACCGCCGCGCGCTTTGCAACCGCGGGATTTCAGGCTCGCTCGCGCTGCTACGATTTCGCCTCCACGCCGCTGGCGGGACTGCTGCCGGCCTGGGGCTTGGGATACCGCGCGGCGCGCCGGCTTGACGAAGCGTTGATTCGCGTTCCCGGGGCGCGCAGCATCGGGAGCAACTTCGAGCTGATCGCGCGAAAATAAAAGCGCGATGAGCACGACCCTCAGCGGATTGCCGGTCAGAGCGTTCTACGGATCGGAGGACGCACCGGCGACGCCGCCCGCGCCCGGCGAATTTCCTTACACTCGCGGCATCCACGAGACGATGTACCGCGGCCGCCTGTGGACCATGCGCCAGTTCTCCGGCTTCGCCACGCCCGAGGAAACCAACGCCCGTTATCGTTACCTCCTGGAGCAGGGGCAGACCGGGCTTTCGGTGGCGTTCGATCTGCCAACGCTCATGGGCCTGGATTCGGACCATCCGGGGGCGCTGGGGGAAGTGGGCAAGTGCGGCGTGGCCATCTCCTCGCTGGCCGATATGGAAACGTTGTTTCGCGGAATCCCTTTGGGGGATGTGACTGTATCCATGACCATCAACTCGCCTGCTTCAATTCTCTGGGCGATGTACCTGGCCGTGGCGGAGCAACAGGGCGTCGACTGGATGCGCCTCTCCGGCACTCTGCAAAACGACATTCTGAAGGAATACATCGCACAGAAGGAATATATTTATCCGCCGCGTCCATCGATGCAGTTGGTGACGGATTCAGTCGAGTTCGCCACGCGGCATGTGCCCCGCTTCAACCCGATTTCCATCTCCGGTTACCACATCCGCGAGGCCGGATCCACGGCGGTGCAAGAGCTTGCGTTCACCCTGCGCGACGGCATCGAATATGCCCAATGGGCGGTGGAGCGGGGAATGCCGGTCGACTCCTTTGCGCCCCGGCTCAGCTTCTTTTTCAACGCGCACAACGATTTTTTTGAAGAGATTGCGAAATATCGCGCGGCGCGCAAAATCTGGGCGCTCACCATGCGGGACCGCTTCGGCGCCCGGGATCCGCGGAGTTGGAAGCTTCGTTTTCACGCGCAGACGGCGGGTTGTTCACTCACCTGGCAACAGCCGCAGAACAATATCGTACGGACAGCGATTCAGGCGCTGGCCGCAGTGCTGGGAGGGTGCCAATCGCTGCACACGAATTCGCTGGACGAAGCGTACGCGCTGCCTTCCGAGCACGCCGCCACGCTGGCTCTACGGACGCAACAAGTCATCGCTTACGAAAGCGGAGTCGCCAACACACCGGATCCTTTGGGCGGTTCTTATTATCTGGAGCATTTGACTTGCGCGATGGAATCCGCGGCAAACGATTACATCCGGCAGATCGACGAAATGGGAGGCATGCTGGAGGCGATCGAGAGCGGCTTCCCGCAGCGCGAGATCGCGCGCGCCGCCTACGAATATCAACGCTCCATAGAACAGGGCGAAAGCGTGATCGTAGGCGTGAACAAATTCACCGAATCCGCCGAACAGCCCATCGAGGTGCTGCAAATCGGCGAAGCGGCGCAGAAGCGGCAGATCGAAGCCCTGCATCAACTGAAAAAGCGGCGCAGCCAGACTGCGGCCGATCGGGCCCTCGGCGGCGTGCGGAAGGCGGCGGAGGAAAGCGCCAACACCATGCCGCCTATTCTGGATGCTGTGCGCGCTTATGCGACAGTCGGCGAGATTTGCGGGGCGCTTAAAGACGTTTTTGGCGGGTATACAGAGACGAGCGTGGTGTAGCCCTCAGTCGTCTGTTATTAGTTGTCAGTCGTCAGTTGTATTAATGTGATCTAGGAGCGCCCGTAGTAAATTGCAATCGTTCAAGACCACGCCCGTGCTAGTTACTGGAGCGGGACGTGGAATCGGAAAACGGCTCGCGATGGGTTTCGCGGCCAAAGGCGCGCGCGTGGGTTTGCTGGCGCGCAGCAAAGCGGAACTGGATCTCTGCCATCTAGAAATCGAACATGCGGGAGGCGCGGCGTTAAGGCTCCGCGCCGATGTGGGCGATTTCGAGCAAGTGTCGGCGTCGGTGGAGCGGATGCGGGTGCATTTCGGCTCCCATCCTCAGGTGCTGGTGTGCGCGGCGGCGATTTTGGGACCGATCGGGCCGTTCGTGGAATCTTCGCCTAAAGCCTGGGACGACGTCATCCGCACGAATCTTACCGGCGTGCTGAACTGTTGCCGCGCGGTGCTGCCGCACATGATGGAAAGGCGCTGCGGCAAAATTGTGATTCTCGCCGGCGGAGGCGCCACACCCTCGCATCCCAACTTCGCCGTCTACAACGCCACCAAGACGGCGATCATCCGTTTCGCAGAAACATTGGCGGAAGAAGCCAGCGAGCACAACGTGCAGGTGAACTGCCTGTCGCCGGGGTCTACCTATACCCACATGACCGACCAGATTCTAGCCGCCGGAGAGCGAGCGGGCTGGCGGGAGATCGAGGAAGCCAAACAGGTGCGAGTGACGGGCGGAGTGGCTCCGGAAAAGCAGGTTGAACTGGCTTTGTTTTTGGCCTCGGAACAGTCGAATCACATCTCAGGACGGCTGATTGGGGTGCAGGACGATTGGAGGAAGTTGAAGGACAAGACGATCAGCCCGGAGATATTCCGGCTGCGGAGGTTGCAGAAGGCGTGA
>DASQJB010000012.1:0-5352 GCA_035631295.1 Bryobacteraceae bacterium | reverse complement strand
AACGACCTCGTCGTGCGAAACCGGCAGCAGGAAGTTCTCCGTAAACGCGTAGAGCATGCTGAAGGTGATGTCGTTCTGGTGATATTTGCGGAACACGGGATCGGTGGAAAAATAGCCGAACATGTCGTGCATCCAGCCCATGTTCCACTTGAGCGTGAAGCCCAGGCCGCCCGAATAGACGGGCCGCGAAACTCCGGTCCAAGCCGTGGACTCCTCCGCGATCGTCATCGCGCCGGGGACCTTGTGAGCCAGCTCATTGAAGCGCTTCAGGAATTCGATCGCCTCCAGATTCTCGCGCCCGCCGTATCGGTTGGGGATCCAATCGCCTTCAGTGCGCGCGTAATCGAGATACAACATGGAGGCGACGGCGTCCACCCGCAAACCATCCACGTGAAACTCTTTTAGCCAATACAACGCGTTCGAGAGCAGAAACGTGGCGACCTCGTTGCGGCCGTAATTGAACACCATGGTTCCCCATTCGCGGTGCTCACCCTGGCGCGGGTCGGCGTGCTCGTACAGAGCCGTGCCGTCGAACCAGTGAAGCGCGTGCGGATCGCGGGGAAAATGGCCCGGCACCCAGTCGAGCACCACGCCAATGCCGGCCTGATGGCAGCGGTCGATGAAATAGCGGAAATCGTCGGGGGTGCCATAGCGCGAAGTGGGTGAATAGTAACCCGTGACCTGATATCCCCACGAGCCGGAAAACGGATGCTCCATCACCGGGAGCAACTCGATGTGCGTGTAATGCATTTGACGCGCGTACTCAACCAGCTTGTCCGCCAGTTCGCGGTAGGAGAGCAATTGCTGGAAAGGGCCGCGTAGCCAGGACTCCAGGTGAACCTCGTACATGGAGATAGGCTCGCGAAGAACGTTGCGCCTGGAGCGCGCTTCCATCCATTCGGCGTCGCCCCAAGCATAGTTGGTCAAAGGCCAAACAATCGACGCGCTTTTCGGCGGCACCTCGGCGAAAAATCCATAGGGATCGCACTTGTCCTGCTCCCAGCCTTCGCGCGCCAGTACGGAGTATTTGTAGCAGGTGCCCGCGCCAAGGCGAGGCAAGAAAATTTCCCAAACGCCGCCGTCCCGCAGACGCATGAGATGCCGGGTGCGATCCCATTGGTTGAAATCTCCGGTAACGCTCACTATTTCGGCATTCGGCGCCCAGACTGCGAAGCGAACGCCCTCCACCCCCTCGCAAGCGGTAAGATGAGCGCCCATAGTGTGATAACTCTCGTAATGCGTGCCCTCGCCGTGTAAATACAGATCGAAGGCCGTGAGAAGGGGAGGGAAGCGATACGGATCCTCGATCTCCTGAACCTCCCCGGAGTAGAGCGTGATGCGCAAACGGTAGGCGCCCGGAGCCGCATTCCGGTCGGCGGTGAAAAAACCAGACGCGCCTTCAGCCTGCGCCATTGGCTGGGAGCCTTCCTGGGCAACCAACTCAACTTGTTTGGCCTGTGGCAGCCAGGCCCGGACAATCCAGCCAGAGTCGCTCTTGTGCGGTCCAAGAAAGGAAAAAGGATCGCGATAACGGCCCTGCGTAATCGCTTGAATGGCGGCTTCGCTCACGCCGCTATTATGGCAAGAATGGAGTTGGCGGAACTTCACGTTCACTTGGAAGGATCGATTGAACCCGAGACGCTGCGCGAAATCGATCCGACGCTGACGGAAGAAGAGATCGCCGCCAACACGACTTATTCGGATTTCGCCGGCTTCATCGCCAGCTACGTCTGGGTGAACCGCAAATTGCGGACGCCCGAGCACTACGCCATCGCGGCGCGGCGGTTGTTTGAAAACCTGGAAGCGCAACAAGTCGTTTACGCGGAGGTCACGTTATCCGCCGGAGTCGTTCTCTGGAAGCAGCAGGACTTGGCCGCGGTGTTCGACGCGCTGGCCCGCGAAGCTGCTCGCGCGCCCTTGACTGTCCGCTGGATTCTCGATGCGACGCGTCAATGGGGTGTGGATGCCGCGCGGCCCGTTTTCGAATTCGCCGCCGCGCGGCAAAGCGAGGGCGTAGTGGCCATCGGCCTCGGCGGATTCGAAGAGCAGGGCCCGGAGAAGTGGTTCCGCGATCTCTATCTGCAGGCCCGCGAGCGCGGACTGCGGCTCACTTGCCATGCCGGTGAAACGAGCGGTCCGGAAAGCATCTGGGACGCCTTGGAAATTGGCTCCGAGCGCATCGGCCATGGCATCCGCGCTGTCGAAGATCTGCGGCTGATGGAGTATCTGCGTGAACGCAAGATCCCGCTCGAAGTCTGCATCACCAGCAACGTGCGAACGGGCGCGGCGCCTTCGCTGGAACAGCATCCGATTAGGAAATTATTCGATGCGGGAGTGCCGATTATCCTGAATACCGACGACCCCGCGTTATTCGGCTGCACGCTCCGGAGCGAGTATGAGCTGGCCGCGCGGAAGTTCGGATTGCCGGCGAGCGAGCTCGCGGCCAACGCCTTCCGCTACGCCTTTAGGCCACGGATGCACACAGATGAACACGGATAACTCGTTCGATCTGTGTTCATCTGTGTTCATCCGTGCCCATCCGTGGCCAATTCAAAAAGGGGCGCTGGCAGATAGACTAGCCAGGAGATGCGTCCTGTCCGCGCCGGAAAGGCCCGAGTTCTTGCGAATATCCTCGCGCTTGACCAGCTTCCGGCGGTAACGCCCGAAATATTCCGGAATGTCGCCGCCGTATTGAAAGCTGTACATGATGTCGTCGAATTGATCCGTATGCCGCAAGCCCAACGCGTGGCCGGATTCATGCAGGCAAGTAAGGTACACGATCGTGTCTCGCAGCATGGCGTCTGTCACGTCTCGCGTGGTATTGACGACGAAGATCTGCGCTCCCCTTCGGCCGTTCACTTCAATCGGCACGGTTTCGCCATATAAGCCGCCCTGCGGCGAAGCCCACACCAGGCGTAGCAAGGCTTGTTGCCGGTCCTTGGTTTCGACGAAGTGGAGTCGGCCGTTGGCCGCCGTCTGCCAAGCCTCCAAGGCCCATCGCGCCAAATCCAAATCGCCCGGCTGGCAGCCCGTCTTCGGATCGTCGCAGGGCGCGACCCAAAAGAGCGTGTCGCCCTTTGAATCGGCCGCCAGGCACGCCACCGCAAGCAGCAAAATGCCGGCAATCAGAGCCGCGACCAAAGGGAGCGGTCCTTCAACGACCTGGTGCTTAACGCTGAGTGGCCGTCTTGGCATCGGATAGAGTCTGCATCACTGATTTTAGCTGCGATTCCAGTTCCGCGACGCGGCGGGCCAAATCGTCGATGGCCTGTCCTTCCGGATCGGGAAGGCGGCCGTGCTCCAAAGCGTCGTTGGAAATGCCCGCTCCCGCATCACCTCCGTGCACCACGCGTCCGGGCACGCCCACGACCGTCGAGCGGGCGGGAACCGGGCGCACCACTACCGATCCCGCGCCCACCTTAACGTAATCGCCGATTTGAATATTGCCCAGGATGCTTGCGCCCGTGCCGATCACCACCCCGTTGCCGATGGTGGGGTGGCGCTTTCCGGCTCCTTTCCCCGTGCCCCCGAGCGTTACGCCCTGGTACAAGAGCACGTCGTCGCCAATTTCCGTCGTCTCGCCGATCACCACGCCCATGCCGTGGTCAATGAACAACCGCCGTCCGATCTTGGCGCCGGGGTGAATCTCGATTCCTGTAAGCAACCGCGAAGCCTGGCTTACCATGCGCGCCAGCGTAAACCATCCCCCACGGTACAAGCGATGCGCCACGCGGTGCAAAAGGACGGCGTGAAAGCCGGGATAGCAAAGCAGGATCTCCAGCGCGCCGCGTGCGGCGGGATCGCGCTCGAACACCGTTCGAATCTGCTCGCGGATGGCGGCGAACATAGGCGCCTCTACACCACATTGTCCATCGCCAGGAATTCCTGAATATGCGGATGCGACGATTTTTCCAGATCCTTCACCGGCCCGAAATAGATCGCCTTGCTCTCGTACAGCACCACTACCGTGTCCGCAACCCGGCGCATCAGGTCCAGATCGTGCGTGACCACGATGCCCGTGAGCTGAAGCTGGGTCTTGAGGCGCAGCAGGAGACCGGCGATATGTTCTCCCATGATGGGATCGACCATGGTGGTGGGCTCGTCGTAGAGAATGCATTCGGGTTGCGCCGCGAGCGCTCGCGCGATCGCCACGGCGCGTTTGTGGCCTGTGGAAAGATCGTTCGGGTAAGCGTCGCGGTATTCGGAAAGGTCCACAATTTTCAGCAGACCGTCCACCACATCCTCCTTATTCGCCTCGTCGTAGTCGTCGCGGAGCTCTAGCGAAAAAAGGATATTTTCGCGCACGGTCAGCGAATCAAACAGTGCGCCGGATTGAAAGACCATGGTTACCTTCTTGCGAACGCGCCGGAGTTCGGATTCGGGCGCATCCGTAATGTCTGTGTACGACACGTAAACGCGGCCCTGATCCGGCTTGAGAAAGCCCATGATGTGGCCCAGGGTGACCGATTTTCCCACCCCGCTTCGTCCGATAATGGCCAAGGTGTGCCCCACGTCGACGTGAAAACTGACGTCGGCTAAAACGGGGGTGTCAAACGTCTTATAAACATGCGCGAACTCGATGTAATGGGAAGAACTGTCGCGCTCGACGTTCATGCGACCTCCTGTCGCCACTCTTCTGGCGTATTGACGTTGCGCAGAGCCGAAGCGTCGGCGACGGGCCACCGCTCGGGGTTTTGTTGGAGCACAAAGTCCTTCATTTTTAGCTGCTTATGCTCCAATGCGGACTCCAGCGCCGGGAGCAGCCGGCGATGATAGACAGCGCACAGAGGCTCCATTCCGCCAGGGCCTTCGCAAACCAGGCAACTTTGGGGCGACCGCCCGGCTGCTCGAATCAGGGCGTGCAGAAAATCCGGCGCGAGATCAGGCATGTCGCAGGCGACGACAAGATTCCAGTCCTCTTTGGAATGAAGCAGCGCAGTGTAGATTCCCCCCATGGGGCCGCGACCCTTCACTGCATCGGCGATGACAGGCAGGCCGAGCGAAGCGTATTTTTCCGGGTCGCCGATGAGGGTAACGCTCCCGGCGGCCTGCCGGACAGAATGGGCAATCTGTTCGGCCAGTGTCTGCGGGCCCGCAGGCAAGAGTGCTTTGTCACACTCCATGCGGCTGCTGCGCCCCCCCACGAGCACGAATCCAGCGGCGTGGGCTGCGCCGCTCCGGCCTCCGCCTTCCATGAGAAGATGTTAACAATTGCGTCGGGCGACAGGTTCCCCTTGACAAACAGAAAAGTGTATATTTGTTTCATACTCGCGTTTATGATTTTGGCCGCCTCCCCCCTAAGCGCCGCCAACAGCGGCGCGTCGGCAGCAATGTCCGCCGAAAGCGGTGCGT
>DASQJB010000011.1:0-3560 GCA_035631295.1 Bryobacteraceae bacterium | reverse complement strand
GGAATCAGGCGCCCGGATCACTGCGGATCCGCTGCCGCGCGTTCACGCCAGTGAGGCCCGGCTTTTGCGCTTGTTCGAAAACCTGATCGGCAACGCGATCAAGTATCGGAGCAAGGATTCCCCCCAGGTTCACATCTCGGCCTCCGACCGCGGGAAGGAATGGCTATTCTGCGTGAGCGACAATGGCGCGGGCATCGACCGAGTGGACCAGAACCATGTATTCGACACGTTCTGGAGAGGCCACGACGCGCCGCGGATCGATGGGACCGGCCTGGGGCTCGCCATTTGCAGACGCATTGTGCAACAGCAAGGCGGACGCATCTGGGTTGAGTCGGAGCCGGGAAAAGGCTCTCGATTCTATTTCACTCTGCCCAAAGACGTTACCGATGCGGCTTTGGCCGAGCCCGGGATTCCGCGCAACCCCGCCCGGGACGGCGGTTCCGGCGGCAAGCGGCGGGTGCAGGACGTAGCGGCGTCGGCCTGAGCCGGGCCCGCCGCTCCCTCTCAGGGCAATCTAAGATGGAGTAAGTGGTATCCACAAGCATCTTCTGGCTTCGGGTCGCGGTTTGCTTCTATGCCGTGGGCCTGTTGCACTCCATGCTGGCTCTGCTGGGCAAGCGGACCAGCCTCTACCCGGTTGCGCGTGGGACGTTCCGCATCGGCGCCATCTTGCAAGGCGTGGCGCTCGTGGATCTGGGCATGGCCGCGGGCCACATCCCGGTCGATAACTTCTTTCAAACTCTGAACCTCTGTGCTTTTCTGATCGCGGTGCTGTTTCTGGCTGTGGAATGGCGCTACCACTTCGCGTCCACGGCGGTGGCGCACTTCCCGCTGGTGTTTCTCATGACCCTGGTGGCGGCGATGGAGCGGCCCGTGGCGATCTTGACCGGCGCGCGAGAAACGTGGCTCGCGATCCATATCGTGCTGGTGCTGGCCGGATACGCGGCTCTCGCGATCATGGCCGCGGCAAGCTTTTTCTATTTGATCCAAGAGCGCCGGCTCAAGACGAAGAAATCGCTCGGGCTTTTCCAAAAGCTGCCGCCGCTCGCGACGTTGGATAATCTGGTCAGCCGTTATCTGGAGTATGGGTTCGTATTCATCACAATGGGCGTCATCATAGTGTTCCTGGGAGCGGGCGCGCGCCCGACCCAGGAAACGGTGGGAGACCCGCGGGTCGCCATTTCTCTTTTCACTTGGGCGCTCTTGCTCGCGACCTTATACCTCCGCACGACGGCGGGCTGGCGAGGGCGCCGGGCCGCGGCTATGGCTCTGGCCGTGATGGTGTGCTCGGCTATCACGTGGTTCGCGCACGTGGGATTGCGCATTCCATGAGGCTGCTGCTCACCGGCTTGAACCACCGCACCGCGCCCGTGGAGGTGCGAGAGCGGCTCGCATTTGAAGAGCAGGCGCTTCCGGAGGCTCTGGATCTGTTGTCGCGGCGTCCCGGGGTGCGCGAGGGCATGATCCTGTCCACGTGCAATCGCGTAGAGGTTGCGGTGACGGCCGATGAAGAGGCCGATGCGGAATCGTCCATCGAGGGGTTCCTGGCGGACGCACGCAGCGTTGAGCGCGGCTGGGTTTCGCCGTATCTCTACCGTCTGGGCGGCTCCGACGCTATCCGTCACTTGTTCCGCGTGGCGTCGAGCCTGGATTCCATGATCGTCGGCGAGCCGCAGATTCTCGGCCAGCTCAAGTCCGCATACGCGCTGGCCAAGCAGCGGGGCACGATCAACGGCTATCTCGATCTGGTGATGACGCGCGCGTTCAACGTCGCCAAGCGGGTCCGATCGGAGACCGATATTGGCGAGAGCGCGGTGTCTGTCAGCTTCGCAGCGGTGGAGTTGGCGCGTGACATCTTTGGCTCGCTTCAGGGTCAGCGCGTGCTGGTGGTTGGCGCCGGCAAGATGGCCGAAAGCGCTGCCCGGCATCTGCGCCGAGCCGGAGTTTCCGAAATTCTGGTGACGAACCGAACACGCGAGCGCGCGGAATCGCTTGCCGAGATCGTGGGCGGCCGCGTGGTCGATTACGACTATTTCCACGATTCGCTTCCGGGCGTGGACATTTTGCTGGCCTCCAGCGGATCGCCGAGCTACATCATTACGCGGGAAGAAATGAAGGCGGCTATCGAGAGGCGCCGCAACCGGCCGATGTTCCTCATCGATATCGCCGTGCCGCGCAACATCGAGCCGGAAGCGGGCGAGCTCGACAATGTATTCCTTTACGACATCGACGATCTGGATAAGGTAGTCGACGCGAATCTGCGCGGGCGCAACGAAGTGGCGCAGCAGGCCGAGGAAATCATCCGCGAAGAGGTGGAGCGGATGATGGCGCGATTGAAGAGCCGGGAGGTGGCGCCCAGCATCGTAGAGCTTCGGAATCAGCTGGAGCTGGTGCGCTTAAGCGAAATCGAACGGCAGCGCGCAAAGCTGGGCGCATTGAGCCCGCAACAGGAAGAAGCCATTGACGCGATGACGCGGGGAATCGTCAAGAAAATTCTACATACGCCGATCACCGAACTGGGGCGCGACCCTTCGCTGATAGGCCTGATTCGAAGACTGTTCCGGCTGCGGGACGACGCATGACCGTCATAGGTTC
Organism: Bryobacteraceae bacterium; assembly: GCA_035631295.1. Classification (GTDB taxonomy): domain Bacteria; phylum Acidobacteriota; class Terriglobia; order Bryobacterales; family Bryobacteraceae; genus Palsa-187. Next base: position 965 of record DASQJB010000011.1, on the reverse strand, counting down.
GCGCGGCTCGGCGCTCGCTTTGTGGCAGGCGCGCCACGTGGCCGCAAGGCTGGAAGCCTTGGGTGAGGAGACGCGGATCCAAATCATCAAGACCAGCGGCGACAAGATTCAGGACGTTCCGTTGGCGATGGCGGGCGGCAAGGGCTTGTTCACGAAAGAAATCGAGGAGGCGCTGCTGGCAGGTACGATCGATTTGGCGGTGCACAGCATGAAGGACCTGCCCGCCGAGCTGCCGCCGGGGCTGACGATCGCGGCTATCCCGGAACGCGAAGATCCGCGCGACGCATTAGTAGGCGCTTCGCTGGACTCTGCCGGAAAGGTCGGGACGAGTTCGCTCCGCCGCGCGGCGCAGCTTCGCGCCTTCCGCGGCAGCCTGGTGATCGAAACTCTTCGCGGCAATGTCGATACGCGGCTGCGCAAGCTGGACGAAGGCCGTTACGATGCGATCGTGCTGGCCGCCGCGGGGCTGCGCCGCCTTGGCTGGCAGGATCGCATTCGCGAAATCATTCCGGTTGAGATCATGTGCCCCGCAGGCGGACAAGGCGCGCTGGCCATCGAGACGCGCGCCGATTCCGGCCCGGCGCGCGAGCTGGCGCGCAAGCTGGACCACGCGGAGACCCGAGCGGCAGTGGAGGCCGAGCGTGCGTTCCTGGCCACCATGGGCGGGGGCTGCCAGGTTCCCATCGGCGCGTATGCGCGGTTGGAAGCGGGAATGATCCAGCTTCTCGCCGTGGTGGCTTCGCCCGATGGCGCGCGCATCCTCAATGGCGATCATCGCGGGGCAGATCCGGCTCTAGTGGGAGCGCAACTGGGCCGGCGGTTGCTGGATCAGGGCGCCCGCGAAATTCTCGACCAAGTCTATTCTTACTAGATTAGGCCCAGCCATTTGTAGTCAGTAAGTTACAGAAAAGGCTGAGTCCGGAACGCTCCCTATGTCCTGTAGTCCGGTATCTTGGTACGGTTTT
>DASQJB010000010.1:0-8539 GCA_035631295.1 Bryobacteraceae bacterium | reverse complement strand
CGGGGCTTAAGTCCAATCAAGATTCCGGCGGGAATCGTCCACAATGCGGCCAACGCCAGCGTGAGCTCGACCCGAAGAAACGTGGCCCCGGCGCCCAGAGCAATCTCGTGCAAGTCCTTGAGGGAAAGCGCGCCGAGCATGGCGGTCATTCTGGTGGCGGCGTAGAACACGCCTGCCAGCGCGATCGCCGAAAAAACCGGGGACATCCAGCGCGCCGGACTCCGCGTTTGAGCTGCAATGCCCTCTCGCGTCCAACCTCGCGCGAAATGCAGCATGAATGCCTCCCGCGCCGGCGCTGCCACTGCCTGCGCGCGCGAGATCAACCTAGACCGGCGCAGGAAGTCGAGCACCGGCGAGCGTGGAATCTCCGAAGCCTCTACTTGCTCGAACTTGAACTTATCGCTCCATGCGATTGCCGGACGCCAGACGAGCTGGTCGAGGAGCACAATCACTGCGACCATGGCGGTAAGTCCCCAAGCAATCGCGCGGGCATCGCCGGCATTGGAGGCCGATTGCAAATAAGAGCCGAGGCCCGGAAGCCGTAGGTCGCGGTTCCCGAGGGTGAACATTTCGCAGACCATCAGCGAAAACCAGCCTCCGGCCACCGACATCATTGAATTCCATATCAGGCTGATGGCGGAATATGGCAGATCCAGTTGGAAGAATCTCTGCCACCGGCTCAAACGGTAGAGGCGCGCGGCCTCGAGCATTTCGCGAGGAGTGCTTTTCAGCGAGGAGTAGACGCTGAAAGCCATGTTCCAGACCTGTCCCGTGAAGATGAGCAGGATGGAACCCAATTCCAGCCCAAACTGAGTCGAGGGGAACAGGGCGGCCATTGAGAGCATGACGCCAGGCAGAAAACTCAACACGGGGATCGATTGCAACGTGTCGAGAACCGGAATCATGAACCGCTCCGCTTTGGCGCTCTGCGCCGCGAGATAACCGTAGCCCAGACTGAAGACCAGGCTCATGAGGTAGGCGGCGGCGATGCGCGCAAGGGAAAACAGTGCGTACAGTGGCAGAGACCTCGGACTCAGGTCGATTTGAGCCTGGGGTTGAACCGGCGTAGCCCAATAGCGCGCCAGAGCCAGCAGGCCGTAAAACAGGCCGAATCCCACGAATGCGATCGGCAGATCGGTCAATAGAGACGAGGCCCGGCGCGAAAGATTTGCCCAAGGAGGCATATGCGGCAGACTGCGGGTCCGCGCTTGGGTAAGGCCGAGCATCAGTGCAGACTGGGGGCTTCGGCTTCGGCCGCCGTGTGCATCTGGGCCGATAGCAAGCGGCCGGTTTCGGAATCGTAGGTGAAGATGTCCCCGTACCGGCCCCAATTCAGCACAGTTTCGATTTGACGTTCCACATCCTCGGGCGAAAAGTGCTCGTCCAGAATGTCGTGGAAGAATTCGAGCGGCATGGCGTGGTCGGATTTGGCCGCCAGCGCGGCGTTCATTTGCTGGAGAAGAGTGACGTGCGCCAGAGCGGCTTCGCGGAACAAAGCTTTTCTTTCGGCGATACCCGCTTCGGCGAAGGCATGGCCCGTGGGAGTGAGATCGACGTCGCCGCGCTCGGATTTCACAAAATTGAGCAGCGCGGCGGCTTCCACCACCGGCAGCAGATCGTCCACGTCCATTCGCAGCTCTTCCGCGATGCGATATAAATCTTCCTTTCCTCCGCGATCGTGGAGTAGTTCGAGAAGGCCCGCAATGCCGCCCTCTCTGGCGTGAGGCAACTTCTGGTACGGCGCCTTTGCTCCAGGGGCTAGCGAAGGCGGCGCAGCCTCGAGTTGCGGCTGGGTCATCAGCTTGTAAATGTAATCGAGATACAGCCGAAATTCCGGAGAATGCCGCTCGCGAGGCTGGGGCAGAGCTACGCGAAAATCCGCGCGAATTTTCGCTGGATCTCTCCCTAAAACAATGATGCGGTCGGCCAACAGCACCGCCTCTTCAATGTTGTGAGTGACCATGAAAATGCTGCGCGTGGGGATCTTCTTTTCCATCCACAAATCCAGCAATTCGCTGCGTAAATTCTCTGCCGTCAGAACGTCCAGCGCGGAAAATGGTTCGTCCATGAACAGGATTTCGGGCTCCACGGCCAGGGCTCGCGCGAATCCCACGCGCTGCCGCATTCCGCCCGATAGTTCCTTTGGATACGCAGCTTCGAAGCCTCTCAAGCCCACCGAGCGCAGCGTCTTGAGCGCCCGGCTATGCCGCTCCTCATGCTTCATTGCGCGGGCGAGCAGCGGAACCTCCACGTTTTCGAGAACAGTGAGCCAGGGAAACAGCGCAAAGCTCTGGAACACGATGGCGACATTCGGGCTCGCGCCATTAAGGGGCTTCCCATGCCAGAGAACTTCCCCAGCCGATGGCGCGGCCAATCCACTGAGCATCCGCAGCAGCGTGGACTTTCCCGAACCGGAGGGTCCCAGAAGCGCCACGATCGCGCCTGGCTCGATGGACAAACTGGTGGGCGCGATGACCTGAATCTCTCCACCGTCCGGCCGGGTGAATTTTTTCTCGATTTGGCGGGCTTCGATAATGGGCTCGGCCCGCGCAGCCAGACCCCGCGCTTCCAGCGCTTCGGCGGGAACGCCGGCTTCCCCGTACAGGTCGCGGACGATTTGCCGCCACGATTCCTCCGGCAACTGGTCCAGAAAGTTCAGGCGCTCTTGCGGATTCATCTTCTCCACAACCGCGGCCATTTGTCCGGCCGGAAGCGTGCGAAGAAGAACAAAGAGGTCGAAGTAGGGCAGAGCCGCGGCCAGTTTCGCGGCGAAGTCGCCCGGCAACTCGCGAAATAGAATCTTTTGCTGCTCGAAGGGGACGCTCAAGAAGGCGTCGGCGGCCACGGCTGGATCGAGCCGCCGGAGAATCGCCGCTGCCCGGCTCCAGCGCCCCTGGTCGAGAATCGCCTGGAGCTCGCCGGTGCTTGGAGTTGTCATTCAAAGGCCAAAAAGCCTACTATACGCCGCAAATTTGAACTGTCCGTGAAAAGCGCTATTATCCCGAACGTGGAGCCGGGCTCACCTGGGTGTCATGGTCGAGAAAGCGGGCGTTCAACAAAATCGATAACAGCCGGACCCACAGACACGGGTGCACAGACACGAAGCCTCGCAGTTTGTAATGGGTCCCCCTTGAACCAGGAGGTGCGTGCTATCCAAGCCTCGCCTGGCGAAGACCAGGCGAAAGTAAACTTCTGATAATAAAAGTCTTGCAATTCCTGGGCGAGGGGCGTTACATTAACTCAGTGGCCTAATGTGGCTTGAAGTGGCTCGAAATGGACGAAACCGACGCTCGAAAAAACGAACCCAACTCCTTCGTCCCCGCCGAGCCGCCGCATTCCATCGAGCCGGCCAGCATAGACGACAAAGGGCGATTGAAACTGCCGGCGAAGATCGTGGAGTACCTGTCCGCCTCGGGGATCGCCAACGTTTTTATTACCACGGTCGACTTCCGTCAGGTTCGAATATACCCGCTAACGGAGTGGAAACGCAACGAAAATCTTGCCAGGAACGCCGGGGAGAATTCGGCCGCGGTGGAGAGGCTGATGCGGCTGGCGAAGCACTACGGCGGGGACGCGGAAATCGACAAGTCGGGACGAGTGTTGCTGCCCGCGCCGTTGCGCGAAGAGATGGGGCTGGAAAAACAGCCGGTCGTCGTGGACGTCCACAATGGCCGCGTCAACGTGGTCAGCAAGAAGATTCACGACGAGCTGCTGCAGGCTGCGCGCGTCAGCTTGGCCGAGGATTTGAAGACGCTCGAGAAGATGGGCTTCAACTGATTTTCAACATGGCCCTAAGTTATGCAGCAGCATTATCCGGTGATGTTGGGCGAAAGCCTGGACTTCTTGAATGTCCGGCCGGAGGGAATCTATTGCGACGCCACGGCGGGCCTGGGAGGGCATTCGGGGGCGATCGCACAGCGGCTGACCACCGGACTTGTGGTGGCTTGCGACCGCGACGCGGAGAGCCTGGAGATGGCGCGCGAGAACACGCGAGATTGTTCCGCCCGCATACATTTTCACCAAGCTTTGTTCTCGCAACTGGGAGAGGTATTAGAAGCGGAGGGGATTGCGAAGCTGGACGGACTGGTGGCGGACCTAGGGGTATCCCGGCATCAGTTGACGGTGGGAGAACGGGGGTTCTCGTTCATGGCGGACGGTCCGCTGGACATGAGAATGTCCCGATCCGGACCTTCCTCTGGCCTCGCCTCCGGCGAGCGGACCGCCGCCGATATTGTGAATTTCGAATCCGAGCAGGAGCTCGCCCGTCTGATCTTCACCTTGGGCGAAGAAAGGAGGAGCCGGAAGATAGCCAGAGCAATCGTACGAGGCCGGCCGATTACAACTACCGGTCAGTTGGCCAAGCTGATCGAAGGGGCCGCGCCTCGTACGGGAAAACTTCACCCGGCCACGCAGACCTTCATGGCGTTGCGAATCGCGGTGAACAACGAGTTGGGGGAACTGGATGCCCTGTTGGAGTCCATTCCCAAGCTGGTAGGAGCGGGCGGGCACGCCGTGGTGATCTCCTTCATGTCGCTGGAGGACCGCAGGGTGAAGCGGAGTTTTCAGGCGCTGGCAAAGGAGCGACGCGCGAGGCTGCTCACGCGGCATGTAGTCCGGCCATCGGTTGAAGAGATTCGGGACAATCCGCCGTCCCGGAGCGCGAAGTTACGCGCAATCGAATTGTTGTAAAACTTGAACCTCAAATTATCGGAGCACTAAACAGAAATGGCAACACTAGATCAAGTATGGGGCCGGCTCTTCATGGGCCGGGCACAGGCCCCGGACCGGGTAAATTCGGCGGGTAAATTCCACGCGGTGACGCAAGGATACGACAAAGCGCTTCGCGCCCAGGCATCGGCGCGCGTTCGCAGCTTCGCCAACGAGGACATTCTTTTTTACGTCAAGCGGATCGACAACAGCCGCGTGGTGCGCCAGGCGGATCCCACCGCACGCGGCCGCGCTCTGAAACTGGCCGGAAGCGTGTTCGGCGCGGCGGTGCTGCTGATTGGCGTTCTGTTGCCGAGCGCCTATGGGCTGTTGGCGGGGTATCAGATTCAGACGTTGCGCCAGGAAGGCAGTCGGCTGGCGACCGAGCGAGCGTCTCTGGAACTGGAGGAATCGAAGCTGCTGTCGCCGGCGCGCATGGAGCAGCTTGCGCGCGAGCAGCAGTTCGTCGATCCGGCGCCGCAGAAAGTGGTGTATCTGGAAGGACCGCGGGGCTCGCTGGCCATGAACAAGTAATTGAGAGGGCCCTGTACCGTGACCACTAGGGGAAGTTGTCTTCCTTGTGGGGCTGCAACCAATGCGGTGGCGCAGGCACTCGTGCTTGCCGCATCGACACTCGTGTGGATGCCTGGCGCCGGCGAAGACTCCGGCAGGCGTCGAGACGAGACTCGACGCGGCACGCAAGAGTGCGTGCGCCACGAATATTTTCAGGACTAGTAGTGGAGCGCTAAGAGGGATCGAGCCGTGGCGGAAATCCAATCCACGCGTCGCCTGCGATGGCTGTTGAGGGTGCTGCTCGTGTGGGCGGGGGCGATCGTCGCCCGCCTGGTGTGGCTCCAGGTGATCCACCACGACGATCTGCAAAGGCTGGCTCAACAGCAGCAGCAGAAACAGGTGGAGATTCCCGCCTTACGCGGCACAATTTTCGACCGCATCGGCCAGCCATTGGCGAAGACGTTGCCGGCCGAATCCATTTGCGTCAATCCGCAGCGTATCCCCGACCCGGCGGTGGCTGCCGATCTGCTCGCGCCCCTGCTGGGGGTGGATCGCACTAAGCTCTGGGAGCACATCCGGTCGGCCAAAGGGCGCGGAAGAGGTTTTTTATGGGTGAAGCGGAAGGTCACAGCGGAAGAAGCGGCGCGCGTGCGCAGCCTGAAGCTCGACTGGGTGGAATTCCGCCCGGAGATGCGGCGCTTTTACCCGCGCGGATCGCTGGCGTCCCACGTAGTGGGTTCGATCGGTATGGTGGACGACGAGGACGCGGAGCGCGGCAATGCCGGCATCGAGATGGCGTTCGACGAGGAGCTTTCCGGACGTCCCGGCCTCGCCCGGATGTATACGGACGTCAAACAGAATCCCTACGACTCCGTGGTTGCGCGCAATCCCGATCCGGGCGAGGACCTCACGCTGACCATCGATCCGAATCTTCAATACGAGGCGGAAAAGGAGCTGGACAAGACGATCGCCACCAGCCACGCCAAGACCGGTTCGATTGTGGCGATGGATCCCTACACCGGCGAAGTGCTGGCGATGGCCAACTATCCTCGCTTCGATTCCAACGCGGCGCCGGGAACGGAGGAGCCGGCCGGAGCGCGCAGCAACCTGGCGATCACCACGCCGTTTGAGCCGGGCAGCGTCTTCAAGACCATCACGCTTTCGGCGGCGCTCGAAACCACCCCGCTGCGCCCCGACTCCATCATCAACTGCGGCAACGGGAGCATCAATCTCTTCGGCCGCATCATTCACGACGACCACCGCCACTCGGCGTTGAGCATGGCCGACGTTTTGGCGAAATCGAGCAACATCGGCGCGGTCAACATCGCCTTGAAGGTGGGCGACAAGGCGATGTACGATTACGTGCGCCGCTTTGGCTTTGGCCAGAAGACGGGAATCGATCTGCCGGGCGAATCGGCCGGGCTGTTGCGGCGCGTGGAGCAATGGACGCCCAGCTCCATTGGCTCGATCGCCTTTGGCCATGAGGTCAGCGCCACCGCTCTGCAACTCGCCGTCGCTGGAGCGGTGATCGCCAATGGCGGATTGCGCGTGCGACCGCAAATCGTGCTTTGCCGCCGCAAGCCGGGGCAGCCGGAGGAACGGTATAACGCGGATAAACCGGTTCGCGTGATCGCTCCAGAGAACGCGATCACGATGCGCCAAATGATGGAGGGCGTGGTGCTGCGCGGCACGGCCAAGGGCTTGGCGAATCTGCGCGGCTATACTTCCGGCGGAAAGACGGGAACGGCCCAGATTTTCGACGTCAAAGGTCACCTGTACACGCACGCCTACAACGCAAGTTTTCTGGGGTTTGCGCCGGTGGCCGATCCGAAGATCGTGATCGCGGTGACGTTAAACCACACCACAGGCGGAACAGCCGGATACGGCGGACCTGTGGCGGCGCCGGTTTTCCGCTGGGTGGCGATGTCCGCCCTGCGCATGCTGGACGTTCCGAAAGATCTTCCCGAAAAGGCTTCGCCGGCTGAGAAGGCGCCAGCTGAAAAGGTTTCGCCCACTGCCGGGCCTGCGCCCGCCGGGACACAGTCTGTATCCTCCGTCACTCCACCGCCGGTCCAGACGGACCCTCCGGCCGCCAATGCGGACGGGAGCCCGGCATCGAATCTGGACCGGCGGACTTTTTTAGAAACCCTAAGTGCAAGAAAGACGCCGGATTTCCGGGGAATGTCGCTGCGTGCGGTGTTGGAGGAATCTTCGGCTGCAGGCTTGCTAGTAGAGGTGGAAGGAAGCGGGCTGGCGCGGAATCAGGATCCGCCCCCGGGAGCGCCTCTGACAGCACAGGCGCGGATCCGGGTGCAATTTGGACGTTGAAGTGTGGGGCAGGCCCGACTAGGCGTCGAGACGAGTGTCGACGCGGCAAACACGAGTGTTTGCGCCACGTGACGCTCGTGTCGAGACCTGCGGGTGTCAATCCATGACGGTGCGCGAGTTGCTGGCAGGCGTGAAGCTGCGGCGAGAACTGCCTGCGGTTCTGGCGGAGGCGCCGGTAGCGGGCCTGGAGTATGATTCACGCCGCGTGGAAAAGGATTTTGTGTTCTTCGCATTCCCCGGATCCAGGGTGGACGGAACGCGCTTCGCATCCGAGGCGCTTGCCAAGGGCGCGCTTGCCGTGGCGAGCGAGCTTCCGCCGCCCGCGGATTTCAAAGGGCCGTGGATCGAAGTAGAGCACGGCCGCCACGCTCTGGCCGCGGCGTCCGCCAATTTCTATGATCATCCGGATCTGCGCGTTTCCTTCACCGGGATCACCGGCACGAACGGTAAAACAACGACAGCATACTTACTGGAGTCAATTCTGCGCGTGGCCGGGTTCACAACTGGCCTAATCAGCACGGTGGAATACCGGATTGCGGACGATGCACGGCCGGCGCCCAACACCACTCCTGAATCGCTCGATACCATGCGATTCGCGGCGGAGCTCGTGAGCCGCCACGGCGATCACCTGGTTTCCGAAGTTTCCTCGCATGCGCTCGCGCTCGGGCGGGTTTGGGGCTTTCACTACCGCACCGCCGTTTTCACCAATCTCAGCCAGGATCATTTGGACTTCCACGGTACGATGGAGGCGTATGCGGCTGCCAAACGTTTCTTGTTCGTTCCGGGCGAGGGGCCGGGACCCGCGTGGGCCATCCTCAACGCCGAGGACGAGGCGAGCGAATCGATGCGGCCGCCGCCGCCGGCGCGGGTGATTTGGTATGGATTCTCGCACCACGCCGAATTGCGCGCCGAGGAGGTGCGCTCGGGTTTTCGGGGATTGTCTTTCGATTTGCATTACAACGGGCGGCGGGAGCCGATTGAATCTCCGCTG
>DASQJB010000009.1:0-29068 GCA_035631295.1 Bryobacteraceae bacterium | reverse complement strand
TGTTAAGCGCGCTAGTGGCGATTGCAGCACGTGCCACGAGAAACTGTTCAAGCAGGACTCGAAGGCTCCGCTAAACTACAAGGCCGGCCTGCACAAGACCGCTGAAATGGACAAGACATCGTGCGGGGCGTGCCATCATGCCGGCGGCGCCGCCTTCGAGTCGAAGAGCAACTGCGCGAAGTGCCACATGAAGCCGTAACGCGCGGGTTTGCGCCAAATGACCCACTCCATTGAGAAATCGGTCCGCTCTCTCGCGGTCGCGGCTCGGAATGGACGCGGATGCTTGCGTGCAACGCTCATGGCGAAAGCGGGGTACGAAATTATGCAAGTGAGGGTTCGCCATGGAAAAAATAAACAGTCGCAGGCTTTCGCGCGTTTTCATCGCGTGGTCTGCGACCAGCCCTTCGACGAGGGGGGAAGCGATACAGGTATGACGCCGCCGGAGCTGATGCTCGCGGCGCTGGGCTGCTGCGCCATGCATTACGCTTCGGAGTATCTGAAAGCGCGTCATCTGGCTCCGGCCGAGCTGGAGTTGCGCGTCAACGCGGAAAAGGGCGGCCATCCCGCTCGCCTGACTGGAATCGCGATCGAAGTAGACGCGCCGGGGCTGGGCATTCGGGCCAGAGAGGGATTGCTCAAGGCCGTGGAAGCCTGCCTCCTTCACCGGACGCTGAAGGATCCGCCAAAGGTCCGCATTGCTATGGCAACGCGGGTTCTGGAGGGTCCGCCGGCGAAAGAGCGGGTGCAAGTCGCGTCCTGAATTCAAGGCACGGATGAGGCGTCCTACTCTCGAGCCGTTTTTTGCCCCCGGTACGGTCGCCGTCATCGGCGCTACCGAGGCCGACCCGAGCGTTGGGCGGACCATTCTCGAAAATCTGAGCTCGTTTCGAGGCAGAGTTTACCCCGTAAATCCCAAGCGCGATCGTGTTTTGGGCATGACTGCGTACCCTGCCGTTAGCGCGGCGCCACAGCCGGTGGATCTCGCCATTATCGCGACTCCCGCCCGAACCGTGCCGGGCATCGTCGCAGAATGCGCCGCAGCGCATGTTCCAGCGGCCATCGTTATTTCGGCGGGATTCAAGGAAGCGGGCCCGCGCGGCGCCGAGTTGGAGCGCGAGATTCTCGCAGCTCGCGGCTCTATGCGGATTATCGGACCGAACTGCCTGGGCGTCATGGCGCCGCTGGCGGGATTGAACGCTACCTTCGCCGGCGCCATGGCCAACCCTGGCTCCATCGCATTCCTGAGCCAAAGCGGAGCTTTATGCACGGCCATTCTGGATTGGAGCCTGCGCGAAAGGGTAGGCTTCAGCGCATTCGTATCCACAGGCTCGATGCTCGACGTAGGCTGGGGCGATCTCATCGATTATCTGGGCGGCGATCCGCGCACGCGCGCCATTTTGATGTACATGGAATCGGTGGGTGATGCGCGCGCATTTCTTTCCGCGGCTCGCGAAGTGGCGTTGACAAAACCGATCATCGTGCTCAAGGCTGGCCGCACTGAGCAGGCTGCGCGCGCGGCTTCCTCTCACACCGGCGCGCTCACGGGAAGCGACGAAGTGCTGGACGCCGCGCTCCACCGCTGCGGGGTGCTGCGCGTCCGCCGCATCAGCGACTTGTTTTACATGGCGGATGTGCTGGCCAAGCAGCCGCGGCCGAAGGGTCCTCGTCTGGCTATCGTGACGAACGCCGGAGGCCCAGGCGTGCTGGCCACCGACGCTCTTATCGCCGAAGGCGGCGAGTTGGCGGAGCTAACGCTCGAAACCATGGCGGAATTGCACAAGATTCTGCCACCCCACTGGAGCCGTCACAATCCCATCGACATCATCGGCGATGCCCCGCCCTCGCGCTACGCCAAAACTTTGGAAATCGTGAGTCGCGATCCGGGCGTGGACGGATTGCTCGTTTCGCTTTCGCCGCAAGGCATGACCAGTCCATCGGAAGTTGCCGAGCGCGTGGCCCCATTTGCGAAGACGGAGGGAAAGCCGACGCTGGCGAGTTTTATGGGCGGCGCCGCGGTTGCTCGCGCCGACGAAATTTTACGGGCCTCCGGCATCCCCGCCTTCCGTTTTCCCGATACGGCCGCCCGCGCCTTCGCCTACATGTGCCATTACAGCGACAATCTTCGGGCGCTCTACGAAACGCCGGAGCTGGCGGAAGCCTCGGTCGACCGCGAAGCGGTCACGGCGATCCTGGCGGCGGCGCGGGCGGAAGGCCGGGCGTTACTCACCGAGTACGAATCGAAGGCGTTACTCGCGGCGTACGCTATTCCCGTCACGCGAACGGAGCTCGCGAAAACGGAAGATCAGGCAATCGAGCTGGCGCGCGAAATTGGATTTCCCATTGTTGTGAAACTCCACTCGCGCACGATCACGCACAAGACAGACGTAGGCGGCGTCGAGTTGGATTTGCGCGATGAAACCGCCGTAAGGGCCGCCTGGAAGCGCATTCAGGCGAATGTTTCCGCTCGCGCGGGGGTCGAGGATTTTGAAGGCGTCACTGTTCAGCCAATGATCCGGTTGCCTGACGGCTACGAGCTCATTCTGGGATCGAGCGTCGATCCGCAATTCGGCCCAGTGCTTTTGTTTGGCCTCGGAGGGCAACTCGTGGAAGTCTTCCGCGACCACGCGCTCGCTCTGCCGCCGCTGACCTCGACGCTCGCTCGCCGGATGATGGAGCGTACCCGCATATACAAAGCGCTCGGCGGCGTCCGGGGACGCGCGGCCATCGACCGCGCCGGACTCGAACAGATTCTCGTCCGCTTCAGTCAGCTTGTCGCGGAGACTCCGCGCATCAAGGAAATCGACATAAATCCTCTGCTGGGCTCGCCCTCTCGATTTCTCGCCCTTGACGCCCGCGCATTGCTTCACGATTGGACGATTCCCGATCGCGATTTGCCAGGGCCGAGCATCCGTCCCTATCCGTCGGCATGGATTGAAAAATGGACCGCCCGCGACGGCTCGCCTCTCACGATTCGCCCGATCCGTCCGGAAGACGAGCCGAAAATGATGCGCTTCCATGAGCGCTTAAGCGATGTCAGCGTCTATTTGCGGTATTTTCACCATTTGGCCCTGAGCGCGCGCGTGACTCACGACCGCCTTACTCGCATCTGCTTCATCGACTACGACCGCGAGATGGTGCTGGTTGCGGAGTCCGCTTCAGGCGACATTGTGGCCGTGGGCAGGTTGACGCGGGAGCGCGACTTGGCCGAGGCGGAATTCGCGCTTCTGGTCTCCGATGCCTGGCAGGAGCATGGACTCGGAACCGAGCTCCTTCGCCGGCTGGTGTCGCTCGCCCGCGGCGAAGGCATTACCCGGGTGTTTGGGAACATTCTCCCCGAAAACCGCCTGATGCAGGAGGTTTGCCGACAACTCGGCTTCGGACTCCAATACTCGCCGGAGGAGGGTTTCGTGGTTGGATCTCTGGCGCTGAATGACTAATCCGGGTTCGTCATTCGATCGGTCCCTAACGGTCGCGGCTCTGTAAGAGCAGAAGCGCGAGCCCGATTCTGAGCCGCAACCGTCAGGGAGCGGTTGGCGGCACACGCAGCGGCAAATCGCGCACCTAGCTTGAGAACTTGGGTGAAAGTGCTTACCTTGTTCCCCAGCGGAGCCGCCATGCCACAGAAAACAAGGCCGAACCGCACATGCGCCAGCGGAAATCGAATTGCGCTACCCGCGCCGAAGGAGAGTTCATATGACACGCATTCATCGGGTTTTCCTCGTCTTGGTCGCGCTTCTGGCGGCGATTCCTTTCGCGCAGTTCGCCGGAGCAGCTTTGAGCGGTAGTAACGTCACGGTCCTGCAAGGAGTGACGCCGACTGAGGCTCGGCCCGGCGATGTCGTAACAGTTACGGGCGTCGCCGTGGACGCCGGCCATGTCAAGGAGATCTACCTGACCGACGGCGAGATTGACTATCGCCTGGAGATCCTCGAACAAAATAACATCGCGGTGCGTTTGCGAGTGCCCGCGAAAATTCCCGCCGGCCTAATGCGGTTCGCCATTGTGGTCGTGAGCCGGCCTGAACTGCTGGAGCAGCCGGTGTGGTTGAAGATCCTGCCGGCTGTCGGGTAAGGAGTCAAATCAATGGCCCGTCTCATCGCAAAGCTCCTCCGCCCAGCCACGCTCACGGCCGGATCGGTCCTGGCCGCCGCTGGGGCCGCGCCCGAGGCGGGCAGTTCCTCGCAGTACCAGGAGCTGACGCTCGCCGGCTGGCTGATGCTAATTCCCGGTCTCATTGTCGGCATGGTGGTGTTGTACCTGGCGGCAACGGCGCCGCTTTGGAGGAAGCGCCATCTGCATCATTGGTGAGGATGTGTCAGCAGATAAACATCGCGTCAATCCGGACACGCCATAAATTCTAACAACTCCTTTTGAATCAAGCGCTTTAGTCAAGGCTCCGCGAGTGCACCTCGCCGGGGCATGAACAACGCACAGATCACGCCCAGATTGGCCGCGATGCTCGCGGCCGTTTCCCTCAGCGCGTTCGCCGATGAGCGCCGGATCGTGATTTCCATCCCCGATCGCAAACTGGTCCTCCTGGAGAACGAGCGCGTCGTCAAGATCTACGACGTGGCGGTAGGTAAAGCCACCACTCCTTCTCCGCGAGGCAGCTTCGTCATCGTCAACCACGTCGAGCATCCGACCTGGTTCGGACCCGCCGGGCCGGTGGCGCCTGGACCGAGCAATCCGCTCGGCACGCGCTGGATGGGCCTGAGCGCCCGCGGCTACGGCATTCACGGCACGAACGCACCGAGCTCGATCGGCAAGGCGGCGTCTCACGGCTGCATACGCATGCGGCAGCAGGATCTCGAGGAGTTGTTCGAGCTCGTCAGAGTCGGGACCCAGGTCGAGCTGACGGGAGAACGCACAGAACTGGTAGCAAAGGTTTTTTCGGTGGCGGCTTCCAACTGACCGCGCCGGAAGGGATAGGAGAACAAACATATGGTTTTGCTGAAATATCTGCTGATGGTTACTGGGACCGGCCTGCTGATCGCGGCGGCCGCAATCCTTGCGTGGGATCTTTACAAAATTCTGAGCCGCTCGAAGTCGTTGGGGGAACCGGCGGCGCCGGGGCCGGGCGGATGGGCAGCGGGTCCGCGCTGGGCCCTGGCGCGCCAACTGGCTCTCCCCGGTTTTGGATTGTTGCTCGCGGGGCAGAGTATCGCGGTTGTGCCGAGCGGCTCGGCCGGCGTCCGCGTGAACGAGTTCGTCGGCACGCGCCGAGCGACTCTGTATCCCGGAGTCCACTTTGTAATTCCTCTGATCGAGAGCCTGGAGACGTACAACCTCAAGGACAGCGTGTTCGCCACGTCGATCCCGGAAGGCGCCCAGGACCCTAAGGACCGCGGACACGTTCGAGCCGAGAGCTTGCGCGTTCAAACGCGGGAAGGCCTGATCGTGAATCTGGCGGTCGCCGTTCGCTACCGCCTGGACGCCGCCAAGCTGGCCTATATCAACGCGAGCGTGCCTCAGCCCATTGAGGAACAACTGGTCGCGCCAGCAGTAGTCAGCGTGTTTCGAGATCTGGCACCGTCGTATGTCGTGCGCGAGTTGTTCGGCGAAAAGCGCGGCGAAATCCGCCAAATCGCGGCCACAATGATTGCCGCCCGCCTCGGGGCCGATGGAATTGTAGTTAAGGAACTGGTGCTGCGTGACATCCAACTGCCCGCCGACTATGCCAAGGGACTGGAAGGCGTCCTCCTCAAGGAACAGGAGAACGAGCGACTCAGCGTGGACCTGGAGGTAAAGCAAAAGTTGGTACGGGAGGCCGAGCTCGAAGCCGAAGCCCAAAAGGTGCGCGACATTAAGGCCGCCGAGGCGCAGGCGGAGGTGGTGGTGCTCCAAGCCAAGGCCCAGGCAGACGCCATGCAGCACACTCTGCCGTTGAAGGAAAAACAGATTCAGCAATCGCGCCTGGAGGCGGAAGCGCGGAAAGAATCGACGGTGAAGAACGCCGAAGCCATGGCTGAGGCGAAAGTCATCGACGGGAAAGCGGAGTTGGAAAAGCGCAAATTGATGAACGAGGCCGAAGAGGACCACATTCGGCGCGTGGCCGCGGCCGACGACGAGAAAATGAAGCTCGAAGCCGGCGTGTTGAGGCAAAATCCGCTGCTGATTCAGAAGATCATCGCGGAAAAACTGTCGGACAAGGTGCAAATAATGATGGTTCCCAGCGACGGCAAGTTCTTTTTCGCCAACGACGTTCTGAGAGGCATGGGGGCGGCTGCCGTGGCGAATGAGGTTCGATAGGTGAGACGTGGCGTCTGTTATGATGCGAATGATTTTGTGGCTCGGCGGATACTTCTCTTATTCGTGTGCATGTGCATGTGCGCCCGCGGGGATAGCTTCGACGAGGCGCTCCGCGATTTAGCCAAGCGAATCGCCGCGCATTTGGCGCCGCTGGAAACGCCTCTCCTGACGGCGCGGAACCTAAGCCCCATGCCTCCATCGGATTTCACCCGCGCCCAAACTTCCCTGGAGCGCGAACTTCGTAAACGCGTCCGGAACCCGCAGCCGGTAGAGATCCTCCTGACGATTGCAGATAATATCCGCGGCTATCTCCTGGTCGCCGAGATTCGGAGGCCGAATGAGACGCTCGTCGAAATGGAGGAGTTCCGGCCGGACCCGCCAAAAACAGCGCCCCGCCAGACGCTCGTCCTAAAGAAACAGTTCCTGTGGGAACAGGACGAGGGCATCCTGGATCTGGCCATGGTTGGCTCTCAAATGCTGGTGCTGGAGCCGGGCCGGGTCGTGCTCTACGACTCCGGCAGTGGGAACTGGAAACCCGTGGACGCATCGGCGCTCGATTTTCCAGCCGTTCGCGACCCGCGCGGACGATTGGAGATCGCAGGCGATTCGGTCACGATCCAAGCCCCGGGCCGCTCCTGCACCGGCATTTGGAAGCCGGCGCTCGACTTGAAGTGCGCCGAGAATGGCGAGTTCACTCCGGCTCGCAATACTATGGAATTCGGCGACTGGCGCGGAGTTTTCTATCAGAGTGGTCAAATCGGAGGAGGCTATTTGGTGCAGGAGATGGACGGCCGGGTCCACGTTTACGACGAGTCGAATTCGTCTCGCGGGGTCGTTGATGGATGGGGGGATTTGGCGGTCGTGAATTCGGCGTGCGGCCAGCTTGTCGTCGCAACGAGCGCGGGCGTTGCCCGCAATGCGCCTGAGACTGCAGCGCTGTATGAGATCGCGGATCGGGGGGCGATACGGGTGAGCGAGCCGCTGGACCTCCCCGGCCCAGTCACCGCGCTCTGGCCGGCATTGTGGTCTTCAGGCGAACGTGCGCTAGCGGTGGTTCATGAGGAATCGAGCGGCAAATATTCGGCTTATGCGCTTACGGTGGACTGCGGCCGTTAGCGCGGCCCTAGTGGCTTGCGCCGCGGCGCACAGCTTGTACGCTGCCCGCCGTCCCCATTATGGGGGAGATTTGCGGATCGAAATGCGTGCGTCCGTCAAGGACGTGGATCCTTCCGCACCCTCAGACGACCCAGAAGTTTTGGGGGCGCGAGCCGCGCTTGTTCCGTTGGTTTTCGAAACGCTGGTGCGGCTGGATGAGCGCGGCGATCCGAAGCCCTGGCTGGCGACCTCCTGGACGCACGACCGCGAGCACAAGCGCTGGGTCTTTTCCACGCGGCCGAACATCACCTTCCACGATGGCTCCAAATGGTCTCCTCCAGACGGCGCGATAACGGCGCCCGATGACCGGCCCATCGAGCAGATCCTTCGCGATCTCGCTCGTCCGCGCAACGCGATTGTGTCGCGCGCCCCGGATGGCTCGCTTACCGGTACGGGCCCCTTTCTAATCGCGGAATGGGAACCGGGGAAATCGGCCCGCTTCGCCGCGTATGACGCCTACTGGAGCGGCCGACCGTACTTGGATTCCGTCGTCATTCAAATGGGCCGCCCATATGCGGAACAAGCAGCGGATTTTCAAACCGGCAGGGCGGATGTGGTGGAAATCGCCGCGCGCGACCTGCGGTCGCCCCGGTCGAGCGGCGCCGCAACATTTTCAACCCGGTCCACGGAAACCCTGGCATTGCAGTTTGAACCGGTACGCGTTCCCGACGCGCTGCGCGAAGCTCTGGCGCTCTCGATCGATCGCACGGCGATCCGCGACGTCCTTCTCCAGAAGCAGGGCGAAGTCTCCGGCGCCCTGCTGCCGCCTTGGCTCAGCGGCTATTCTTTTCTTTTTCCTGTCGCGCGGAATGTGGCGCGAGCGCGTGAGCTCCTTTCGTCCTCTGGAGGCGCTACGCTCGCCTTCGCTTACGACCGCCAGGATACCGTCCTACGCCCGATCGCCGAACGCATCGCGGTAAACGCGAGCGAAGCCGGTATTGCGATGCGCAACAGCTCGAACGGCTCCGCCGCGGTGCGCCTGGTGCGCCTTCCGATTACATCGACCGATCCTTGGATCGCGCTCAGCGATCTCGCTACTCTCCTGAAGATTGCGCTGCCGGAGAATCCGGCAAACCCTTACGAGGCCGAAAAAGCCCTGCTCGGCGGCTTTCAAGTAATCCCCATCGTGCAGATTCCGCGGGGCTGGATACTTTCGTCGCGCGTTCGAAATTGGCCGAATCTCCCAGACGTGTGGCTGGACGCCGGACCTTCAGCGCAATGACGTTTCGCACTAAACTATTGCTCATTTCGTCGTTCACCACGGCCGGCGCCGTGGCTCTGGTGACCGGCGCTGTTTCGATCGCCAGCCGCCGGGCGTTTGAGCGAGTCGACGCGGGGCGGCGCGAAGCGCTTCTGGATCAGTTTCGCGCCGGGCTGGAAGCTCAAGGAAAGGATGTGGCGCAGCGGGTAGACCGGGCCGCTGTGTCGGTGTCTGTGAAGCAAATCGCCGCCGGCGCCGCCGAGTACGACAGCGCGCAGCAGGCGGCTGAAGCGGTGGGCCTGGATTTTCTCGACGTGGTCGACGCCGGTCACAACATTCTGTCTTCTGCCCATTGGCCCGCGCGATTCGGCTATCAGAACGACTGGCAAATCGCAGCGGAGGATTGGACGGCCTCCGATGCTTTCCTTGCTCGCATCCCGTTGCCCGAAGGAAGCGCGGTGGCGTTGGTGGCTGTACGCCCGGCCGGCGCGAACAACGCGTATGTCGTGGGGGGACGACGACTCACTCCCGAATTCCTGAAGACGCTCGGATCGGCGCCCGGGATGCGCGCCCTGCTCTGGCTGCCTCCAGGAGAGCTCATAGACGCCCAGGGCGCAGTGACCCAGCCTGAGCGATTGGCGGCGTTGATCGATCAGGTGCGGTCGGAGGGCCGCGAAGCCTCGGGCGCGGTGCGATGGACGGCTCAGGATCCTTTCAGCGCACAGCGCCCGGCGCGGGACGGGGCGCTCCCAGGCGCCGCTAGCCCCCTGCCGCGCCGGGCTGCGTTGTGCGCTGAGTCAATGGAGTGTTCCGAGGCGATTGTTGGTTTGCCGCTGCTTCGCCGCGGGTCGCTGATGGGAGTCCTTTTGGCCGGAACCTCCCTGCGCGAGCAGATGAGCCTCGAACGCACCATTCTCTGGACCGGACTAGGAGTGGCGCTCTCAGGCATCGTGATGGGAGTGCTGCTGGGATGGTGGACCACCGAGCGCATCACGTGGCCGGTGAGGCGTCTGGTCTCCGTAGCGCAAACGGTGGCGGCGGGAGACCTATCATCGCGCGTGGATGTGCGCTCCCGCGACGAGATCGGCGATCTGGCCCAGGCCTTCAATCAGATGACAGAGCAGCTCGTAGAACAGCGCGAACGCGCTCTTCAGGCGGAGCGTGTCGCGGCCTGGCGCGAATTGGCGCGCAGGCTGGCGCATGAGCTCAAGAATCCTCTGTTCCCTTTGCAGATCACGCTCGAGAATCTGCAGCGCGCGCGAGGCCAATCTGTGATTGACTTCGACGAAATCTTCCGCGAGAGCACGGGCACCCTGTTGGAAGAAGTGGCGAATCTCAAGACCATCATCGGAAGGTTCAGCGATTTCGCCAAAATGCCCGCCCCCGTCTTTGAGCCAATCGATGTGAACGAGGTGGTCCGGAGTGCTATTAAACTGCATGAAGCGCGATTTGCGATGAATGGACGCTCGGCGATTGAGCCGGCGCTTGATCTGGCCGAGGGCGGATTGCCGATCACGGCCGACCGCGATCAGTTGCGCCGCGCTTTGGGCAACCTGATTCTCAATGCGGTCGACGCGATGCCCCGTGGTGGTTCACTAAAAGTGCGCACCGCGCGCGCCGGGCAAGGCGCGCGGATTCAGGTTTCCGACTCGGGTGAAGGACTGACCGCGGAGGAGTGCGGCCGATTGTTCACGCCCTACTACACCACCAAACAACACGGAACAGGCTTAGGACTGGCGATTGTTCAAAGCGTGATCAGCGATCATCATGGCAAAATCTCCGTGGAAAGCGAGCCTGGACGGGGCGCGACATTTACAATCGATCTTCCATCGTCACAGGAGGCCCAGCGCACAGCGCCCGGCGCGGGACTCGAAGCCCCCCTAAAGTCCTACGACTCAGCCGCGCCGGGCAGCGTTGTGCGCGGGGTTAGTGAGGAGACGTGAGCCGCCTTTTGATCGTCGATGACGACGCGAACACGCTTGCATCGCTGGCGCGCGCCTTCCGCCTGGCGAGCCACGAAGCCACAGTGGCGGATCGAGCCGCCCGCGCACTGGAGCTGGTGCAAGCGCAATCGTTCGATCTGATCTTTTCGGACGTGGTGATGCCGGATAAGGACGGCATCACGCTGCTCGGTGAGATGCGCGCGATCGGCGTGACCACCCCGGTCGTGATGATCTCGGGCCAAGCGACGCTCGATATGGCGGTTCGCGCCACTAAGCTGGGCGCGTATGACTTTCTGGAGAAGCCGCTGTCAACGGAAAAACTGCTTCTCACTCTGGATACCGTTCTCCGGTTGCAGCGCCTGGAGACGGAGAACCGCGAACTGCGGGCGCGCCTGGGCCGTCACGAGATCGTCTGGCGTAGCGAAGCCATGCGACGCGTGATGGCGCAAGTAGAGCGCGTGGCGGCCGGGGAATCGCGCGTCTGCATCCTGGGCGAAAGCGGAACGGGAAAGGAGCTGATCGCGCGGACGATTCACGAAGGAAGCCCTCGCCGTGAGGGTCCGTTTGTGGCCCTGAACTGCGCAGCCGTCCCCGGCGAGCTGATCGAGTCGGAACTTTTCGGCCATGAAAAAGGCGCATTCACCGGAGCGGCTGGGCGCCATGCAGGTAAGTTCGAGCAGGCGCATCGCGGGACTCTGTTTCTGGATGAGATCGGAGATATGCCGGCTCTGATGCAAGCAAAGCTGCTGCGTGTGCTCGAAGAAGGCGAAATCGAACGCGTGGGAGGCTCGGGCGTGCAGCGCGTCGACGTCCGCGTCGTGGTTGCGACGCACCGGAACCTGGAAGAACTAGTGCGCGCGGGAACCTTCCGCCAGGATCTGTACCATCGCATCTTTGTCTTTCCGGTGGTGCTGCCGCCGCTGCGCGAGCGCAGAGAAGATATCCCGCCGCTGGTCGAACACTTCTCGATGTTGGTCGCCAAGATCAACGGATGGAAAACGAAGCCCTTCGCCGCGGGTGCGATCCAGGCTCTGGAGAGCCATTCCTGGCCCGGAAATGTGCGCGAATTGAGGAACGTAGTCGAAAGGCTGATGCTACTGGCCGAAGCGGAAGTCGATGAGGATACGGTGAGGACCGTGTTCCCGACGGGCGCACGCCCGGCCACGCCTTCTGGAACCCTCGCCGCGCGCGTAGACGCGTTTGAGAGGGAAACCATTCGCAGCGAGCTGGAGCTGTCTCGTCATAATGTCACCGAGGCCGCCCGCGCGCTCGGCCTGGAACGCAGCCATCTGTACAAGAAATGCTCCCAGCTCGGCATCGATCTGAAGGAACTGCGGCGCGCCGACTGAATCTAAACCAGTCTCGTCAGTTGACCACTAGGGCGGGTACTCCAGTTCCTTGCGGTCCTTCGAGTGTTTCTCCAGATTCTTCCGGTCTCCAAACCAAGTCGAAGCGGCGCGCGACCGGCTGAACAATTCGCGCGCCTGATCATCGAAGTGCGGCGATCCGGGCGCGTCGCTTTCGCCGAACGGCGTCATGACGACCGAGCGGACAGGCTTGGAAAACTCCACGACTTCCAGCATGGCCAATCCTCCGTGAGCCAGCATCCGCGTTCCGGGCTGCTCGAATGCGATAGCGCGAGGCGTGGCCATGCCTGCCTCGACCACCGCGCCGCCGGCCACAGGCCAGGACTGCTTGGCGCCCTCCCGGAAGATGCGGAACAGCGCGCCCCATCCTGCATCTACGGCGAACTCAGTCTCCAGGCGGTCCTGCGCCTTACGAAGCGTCGCGCGCAGGCGATCGTCGCTGAGCGAAGCAGACGGCTCTAGAGCAGTCGAATCCGCTCCCAGGGCCATCTTGAAAAGATAGAACGCCAGCGCGCCACGCGAATCGGCATCGGCCCTGCGGTTCCACCCCGTGAGCATTCGCGCGAATGCAGAATCCGGAGCGGCCAGCGCGATGCGCAACTGCCACGTTTCGGCTTTGTACACATCCGTGGAGAGAGCCAGCGACTCGGCCGATTCGAGCGAAAACGTGGACGCTCCGTCGATCAGCGCGCGCGTCATCGCCGCCGCTTGCGAGACGCCGCCACTGCTCTGCAATATCCCCTGTGCAGGATTCTTGCTCCCCGAGGCGCTATCGTAAACCGCGCCTTCCGCATCCGCGATCAGGAACTTTTGCGCGGGGAATTGTCCCATCGCCAAAGCCCGCTGCGCTTCCTCGACATTCTTGGAAGCAGTCATGGCCCAAGCCTGCTCAAGCGCTCTTTCTCCTGCTGGCCCCAAGCCTCGCTCCGCGATGGCGATGCTCGCGCCGTGGCCGACAAGAGGAAATGGCGTCCCCACTGGCGCCGCGCCCGCGAAGGCCAACCCGTCGGCGGTCTCGAACTCCATTGGATACAGCCGCGCTCCTCCCGGCCACTCGCCAAAGGGCGCCAGTATCGCGATGGGCGACTTATCGCGGGAACGTGAAGGAGCGATCAGAATGTCATTCGAATCGGGGATTTGCCCGAACGCAGTGCGGCTGAATGCCTGCGCCATGGCAGCATCCACGCGATCCACTCGGCCGTTTTCGGCCAGGTACGCGTTTACTCCCATGCAGTAGGCTTCGAGGATTGCCTGCACCCGCGGCGGGAGCGCTGGCCGAGCGTTCCAACGCTCGGCACTCCTCAGATTTTCCAACAGTCGGGCCGTGCGGTCCGCAGCCTGGGCATACCCGGAGCCAAACGCCGCGCCGGCAGCCGTTCGGGCATAGATGTGAGGAATCCCGTAATCGTCGCGGACGATTACTACTTTCTCACCCCCGAAGGCGGATAGAGTCAGGATCGACAAGGAGAGGAGCAGCCGAAATTCCGGCATTCTTTCTCCCGACTCTTGTCTTCGGACCCCTTGTTACCGCCCCTCGTCGTCGATCGCGATCTTCAGCGCACGGAGAAATTTCTGGTCCTGCGAAGTCAGCTTGATCTTTCCCACGCGGCGTCGTCCCGTTTCCGGCTGCGACTCGATCTCGATCGTGTCTCCGGTTTCCTCTTCCTCACCGGCCTCTTCGCGTTTGTTGAAGCCGATGGTTGCCTCCAACACCAGGAACACGTCATAACCGGCGCGCTTTATCTCTCCGATAGCAGCGGCGATGCGATCGGAATCGGACAACGACTCGTTGATCGCGTTGCCCAATTCCTGCATGAGCTCCTTGAGTCGATCTTCCAAATGGTTCCTCTTTCTTGCTCTGCGTCTCCCATCCGTGGCCTTGCTGCCGGCCCATCCAAAGCCATTTACAGCATATCACCCATAGATCTGTTTAGATGATGCAAAGTTACACCTTACTGATTCTTTCGTCCAAGTCCGGCGCGGTCAATAGACTGACAGGCTCAACCCGGCTATTACTGCGCGGAATTGCCGTTGTTTGTGTTGCTTAGGAGCTGACGGAGCAGCTCTATTGTACTCTGGCGCGGCGTTACGGGACCGCCCGCGCGGCCGCGTAGCCCCTTGCCTTGCGCCATTTCGACCGGGGTGCGACTCTGCCGATCGGCCACGTCCAGTTTGGCTCCCTGCGCAGCCAAAAACCGCACCATGTCGTCGGAAGGCTGCGGCAGGTTCGAATCGGCGGCTTGGGCGGCGAAATGCATAGCGGTCTGTCCGGCGGCGCTGATAGCGTTGACATCGGCGCCGTGCGCCACCAGGATTTTGGCTGCTTCCAGCATTTGGGCGTCGGTCGCGTAGTCCTTCGCGAAAGTCCCCACGCCGCGGCCCAGACCGGCGGCGAACATCAAGGCCGTGGTCCCGTTCTTTTGAACCGCCTGGACGTCGGCGCCGTGCTGAAGCAGCAGTTCGATGCCGGCTGAGTCGCCATTTTTCGCCGCGCGCATCAAAGGCGTTGCGCCTTCCCCGAGCGTAGACTCACCGGGAGTGTGTGCGCGCTGAAGACTGGGAGTCTTTAGCCGCGCATTGGGATCGACGCCATGCGCCAACAATACTTTCATCAAATCGAGAGCGCTCAATTTATCGCGAGACGGGCGCGGCGGCCTGCCGTACACTTCACCCAGCGTGTTCATATCGACTGCCGCATACAACGACGCCGTACCTGCCGCATCGGCCAGATTCGGATTCGCGCCGCGTTCCACCAGCATCGCGGCGGTGTCGTAATGGCCATTCATAATCGCGAACAGAAGAGCAATTGTGCCGTCGGGATCGGCGAGATTCGGATTCGCGCCCGCCTCACTGAGAACGCGAGCTGCGTCGAGCGAGCCTTCCCGCGCCGCGTACATCAGCGGGGTCCAGTTTCCGTGGGGGAGAATCGTCAGTACGCCCTCCAGCCCGAAGCGGTCCTTCGTGTAATGCAATTCGTTCGAACGCGCGTCGATTTCCGCTCCATGCGCAATCAGCACGCGGACAGTGTTCGCCTGGTTCGCGGCTGCGGCGAGCATCAGCGCTGTCTCGCCGAACGCGCGGCCGCGGGCGTTTGGATTCGACCCGGCCTTGAGCAAAAGCTCGACCAATTCGGGGCTGCCGATCCGCGCCGCGGTCATCAATACTGTTTCGCCGGCCGTCGAGCTGTGGTTCGCATCCGCGCCGGCTTCCAGCAGCAAGCGTCCCATGGCCGCGTCGCGATTTTCTGCTGCCAGCGATAGCGGCGTTACTCCGTAGCGGTTCGCGGCATCGGGATTCGCTCCCGCCTTCAAGAGCTTTTTCGCGGCTTCGAGGTCGCCGTTTTGCGCGGCCCAATGAAGCGGAGTCGTTCCGTCGGGGCCAGGCGCGTTTACATCGGCGGCGGAAGCAATCCCGCACAGGCAAAGGGCTGCGACGAGGAGGGCGGGCTTTAGCCCGCGCGAGGCTTTAGCCTCGCCGCCCTTGAGCGGTGCTGAAGCGCCGCGCGGGCTAAAGCCCGCTCTCCACGGTCCGCTAGACCACATCTACCTTCCCCGTACTATCGCCGAAGCTCGGCAAAGACGCGCCGAATTTTTCCGCGACGTTCATCCACAAATTCCCGATCGGCGTGCGCACCGGGAGCTGGATATGCCGCGGACCCTTGCCCGCGCCCCCGCCTGTTAGGACCATAGGCAGTGGATCGGTCGCATGGCCGTTGGAGTCCGCCATGCCCGCTCCATAGACCAGCAGCGAATGATCCAGCACGCTGCCGTCGCCATCCTGCGCGGCGCGCAGTTTCTCCAGAAACCGCGCGTACATTCCAACGTAATAGGTGTTGATCTTTACTACCTGCGCCATCTTGTCTGGATTGTTCAGATGGTGCGAGACGGAATGGTGCTGCTCTCCAACGCCGATCTGCGGATAGGTGCGCTGGCTCAGCTCGCGAGACATCATGAACGTGAACACGCGCGTCACGTCGGCCTCAAATGCGGCGGCCGCCAGATCGAACATCAAGCCAACGTGTTCTTCGAAAGAATCCGGCGTGCCGATAGGAGCATCGGGCGTTGTCACTTCCGCGGCGCCGCGCGCTTCGCTGCGCTGAATGCGCCGCTCGATTTCGCGGACGTTATCGAGATAATCGCCGAGCCGCGCCCGGTCGCGAGGCCCGAGCGCGCGCTCCAGATCCTTCGCATCTTCCGAAATCGAATCGAGAATGCTGCGCTGCTTTTTCAATCTCGCGAGCCGCTGGCCGGCGCCGCCCGGCTCCCCAAACAGCCGCTCGAAGACCGCGCGGGGATTGGTTTCCATCGGTAGCGGCGTCTTAGGCGTACTCCACGAGATCGTGTTCATATACGCGCAACTGAATCCGGGGGAGCAGCCGCCCACGTATCCGGTGAAATCCTCTGTGGCCATCTCCAGCGACGGCAGCGGCGTCTCCTGCCCGATTTGTTGTGCGACGATCTGGTCGATCGTGGTGTTGGCCAGGACGTCTTCCGCCTCCGTGCGTTTCGGCCAGACGCCCGTCAAAAATCCCGCGCAGCTCACGGCGTGATCGCCGACCTGGCTGCCCGGATGAGACCGGGTCAGATTGGTGACTACAGCAAGATGATCCCGGAACGGCTCGAGCGGCTTCAGAATCGACGTGAACTCGAAGCCCTCGCCTACAGCCTTCGGCGTGAATTGCTGCATGATGGCGCCGTTGGGAAAATATGCGACCCCGAAGCGAAGCCGCGGCAGGGCGGCCGCCTTCGCGAGTGGAGTCAGCGCCGGGAACATCGAGTCCAGAAGCGGGAGCGCGATGGCGGCGCTCGTTCCCCTTAAGAATGTGCGGCGAGGTAATGCTTTCTTGTGAAGAAACATCGTGTCACCTAAGAAAACCCTCTTGGAGGGCGGTCTTCAGCCCGCGCGAGGCTTTAGCCTCGCTGTTGGGCGCTGAAGCGCCGCGCGGGCCGAAGTCCGTCCTCCAACGGAAGGGAGTGCTGTTCACAACTCCCAAGATGAGGGAGGAAAATCGATAATTGCTCTTCGCGGCGTCGCGCACGATCGCGCGCACTTCCGGCATGTCGCGGTAATCCAAGCCGCGGCCCAACGCGTACGTCAACAGCTTCTTGGTCAGCGTGGTGACGAAAATCTCCGGCCGGCTGAGCAGGGCTTGGCGTAGAGCGATGACTCCGTCGACGCGGGTCCCATCCGCTAGCTGGCCGCTCGCGTCGATGGGAGCGCCTGCGTCGCGTGTGCGCCATGCGCCCACGGCGTCGAAATTCTCGAGCGCGAAGCCGATCGGATCGAGAGTCTTGTGGCAGGCGGCGCAAACCGGATTTGCGCGGTGCTCCTCCATCTGCTCGCGCATCGTCCGCGGTTTCTCCCCGTCCTGCTTCTCCTTCAACGGCGGCACATTCGCCGGTGGCGGCTGCACCGCGAGCCCGAGCAGATTTTCCAGAATCCATTTGCCCCGAACCACGGGCGAGGTGCGCTCGGCATGCGAAGTCAGAGCGAGGATGCTTCCCTGCCCCAGTAGTCCTCTGCGCGCGTCCTCGCTTATCGCAACGCGCCGGAAACGGCTGCCGTAGATGTTCGGAATGCCGTAATGGCGGGCTAGCCGCTCGTTGACGAACGTGTAATCGGCGGTCATCAGATCCAGCACGCCGCGGTCTTCCGCGATCACGCTCTGAAACAGGAGTTCAGTTTCGCGGCGGAAGGACTGCCGCAAATTATCGTCGAAATCGGGAAATTCGTCCGTGTTCGGCTGCACATTCGCGAGATTCCGGAGCTGCAGCCATTGAGCTGCGAAGTTGGTGGTTAAAGAATCGGCACGCGGATCGGCGAGCATTCGCCGGACTTCCCCGTCCAGCACGGCCGAGTCCTTCAGCTTGCCCTGACTCCCCAGCCGGAGAAGCCGGTCGTCGGGAATGCTACTCCAAAGGAAGAAGGAAAGGCGCGAGGCCATCTCGCGGCCGCTCACTGGATAAATGCCGGCGGGTGTGCCCGCCTGGTCCCGCTCGGCGCGAAACACAAACTTGGGGCTTGCCAGAATTCTCTCCAGTGCTGATTGAATCCCCGCGTCAAAGCCCGCTTCCCGCCGCGCCGATTCGTAGAATTTCATGGCGCGCTGAACATCGGCTTCAGTAGCTGGCTCGCGATATGCGCGTCGCACCAGCTCCGCCACAATCTTGTGCGCGCAGGCTGTTTCGCTCACGGGACCGCCCGGCTGGCAGATGAACACCCGGTGCCGGCTCGGCGTGTCGCCAGGACCGCCGGGCTGGAACGGCCCGGTGACCGTGAGAGTTTGAAGGTGCGGATGGCCGGACCAGTCGAAGTTATCCACGGAGCTGCGGAGAAACGGCTGCAGGCGCACAGGTTCGGCGAACTGCGCGTCTTCGACAAATGCAACCGTCACGCTGTGCGGACCAGCGGAGACCGGGACTTGCACTTGCAGCCGCGCATCCACTGCATCGCCGGTTTCCGTGGGCTTTTCGAATAACGCCGCCAAATCCTCCGGCCCGCCGATCGAAGCCAGGTGGATGCGCTTGCCATCCACGCTGAACTCCACATGCTGTGCGGTTTCGAGGCCGCGCAGGATGTTCAAATTGGTTCGATACAGTTTCGCTTGAAAGCGATACTGGCCATCCAACGGAAAATTGAACCGAACCTGCGTGCCTCCGACCGTTCCCAGAGGCATACCGTCCAAGCGCTGGTTTTGCGAAAGATCCTGGCGAATGCGCCAGGTCTGGCTGGACAGAGGAAAATTCAAGTCGCCTACCGCTTCCGCCGCGATTTTCATCGCGGCGGAAAGATAGTGTTCTTGAAGCGACGGCGAAACTCCGAGAGCCTCGGAAATATTGTCGAAGCCGTAGGCGGAATCGTCGGGCGGCAGCAGGGCTGACGCATCGACATCGAGATCCAGCAAGTCCCGTATCGCGTTGTGATACTCAGTGCGGTTGAGCCTGTGCAGGGTGGGCCGGCCGGCATAGGGGTGCGCCGCCGC
The DNA here is from genome assembly GCA_035631295.1 of Bryobacteraceae bacterium. Classification (GTDB taxonomy): domain Bacteria; phylum Acidobacteriota; class Terriglobia; order Bryobacterales; family Bryobacteraceae; genus Palsa-187. The sequence continues at coordinate 10,171 of DASQJB010000009.1, read as the reverse complement.
GGCGCGATCGATCTGCGTCTCAAGCCAGGAAGCGACATTGTCATACGTTGCCCGGTCCGGCCGGCGGACCCCTGCCGGAGGCATCGTCCCGGTCCGTAGCTTTTGCACCACCGTTTCCCACAGTTCGGCGTGAACGGGAACCTGAGCAAGATCTGTCGAATCCAACTCCAAGCCGGCCGTTTTCAGCCGCTGATTGTGGCACGCAACGCAGTATTGGTCCAACATCCCGCGTATGTCTTTGGAGTCCGCAGAGGATGCTGCATGCAGCAGGAGCGGCGCGCTCAGCCCCCACGCCAACATCCCCGCAAGTCGTGGATGATTCATGCGTTAACGCAGTCATTATACTGAAGAACGATGCGCCGATGCCTCCTGCTGATTGCGCTCGGGCCGATCGCGTTCTGCCAGTCGGATGCCCAGCCTGAAGCAAAGATCCGCAGCGCTGTGAATCGGGCATTGCCCCCGCTGCAAAAGTCGGCGGCGAATTTTGTCGCCGCGCGGGCCTGCGTTTCCTGCCACCACAACATTCTGTCGATTCTCACCTTCCACATGGCGCGCGGCCGTGGATTCGAAATCGATTCGAAGGTACTGATCGCTGTGCAAGACAAGACGTTTCGGGGTCTGCGCTCCGCGACGGCGCTGGACGACGCCATCCAAGCCACGGCTCTGAATGATCCCACTCCCGACGAAAGCTATTTGCTGATGGCCGCGCATGTCGCGGGACTCCAGCCGGATCTCGTCACCGCTGTCTACGCCCGCCGTCTGGCCCGCTGGCAGCGCGATGGCCACTGGATCACGTCGGATTTCCGGCCGCCGCACTCCAGCAGCATCTTCACCGCGACGGCGACGGCGGTTCGAGCGCTTCAGTTGTACATGCCGGAGGAGCTGCGCTCGGAGCGCGAGGAGTGCATCCGGCGTGCGCGCGAGTGGCTCGCCGCCACTCATCCGGTGTCCACCGAAGATGCTTCTTTCCGCCTGATGGGCTTGGTTTGGGCCGGCGCCGGCGCGGCCCAGATCGATGCAGCGCGCCGCGATCTGCTCGCCATGCAAAAGCCGGCCGGCGGATGGCCCGAGTTGCCCTCCTATGCGTCCGATGCCTACTCTACGGGCGAGGCACTGTACGCGCTGCGGGAAGCGGCGACGCCCGCCACCGACGCCGACTGGCGTCGGGGCCTGAAGTTTTTAATCGCGACGCAGGCAGTCGACGGAACCTGGCGAGTCCACACCCGAATGCTCTCTCCGGCCGACATAAGCCCAAAATACTTCACGACGGGGTTTCCCTACGTAAAAGATGAATTTCTTTCCTACGCGGGAAGCTGCTGGGCCGTGATCGCGCTGCTTGCTGCGCTTCCCGAGACGGCGCCCGCGAAGCCCGCAGCGATGCCGGCAATCGAAGGCCCGCCATGGATGCGGACCGCTCTGTTCGGCTCAGCCGCGCAGCTTGCGGCGCTGCTGGATTCCGGTCTTAACGCCAACACCGAAGGTCTCCGTGGCCCGAACCTACTGATGATGGCTGCAGTAGATGCGGATAAGGTTCGAATGTTACTGACACGCGGCGCGGAGGCGAACGCCGGCGCTCTTACCGTCGCAGCAGCCTATCGCGGAACGGCACACTCGATTCGCGGGCTGCTCGACAGCGGCGCCGAGGTCATCCCATCTGCGCTGGTGTTCGCCTCCATGACCGGCGATTTGGAGAATGTGAAACTGCTGCTGGCCCATGGCGCCGATCCAAACGCCGCCTGGCGCGGCAACAGCCCGCTTGCGCAAGCCGTCACCTTCGGTTATCCGGATATCGTGCAGGCGCTGATCTCCGCGGGAGCCTCCGTGACGATGCGCGACAGCTCCAGCATTAATCTGCTCCATTGGGCCGCGATCGCCAACCGTCCTTCCGTGATGCCCGCTCTGGCCGCTGCGGGCGTCCCGGTGAACGACCGGGACAAGTTCGGCTTCACGCCTCTGATGTACGCGGCGACGATCGATTTCGGAGACGTGGAAAGCGTCAAGACGCTACTACGCGCCGGAGCCGATGCCGGCATCCGCAACAACGAAGGCCGCAGCGCTCGCGAGCAGGCGCGCCGCCTCGGGCATTCCCAGATCGAGGCTGCGCTGCGGTAAATTATCTCAACAGGAGAGAATCATGTCGACTTCTCTGTTTCTGCGAGCCGCCTCAGCGGCCGCGCTGTTCGTCTGGCTGGGCGCGAGCCAGGCCGCCGATCTCAACCCCGCGGCCATCAACATCAAAACCCCCGACCGGCTCACTTGGCGCAAAAGCACCGGGCCAAACAGCCCCAATCAAGCCATCCTCTTTGGCGACCCTTCCAAGCCGGGCTGGTATGGCATCCTGGTGAAATGGGATCCGGGCAAAATGAGCCGTCCGCACTTCCACCCCAACGACCGCTACGTCACGGTGGTTTCCGGAACGTGGTATGTCGGTACGGGCTCCAAGTATGATCCGGCGAGCACAAAGCCCGTCCCTGCGGGTTCGTTCGTGACCCACTACGCTAAGCAGATCCACTACGACGGAGCGAAAGATCAGGAAGTCGTGTTGGAGATCGTCGGAATGGGGCCGGATACGGCCACCCCGGCGGAGGCGAAATAGGTTACAAGCGTTGGTCATCGATCACACGAACGGATTCTCTACTGTGACGCCGAAGTAGGTTTGGCCTGAATTCAAATCCTCCGATAGAATCTGGGTGCATCCGGCCCGCTCCGCCGCGGCGATGATCATCCCGTCATAGAAGTGAACTCCGTATTTCTCGCGCGCTTGGACCGCGCGCCGGACCATCTGCAAATCCGGAGAAACAACGGAAATTGGGCTCAAGGCATCGAGGACGGCGGCCACCGCGCTTGGATGCCCGGGCGGGGACATCTCATGCAGTAGTGTCGCCGAGAATTCCGCCAGAGCTTGGACCGACGTCAAAAAATCGCCGTTCAAAGCTCGTCGGAGAAGCTCCTGCGCTATACGCTGCTTGCGCCGGTCACTGGGGTCGTAGGCATACACAAATACATTGGCGTCTAAAAAGTCAGGAGCGGGCATACAAGTCCGCGCGGGTCCAGGTTCGTCTGTCCACCCTGAATCGGAATTTCTGGAAGCTCTGCTCCAGCGATTCGCGTTCCCGCCGCTTCCTGCCCGAATCAGCCTCCTCGGCCGCCACTTGCTCGAGGTAATCGCGGATCATGCCGGTCAGAGTCGTGTCGTGCTCGACGGCGATCTTTCTAACCCTTTTAACTAAGTCGTCGTCCAGAGACAGGGTGACATTCATCTTCCCATAATAAGGGAAACCCAGGATCCGTGCAGAATGAGTTCACGCCCGCGGATCCGTGATTTTCCCCGCGGCCGCCGATGCCGCCACGGTCAAAGTCGATGCCAGGAAATGTCGCGCGTTCGGGTGGCCATTGCGACCCGGAAAGTTGCGGGCCTGCGTCGAGATCATAACTTCCTGTTCCGCGAGCGCGCCCATGTTGAATGCCTGGTTCGATCCGGCGCCGGGAGGGAAAATGTTGGCCCCGGCTTCGAACAAAGCTCCCAGCAGTCCCTCGCGCAACGCCTCCCGATAAATTCCCCGGCTCGCCGGGACCACTTGCAGGCGGACGCCCGGCGCCACAGTACGCCCGTGGAAAAAAGCCGCGAGCCGGCGGATATCTTCTAGCCGCCCTCCGGTGCTGCCGCCCACCTCCGCTACGTCGATGGCCACGCCCACCGTTTCCTGCACCGGCTTCACGTTTCCGACCGTCGGCGGGCAGGCAACTTGCGGCTCGATCCTGCTCACATCGATTTCGACAGTGCGCTCATAAGAAGTTCCCGGATCGTTTTGGAACATCTCGAAATCCGAAGTCCCTAACACAGCTTTTGCAAACGCGGCCGTCCGCTCATCGGGATTGATGAAGCCGCACTTGCCGCCGACGTCGATGGATTGCAGCGGAAAGAGCAGCCGGTCTTCCACGGGCAGCGCTTCGATATAAGGTCCGGCGTATTCCAGCGCCTTGTAAATCGCGCCGTCCTCGCCCAAATATCCCACCAGGTATTGCGAAACATCACGGGCCGTAACGCACGGCTGCGTCTTCCCGTGAAAGACGATTTGAATCGTCTGCGGAATCCGGAACCACGCGAGGCCGCGAGCGAAACCGAGCGCCGCCATGGAATTATTTCCCACTCCTGTGGCGAAACCGCCCAGAGCGCCGTAAATAGGCGTGTGCGAATCGCAGCCGATAATCACCTTCCCAGGCGCCCACAGGCCGCTTTCGATGATCACGTGGTGAACGCTGCCGCACCCGCAATCAAATACATTCCGTATCTTGTGCTTGGCCGCGAATTTTCGCACCGCCGCGAGCGCTTCGGCAGCCGCCTGCGTCGCCGGCGCAAAGTTGTGATCGAACACAAACGCGATGCGCGAGGGATCGGTGATCGCTGCCTCCTCCATTTCGTTTTCGAAGACTTTCATCACGAAGTTGGCGCTCAAATCGTGCATCACCATCAGGTCGACTCTTGCCACCACCACGTCGCCGGGCGAGACTTCTCTTTTGCCGCTCGCCGTGGCGAGAATCTTTTCGATCATGTTCATAAAGGCTCGAGACTGTTCTTCGTGGACCAGAACGCATCGCCGGAAAAATAGCGGCGCGCGCCGTCCCGCGTTTCCAAGGCCGACGCCACTACTGCCCCCTCCGGCGGCGTCTCGCAGATCTCGAAGGGGAGCGCGCCGGAGAGAACTTCCAGGAACGCGGCGCGCGGTATGGCGCTATCGGCTGAGCCGTGATGCTGCGCGATCTTGGTCCAGTGTCCGCGATACTCCAGGGCGACGCTCACCGAAAACCCATCGTGCAGCGTTTGGCCGCTTGGGGGAGCCGGCGCCCGATCTCCGTTTGTCGTCAGAATCGCCAAATCCTCCGCGCCAGCGCGGCGCAAACTGCGCTCCAGCTGTCCCACGAATTCGCGATCCAACATTCCCACGCTCGCTGGGAGTTCCTCGTTCAAACCGTCCCACGCCATTTGCCGCGCGCGCCGGTGCATGGTACGCTCCCATTCGTCGCTTTCGTGCGGAACGGTCTGGATTTCGAGCTGCGCAGCGAGGGCGCGATGAAGATCGTACGGAAGTCCTTTAGGATCGATCATGCCGATCCTCCGCCAGTTCCGCTGGGAGCAAACCTCCACGAGCTTCGCGGAAAGATCCGGACTCGGCACAATCTCCTGAAGGACCGTCACGGACTTGATCCACGGATAAACCCGCGGCGAAAGGCCGCAGAGCGCCAGTAATTGCTCGTGGCGCGGGATCAGCAGGATTGCGCGATTGAAATACAACATCAAATTCGAATAAAAGCGGCCATAATTGGATCTCCAGAGGTCGCTATATACAGCGAGCGCCGGCAGATCCAGTTCCGCCAGCCGCTCCCGAGCGCGCTTGAGCCGCGTTTCAAACGCACGCGGCGGCAGCTCCGATTTGTCCCACGCGATCAGTCCACGTTTCATTTCTGAAACAGCTTTTTTTCCGACATGGTCAGCCGCTCGCACCCGGCCGGCGTGACCAGCAGAGTGTCTCCGAACACCATATATCCGGAGAGCGGTAGATAGGTGTTGGGATGCGCGATCATTGTCATTCCCGCCTTTACGGTATAGTGCACGTCTTCCAGAACGTAGGGATTTTCGTCCGGATGCAGACCCAGATTGTGTCCCCGAACTCGGGTATATTTGGCTCCGGTGTACTCGCCGTAGCCGTGCTCGCGGAAGACGTCGTTTTGCACGCGCGCCACGTCGGCGGTGTCGATGCCCGGCCGGAGCAAATCCTGGGCGGCTTGCTGCGCCTCGCAAAAGATCGAGAACGCCTCGCGCTGCTTGGCGCTGGGCTCGCCCAGAACCAGGGTGCGGCAGATCTGGGCGTAATAGCCGTCGACTTGCGGAGTCAGCTCGGTCGTCACCTGATCGCCGGGCTGGAAGCGCCGCTGGGTGGGCGGCTTCATTCCCGTCACCTCTGTTCCTCCGGAAGCGATCAGCATGAAGTTGTCCTCTGCGCCATTGGATTTGAGAAAGGCCTCCACTTCGGCCACAAGCTCAAACTCCGCCATTCCCGGCTCGATGATTTCCGCGAAGCATTCGTAGCCGCGATCTGCCAGCGCGGCCGCGCGCCGAAGCGCCTGAATTTCCTCCGGCGCTTTGATGCGGCGCAGTTCCTCCATCAGAGCCGTGGCGCTGACCAGAGCTGCCCCGAGGGAATTTGCCAGTCCGGCATCCATAAGTTCCAGCCCGGCGACTGCAACAGAACCGCCGGTCAACGCCGGCAGATCGCAAACTTTCGTGTCCTCTGGCAGCATCTCCATGTCCCAGGGATGCGAAACGACCGCCCGGATTTGCCCGGATCTCTCCAGCGCGGCGATGGCGTAAGGCCCGGAAAAATTCACGTTCAGCAGATAGCGAAAGAAGTCCTTGCGCCACGCGTGGCCGTAAAGCAGCAGGCGATCCCATCCCTGCTCGGCCATCAGTCCGGTCAAGCGATTCACGCGGGCCGGATTGATTTCTGCCGCATTATGGAGAGACATCTTCCAAGAACCATTCGGTGGGAACTTCCCGGCCTAAGCCCATGGCCCGCGCGCGGCGCAGAACCGCCGCGCCCACGGCGGCGAATTGCGTTCCCGCGCCGGTGTTGTTGTTGAACACTATGATCTGATCCGGACGTGTTCGGCCGGAGATCTTTCCCGCCACCAGGTCTTGCACTTCCTGAATCGATTCCCAACTCTTAATGCCCTTCTGAGCAACTTCCCAGACGTCCGGCGACTGATCCAGCTGCGCGACTTCCTTCGAATGAACTACATAAAGATCCGCGCGGCGAATGGTTTCATCGTCGATTTCGCGCCGCTTGTTGCTCGCATCCGAGCCTCCGATGGAGGCCACGTACATTCCTTTTTCCACCCAATGCCCGTCGAATACGGCGTCCCACGCGGCGGTGGCCGCCTGAATAAAGTCGCTACCCTCCACGCACTCCCTCGGCGATCCGGCGCGGTCCACGCGGCGCTCCAACCGAGCGCTCATCCTTTCGCAGAACTCTTGCGCATGCTCCCCATTCGGGCTGAAGACCTTCACGCGTTCGAATGGAAACTGGCTGCACAGGAATTCCAGATGCGCCCCGGCCTGCCAGCCGCTGCCGAACAGCCCCAGCACGCGCGGTTTCGGAGGCGCAAGGAATTTCGCGCCTACCACGCTCAGCGCCGCTACCCGCACCTTTTGAATGATTCCGTCGGGCATGATGGCGATCGGCTCGATGCGTTCGACATCGAATAGCATCACCATGCCGCAATAGCGGTTACCGCTGGCCACCGGGAGAATCCGCCGCCGCTTCACGCCGGCTGTGTAGGAAAATCCCGCCATGTCGGAGGTGATCCGCAAGGCCCAGACGCCGCTCGATACGCCGCTGCCCTCTTGCGTCTTCATGCGGTAACGGAAGCCCGGATGGTCTTTCGACTCCACCGGCATATAGGTTTGGCTGCGCGGGCGATTGATAGCCTTGCCCTCGGCCAGTTCCCGATAGATGCACTCCGTAGCGGCGATCGCGTCTTGCGGCGTCAGCGCGCGTTCAACCTCGTCGTTATTGAGCAACAAGGTCATGTTTCGTTTTCAGGAGCGGAATCAACCCGCCCGCTCGCACCATCTCCAGCAGAAACTCCGGCAGCGGGTTGCCGCGCAAGCATTGGCCGGTCGTCAAGTTTTCAATAAGACCGCTGGCGATATCCACACGAAGCCGGTCGCCGGTTTCTGCGATTTCATGCACGCCACGGGCCTCCACCAGCGGCAGTCCGATCTCCGCGCCATTGCGGTAGAACGTCCGCGCAAATTGCTCTGCGACGATAGCTCCGATGCCGGTGGACTGAAGCGCTTTCGCAGCCAGCGCCCGGCCGGAGGAGCAGCCGAAATTTCTCCCGGCCACCAGGATGTCGCCCGGCTGGACTCTTTTCGGAAACTCCGGATTAGCACCCTCGAGAACAAATTTGGCCATTTCCTTGGCGGTTTTGAACATGATGTGCGCGGGAGTGATCATGTCTGTGGGAATATTGTCGCCGAATTTCCAGCAATTCCCTTCGAAAATAAGTACGTCCGTCATGTGGCTTTCGACAAGGTGAGGCGGCCCGCGGGTTGAGTCTGGCGGCCGCTCGCCATCATTACCAGCAGAGCGGCTGCCGCCAGCGCCAGATCCACCGTGAACGGCGCCGCATAGCTGCGCGTCTGGTCAGCCAACAGCGCCGCCAGCGTGCCGCCCGTGGCCGTTCCAAGCCCGAAGAAAACATAAAACAGACCCAGCGATTTACCCACTTGATGAGTGCCGAAATGCTCGAACACAATGGTGGGCGAAGCGTTGAAGATTCCTCCATAACCCATGCCGAAGACTACCGCCAGCGGATCCAGCAGGTTTGATTGCGCGGGCGTTTCCAACAACGCGAGAATTCCCAGGCCCACGCAGGAGATGCTGAACAACATGCCGGCGCGGGCGGAAAAGCGGTCTGCCAGCACGCCGCTGATCAGCTTGCCGGCCGCGGCCGCCATCAACGCGATACTGAGCACGTGCGCCGCCCGCTGCGTCGGCACTCCTTCGCCCGTCAGGTACAGCACCAGGTTTTGTTGGATGCCAAGCATTGCATGAGCCGTGAAAAACAGGCAGACGCCGAAAATCCAGAACATGGGCATCCGCGCGAGTTCCCTGGCGGAGGGCGAGCGCGCCGCGGTTGGCCGGCCGCCATCTTCTTTCCTTACGATCGCCAGCGTCAGAAGCAAAGGAATAGCGATGCAGGCAGACAGAAACAGAAACGCCCCCGGCACGCCTCGCCGCGCGATCTCAGCCGCTGTAATCGCCGGCGCGACGCCGCCCAGCCCTATGCCTGCGTTCACGAACCCCACCGCCAAACCTCGATTCCGCGTAAACCAGGGCCCGATCAGGATCGAATTGGGCAAGATGGAAACCGCCGAGGTTCCCGCGCCTAAAATCACGCAAAACGCGTAATATTCCGCGCGGGATTGCGCCGTGGAAAGCAGCGCCAGCGCCAGCCCCACCAGGCACATTCCTCCCAGCAGAACGGCTTTCGGCTGGAACCGGTCAACCAGCGCTCCGACCGCGGGCGAAAGCACTCCCACCAACAGAAGAACGATGGAGCCGCCTGCCGCGGCGCTCGCCCGTGTCCAGTGAAACGACCGCACCAGCGATGGATAAAACTGCGGCAGCGAAAACAAGCCGAAGGAGAAAGCAACCATCAAGATGACGAAGCAAGCAATGAGCGTAAGCCAGCTTCGTAGGGGTAGTTGCGTCACAGCCGGAAAAGGCAGTCTATCACAAGCGGCAGTCTGCGACGGGGCAAAACACTTATTTCGTCTTATCCTTCAACAACGCTTGCACGATCGACCGCGTCGAGCCTTCGGACGTCTTGAAGAAGGGACTGTCGCCGTAATATTGAAACCGCACGACTCCGGCTTTGTCGATAAACAAAAAAATCGGCGCCACGGGACGCCGGTCCTTTTCGATATCGCCGATGGCGATCATCCCGTCTTTATTCAAATATCCGATGGGAAATGTGATCTTATAGCGCTGCGCGAAGCCCCCGACCTGGTGTTGAGCGTTGTCGTCTCCCGCCACCCCAATCGCCTGGAAGCCCTGAGAACCCATATCCTTCTGAACACGATTCAGCATTTCGAGATTTTCGATACAGTCGGGGCACGTCGTGGAAAAAATCGCGAGCACAACGACCTTGCCCCGATACTGCTGGAGCGTGATTTTTTTCCCGTCAGGCAGGGGAATGGGCGTCTGGGCAACGGGTCGCGGCTCACGACCCTGCACCGCCACGAGTGGGAACGCAGCGAGCAGAAACAATACTTTTCGGCCAAACATGGAATCCCCTATTGTAATAGGTTCACAGCTCCACGTGAAGGCACTGCTTCGCACTACCAGAGCCAAAATCTTGGCACGCCGCGATGATTTTGGTGGGGCCTGGCTTTTAGCCTGCCGCCGGGCTTGGCCCGGCGTTTTGTTGCGGCTCCGCTGCCCTGTGGGGCAACCCCGTGGCCTGCGCGCGGCCCCGCCCCGGCTGGTCGCTCGCGGAGGCGGCCTGGGATGAGCTCTGGCTAGAAAATTCTCTCTTGCCGCTTCAGCGTACCGAACGTTCCAATGTTCGACACCGCGAAAGAAAACAACTCCTGGTGTTCATC
>DASQJB010000008.1:0-34905 GCA_035631295.1 Bryobacteraceae bacterium | reverse complement strand
GAGATTAGCGGTGTTCGGATTCTTTTCGCCTTTGGCCTGCGAACACCACAGAAAGTTGTAGTTGGCGACATGCCCCACCTGCATTCCAAAGGTGCGGACTTCCTGCTGCGCGCCTGGGCGCATGTCGTAGTTTTCTTCCGGCATCTTTTCGGCAGTCCGCACTATGGTGTTGCGGTTGCGCGTATAGGCGTCGCGCAGCCAGGTGGAGAGCGGATTGTCTTGAGCGGGCTGGGCGTTTTGAGCGACGGCTGAAACGGTCAGAATGGGAAAGAGCAAGATCAAGCGCTTCATCGTTTTCTCCTTGAGCAAGATTACGCGGCGAAGATAACCTTATAGCACAAAGAAGCGCCAGTAATCTCGTATACACTACAATGAGCAGTTTCGAAAACGCTCAAGAGGAGAAATGCGAATGAAGATCCAGCAATGTCTACTTGGGGCGGCCATCGTGCTTGGCGCCTCGGCTTTGGTGATGGCGCAAGCGGGGGGAGGGAAGGGCGGAGGATTTAAGGGCGGCCCGCCGCGGCCGGTGCTCTCCGTCACTTCCTCTGCCTGGCCCGACGGTGGCGAGGTTCCGATGCAACACGCCGGCCGGGGCGGCAACAAGTCGCCGGCCTTCGAGTTCCATTGGACGCTAGGCACTGAGCCTACCAATCCGCCCGAGGGTCTGCAAAGCTACGCTGTAATCTTTCACGACATCGAAAATTCCACCAACAAGACCACCGTGGACACACTCCACTGGTCGGCGTTCAACATTCCCGGGACGGCGAAAGGACTGCCTGAGGGATTGGGCGCGGGCGAGTTGCCTGACGGTACGAAAAACGGACCCGGCATCTCCGCCCGCGGCGGTAATCCCGGAGCCTATTTCGGACCCGGCGCAGGTCCCGGTCCTTTCCATCACTACGTGTTCGAGTTCTACGCTCTGGACACCAAACTCGACCTCCCCGCCAACACAACGCGCGAGGACTTGGTGAAGGCGATGGACGGCCACATCATCGGGAAAGCGGCATACGTCGGCCGTTTCCACGCACCGCCGCAGTAAGACGATTGGTCACCGTGGGGCGGACTTTAGACCGCAGGATTCTTAGTCCCGCCAGTGAATTGGCGGGCTAAAGCCCACCGCAGGCCGAAGCCTGCCCCACATCGCAGCAGAGCCGCAACCAAATCGAGACGCCGGGCGAAGCCCGGCGACAGGGCTAAAAGCCAGGCCCACCAAACCCTTCGCGGCCCGCGAAGGGTTTACTTTTGCTTCGCTAACTCGGGAATCTTTTCCTTCACCTTCTCCACCTTGGGCATCGCCACCGACTGGACGTAAGGATTTCGAGGATTTCTGTTGCAGTAGTTCTGGTGGTACCCCTCGGCCGGGTAGAACGCTTTCAGCTCGACGACCTGCGTAACGATGGGCGAGCGGAAGGCTTTGGCCTGATCCAACTGCTGGATGTACGCCTCCGCGATGCGCTTCTGCTCCGCGCTGGAATAGAAAATAGCAGAGCGGTATTGCGGCCCGACGTCGGGGCCTTGTCGGTTGAGTTGAGTGGGATCGTGGGCCACGTCAAAAAACACCTTCAGCAGTTGGCCGTAGGAGATTTTTTGCGGATCGAAGGTGACCTGCACGGACTCGGCGTGCCCCGTTCTGCCGGTGCTCACAATCTCGTAATGTGCAGACGCCGCATCGCCGCCGGAGTAGCCGGAGACGACCTTTTCAACTCCTTCAATCTGCTGGAAAACAGCCTCCACGCACCAGAAGCACCCGCCTGCCAGAACAGCGGTCTGTTTTCCTTTGGCGTGCTTGTCGTCTACGACGGGATCGGGGAAAGCGGCCATGAGTCTGATTGCCCCCAGCAGAAGAAGCGCCGCAGCGGCGCGTACGGTAGCGTACTTCATTGACATTGTAAATCTCCTCGACTATCCGGCGGCAGAAGCCGCGGTCTTGAGCAGAATGGCTGCAAGGTCGGCTCGCGCCGCCAGAGTATCCAGATGAGCGGCGCCCAACCGCCGGCTCCGGCATTCCACCAGTTCCTTTTGAAGCGCTCCGGCCTTCTCATAATCGCACTGATTGATGAAAATGTCGCGAAGCAGCCGGTATCCTGAAATTATGGCCCCTGCCCCGTCCGCAAAACTGCTCGATCCGAAAGTTTGGGAAAGGCGATACTTCGACGGCGCGTGGAAACCCGCGCCGGCCGCGCTGAATGTCCGCGAGCCCGCCACCGGCGAAAGCCTAGGAACGGCCGGCGGAGGGACAGCGGAACTGGCCGCCGAGCTGACCAACCGCGCCGCCGAGGCTCAGCCGAAATGGGGTGAAGCGACGGCCGAGGAACGCGCGCGGATTATGCGCGATGCTGCCCGTATCCTTGAAGCGAATGCGCCCGAAATCGCGGAATGGATCATCCGGGAAACCGGCGGCGTGCGTCCCAAGGCGGACTACGAAATCGCCATCGCGCTGGGCGAGCTGCGTCATTCGGAGGCGCTGCTCACGCAGCCTATTGGCCAGATCTTGCCTTCGCCGGATCCCGAACGCATGAGCCTGGCGCGGCGCGTTCCTGTCGGCGTGGTGAGCGTCATCACTCCCTGGAACGTGCCCCTCGTTCTGGCCATGCGTTCCGTTGCTCCGGCGCTGGCGTTGGGCAATGCTGTCGTCTTGAAGCCCGATCCGCAAACGCCTGTTTGCGGAGGCTATCTCCTTGCCCGGATTTTCGAGGAGGCCGGATTACCCGCGGGTTTGTTGAGCGTTGTGCCCGGCGGAGCGGAAGTGGGCGAAGCTTTGGTTACCGCGTCCGCCGTGCGCTTGGTGACATTCACCGGTTCGTCCGCAGTCGGGCGCAGAGTGGGAGAGCTGGCGGGCCGCGAGCTCAAGAAGGTCTCGCTGGAGTTGGGAGGAAACAGCCCCATGATCGTGCTTGACGATGCCGATCTGGACGCGGCCAGCTCCGCCGGCGCCTGGGGTTCCTTCCTTCATCAGGGTCAAGTTTGCATGGCGACAAGCCGGCACATCGTTCTCAGAAAAGCAGCCGGCGCTTACATCGAGAAGCTCGCTGCGCGCGCCAACGCGCTACCGGTTGGCGATCCCTTTCGGGAACACGTGGCCATCGGACCGCTTATTAACGAAAAACAACTGAACCGAGTCGACGGAATCGTAAAAGACTCAATTGCAGCCGGCGCCAGACTCGTAACCGGCGGCGAGCATCGGGCGCTGTTTTACAAACCTACGGTTCTCGCCGAGGTCGGCGTGGAGACGCGCGCATTTCAAGAGGAAATCTTCGGTCCTGTCGCTCCCGTCACGATAGCCGAAGACGACGATCATGCCGTCGCGCTTGCCAACGCCACGGGCTATGGCCTTGCCGCGGCGGTGCAAACAGGATCGGAAGGCCGCGGTTTCAGAATCGCGCGAAGGCTGAGAGCGGGGATGGTCCACGTGAACGATCAAACCGTGAACGACCATCCGGGGATTCCCATGGGCGGAATGGGGCAGTCGGGCAACGGAACGCGTTTCGGGAGCACGACGAACCTCGATGAGTTCACCGAATGGCAATGGATGACGCTCGGAGCGAGTCCGGTTCGCTATCCGTTCTGACCGGGGCTACTTTGGGTTCTTCTCCGGGTCCTTTACCGCCAGGCCTCCGGTGACGCCGTCCACCTGGTTTCCGGTTTGGATTTTCCGGACCTTCTGGATCTCCGCGGGCGTGGCGGTCTTGGGATCGACGTTGGCGAGCGAGCACGTGAAGCCGCGCAGAGTGCATTCCGAAGTGGTGTGTTTAATGCCTCGCTCTTGCATCAAACGGCTCATCAGCTTCACCGCCTCTTCGTGATAGATGACGGCGTTGTTGGGCACGAAAGTGCCGACGCCGATGGCGTAGTCGATGGGCATCAGCGGCTCGATACTGGAACCAAACTGGCCGTCGTTTTTCTTGCCCAGATCGTAGGCGCCAAGGTCGGCGCCTTGGTCGATCAGGTATTGAACAATCGGAACCTCGCCCATATTGGCCGCGACCATCAGCGGCGTGATGCCATAATTGTCAGCCGCGTTCACGTTCTCGCCCAGCCCCACTAGCAACTTCACAACTTCCAGCCTTTCGGCGGCGGGCCGGCCGCGATTATAGCCGTTGATGAAGCCGGTTCCGGCCGCGGCCATAAGAGTGGTCTCGCGGTCTTTCGATTGAAGATGAGGATCGGCGCCAGCGGCGAGCAGCAGCTTCACCAGTTCCAGATCGCCTGCGAAGGCTGCGCGCATCAGCGCAGTCGCAAACACGATTCGCGGAGAACCTTCGCGCATGCGGGCTCTGGGCGTATTATCGACGATGGCGTTTGGGTCCGCCCCCGCAGCCAGCAGTTTCTTAATCAACGGAAGGGGATCCGCGGTCACTATCCAGGGAAAATTCGGCGCGGTCTCCATATTGCGGCGATCCACTGCCCAGAAAAGCGGTGTAAACCGCTGCGCATCGGCGCGATTCACGTTGGCGTGATTGTCCACCAGAAACGAAGCCAGATCGTAGTTGCCGTTGAAGATGGCCAGAGCGAGCGCCGTCTTGCCGTCGCCGGTGGCGGCGTTTAGATCCGCTCCGGCGGCTACCAACAGATGCGCGCATTCCAAATCGCCTTCCCGCGCCGCGAACATCAATGGCGTCAGCAAGCCACTGGAGAACTCTTCAGGCGCCTGGCCGGCAGGAGTTTCCGTTGGCGTGGTTCCTTCAAAACCCCGGCCGGTAGTGGAGGGGACGAATTTCGATCGCGCATTGACGTCGGCGCCCCGCTCGATCAGCAGCTTTACCGCCGCTGGATGGCGTTCCGAAACAGCCCACATCAAAGCCGTCGCTCCGCCCCAGGTCTCCCTCGCGTTCACCTGCGCTTTGTGATCCAACAGAACTTGAATGGCTTCGGTTTTCCCGGTGCGCGCGGCCATCATGAGCGCGGTGTCGCCGTAATTGGTGAGCGGCTTGTTGGGGTCGGCTCCCGCGGCGATCAGTTTTTCGATCATCGCCGCGCTGCCGTTGACGGAAGCGAGCAGCATGGGCGTGGCGCCTTCGCGATTGGCAGCCGAGACATTAGCCTCGGCGCGGATCAGCAGATCCGCCATTTCCAGATCGTCCGACTGCGCGGCCCAGTGCAACGCCGTAGCGCCATCGGGCTGCGGGGCGTTGACATTCGCGCCACGTTGGACCAGCGCGCGCACCGCGTCTCTGTCTCCCTTCATCGCCGCGTCGGCGACGTCGCTGGAAGCGACAGCAAGACTCGCCGCGCCGAGCAACATGGCTGCCATCGACCATTTGATATTCATACGCGCTCCGGCGGTTAGCGCCGCGTCACATTCTTGAGCATGATGGGCAAACCGGCATAGTTGTCGAGAGTGAACGTTTTCCCCGGTGCATCAGCGGCAATGCTTCCGGACAGCGAGGTTTTTCCTTCGCCTGCTCCTTTCGATTTCAGCCGCAACTCAATCAAAGAGAAGTCGTATTTGGTTGGCGAGCCGGCTGATTTCCAAAGATCGTTCCATGCGCCCAGGCGACGGTCGGTGATCAGAACAACTCGCTCGCTTCCGTCCGCCGCAGCAAACTTCGCGGCATAACGGAGCGCGTAGCCGGAAACTTCAGCGGCCGACCACAAATAGCCGACTGTCGGAGCGCCGGCCAATGCCGTCGCAAGCGAGCCTTCCGGCGTGCGAGGAGCGGCTTCCGCAGCCGCATTCCCGCCGCGGCCGCCGCGTCCGCCGCCACGGCCGCCCGCCGCGGCGGCCCCGCGGCCTGGAGCCGCGTCGTTACTCCCGCCAAACGGATCTTCCGCCGGCGACGCAGCGCCCCTCCCACGGCCGGCGCCCGGTTGCGTCCAGGCCGCGAACATTTGATCGCGCTCGGCATCGGTGGACCAGCGCAGCACATCGATCTTGATCGCTCCGGGGCTGTCGGCCGTAGCGGACAGGCTAAGAACCGGTTGCTCCGCCGCGGCAGCGGCCATGGATAGAACACAGGCAAAAACGAAACGCGCTTTCATTTGTCTTGATTTGTTCCCCACACTCTTCCCAGCCACTCGGCCAGGCGTTCTAATTCCTCGTCGGCCACCTGCGCACCGCGTTCCCGCATGTCCACCAGCAACACTCGCCAGGCTTCTTCCGAATTGCGCGCTTGCTCCACGCGAGCCAGCGTATGGCATGATGAGCAGGCGCGATCGAGAAGGCGCTTGGCCTCCGGATCGGAGAAGAAGGTGGTGATCTCGGGCGGAATATAAGTTCGCGGAAACGGCTTTGTTTCCGGCCCAAATTTCGCGGCGAGCCAATCGAGCAGCAGGTTGCGGTCGTCCTCGGCGACGGTATATCCGCCGTCTTTATGCTTCGCTTGAAGCAGCGCCTGCCAGCCTGCTCGATCCAGCGCAAAGAAAGCGTAATCGTCGATGCCGTGGCACATGGTGCAGTTTTTGCGGATCACCTGCCAGACCGGGCCGTCGGGCCGGGTGAGTTGGGGCCGGGCAGGCCGCCGTCCGATTTGTGCGCATGCCGGAACCGCCAACGCTACGGTCAGCGCGAACGATGCCGTCAGACGCTGGGGGCGGCTCTGTGCGGCTTCCATAACGCTTGTGCCAACATATCACGCGAGCGCTTTGGCGTCCAGTTCGGTGGCGCGAAACTGCTCAAGTGAAGACGCTCCTTTGTGGGGCAGCCCCCTGACCTGCGCGGTGCCCTCGGCCCCGCCGGTCGTCCCCGGAGGCGGCCTGAGTGAGAGGCCGCTCAGGCCACGGGCCTGCCCCACGTGCGTCTTGCTCGCCTCCGGGGGCGCGGCTCTGTTCGGGCGATTCAGGAGATCTGCAACGGCACCGTGCTCGAGCCAATGCTCTTCTGCTCGATGCCATAGAGATGCAGGATGCTCAACAGCATGTTCGATGTCCGCTGCTGATTATCGGGGAACACGATGTGGCGATTGCCTTTGAGCGTTCCGTCGATGCCGCCCACCAGGATTACCGGCACTTTCTCGTGCGCGTGCCGGTGGGAGTTGCCCATATTGCTTCCTTTGTAGATCAGCACATGATCCAGGACCGTGCCGTCGCCCTCGCGAAGCTTGCTCAACTTCTCAACGAAATAGGCCAGGTTCTGTACGTGATAGCGGTTCATCTTGGAGTAGTTGGCGATGTTTTCGGGCTTATCGCCGTGATGCGACGTACCGTGCCAGCCGCCGTTGAATCCGGATTCGGGGAAGCTCGCGCCGGAAAGATCGCGCCCGAGCATAAAGGTGGCAGAGCGGGTGATGTCGCCCTCGAAGGCCAGCGCCATCAAATCGTACATGAGCCGGAAATGGACATGCTTGCTCTGCGGCAGCCCGAACGGAATTTCGCCGGTCGGCTCTTTGACGGAGCTGTTCATCGCGATCTCGATTCGGCGCTCGAGTTCGCGAATGTTCTCGGTATAAGCGTCTAACCGGCCTTTGTCGGCCGGGCCCAAATCTTTTTTGAAAGAGGAAATCTCGCGGGTCACCGAATCCAGAATGCTGGCGTTTTGCTTGCGTCCGGCCAGCCGCTCCTGAGCACTCGCGCCGTCGCCGAATAAGCGCTCGAAGGCGACGCGCGGGTTGATCTCCGCCGGCAGCGGCTGCGTCGGCGCAGACCACGATATCGAATTGGTGTAAGCGCAGCTATAGCCCCAATTACAATTGCCAAAGTTGCCGGAGTCCTCCACTCCCAGTTGAAGCGACGACAGGATCGTATCCTGGCCATGCTTCTGGGCGATCAGTTGATCGATGGTCACACCCAAGTAAGGACTGACGGCGTTTCTTCGCGGGCGCGCGCCGGACAACAAGACGGCGCCGCGCGCATGATCACCCCCGGGCTCTTCGGTGGTGGCCATCGCCTCAGGCATGTCGAGGCCGGTGATGAGCACCACGCGATCGCGAAAAGGCTCCAGCGGCTTCGTGATGAAGGAAAACTCGAAGTCGGAGCCTTTCTGAAGCGGACTCCAATATCCGGGCGCGGCGCCGTGAGGATGCCAGATGCCGACGAAGCGGCGCGGCGGGTTCGCTGCGGTCTTGCTCAAGGGCGTCTGCGCGGGAACCATTGAATCGAGCAGCGGCAATGCCAGCGTGACGCCGGTGGCGCGCAAAAACGTGCGCCGGGGAATGTGTTTCTTTCGAATCACCATTTACCTGGCCTCCCTATCAACCGCTCCCTCACGGTCGCGGCTCTGTAAGTCTGGTGACCGCTCCCTCACGGTCGCGGTTCTGATTCCGATTTTGTCCTCATCTGAAACGGTGCGCTCTTGATGACGCCCAGCAGAATCGAAGAAAACCGGTCGCCGCTTTTATCGGCATCGTGCACAATCGAGCGGATCACCGGCATATCGTAATATTCCACTCCACGGCCCAGCGCGTACGTCATCAGCTTTTCCGTAGTCATGCGGACAAACTGCGGCGAATAATGCAGTAGCGCCTGGCGCAATTCCACCGGCCCGTTCACCTTGGTCCCATCCCACAGCTCGGCCGATGCGTCAATCGGGACGCCACCATCGCCTCCCTGCTTCACCCGCCATTTTGCGTCCGCGTCGAAATTCTCAAGCGCGAAGCCAATGGGGTCCATCAGCTTATGGCAACTCGCGCAGGGCTCCATTTTCCGGTGCATGGTCATCTGCTCGCGCAGAGTCAGGATTCCTTCGTGCCCCGCTTTTGTGTCTTCGAGCGGCGGAACGTTCGCCGGCGGCTCCGGCGGCGGCGTGCCCAGAATGTTCTCCAGCACCCACACGCCGCGTTTGACCGGCGACGTGCGAAAGTTCTGCACCCACGTGACTGATAGAAAACTTCCCTGGCCAAGCAAGCCCCTCCGGTAGTCTAACTCCGGTCCGAGGGGGACGCGACGGAATTGCGAGCCATAAACCCCCGGAATGCCATAGTGTTGGGCGAGCCGCTCATTCAGGAATGTGTAATCCGCAGTAAGTAAATCCACCACGCTGCGGTCCTCGCGCATCACACTCTCAAACAGCAGCTCGGTCTCGCGGCGGAAGCTTTTGCGCAGCTCGTCGTCCCAGTTGGGATAGTATACGCCGTCCGGTGAAGTCGCCGGCAAATTTCGCAAATACAATATCTGATCGGCGAAATTCTCAACTAATGCTTTAGATCGCGGATCGGTGAGCATTCTTCGCGTCTGCCGCTCGAGCACCGCCGGATCGTGAAGCTTGCCCTGGCTCGAAAGCTGGATCAATTCGTCGTCGGGAATGCTCGACCATAAGAAGAAAGAAAGGCGGGAAGCCAATTCCAGGTCCGTGATGCGGTAAGGCTGGCCGGGAGCAATGTTGTCCGGCTCTTTCTCGATCCGCACCAGAAATTGGGGGCTCGCCAGCAATCTCCGCAGCGCCAGTTCGATTCCGTCTTCGAAGGTTCCTTCGCGGCGGCCCTCCTGGTAAAAGCCCGTCAGCCGCTCCAGATCCGCCTGATCGGCCGGCCGGCGGAACGCGCGCCGCGCGAGCGTGGAAAGAATCTCTTTCGCGCATGCATCCTCTTGGCCGGCCTGTGTGGGACGGCATGTAAACATTTTGCGGATGCTGCGGGAATCCTCGGGGCGCGTCGGATTGAACGGCCCTTGGATTCTCAAAAATCCGATCACCGGGTAATTCTGCATCTGAGGGATGCTGTTGTTCTCGAGCGAAGTTCGCTCGTAGTGGCGGATCAGGTCGAGGCTGGGCCGGTAGTTCGTGGCTAAGAACGTCGCGCCGACCGTGTGCGTGCCGGCCTTTACCGGAATGGTCGCCTCCAGCGTTCCGTCCACATCGGCGTTCATTCCGGTGTTCAACCCAACGCCAACGTAGTCCCATAGCTTCGCTCTTTCGCCGTCAATGACAAGCTCCAGTTGCTCGCCGGGAATGAATTTGCCCACGCCGAAGTTCTGGATTGAAAACTTGTATTCGCCGTCGGCCGGAAAGGTGTGGCGAGCCAGCAGTCCGCCGCGCGTTCCCAGAGGCAGCCCTTCGAGGTGCTGGGTTTGGGAAGTATCGGCTGCTGCGATGTAGGCGGCCTCCGTGGGCGTCTTCCAATAACCCGCCGCCATGCGGGCGATTCGGGTCGCCGCCGTCATGTAAGCCTCCAGCAGCGTGGGCGAGAGGGTGAGCGAACCCGCGATATTGTCAAAGCCGCGGGCGGAATCGTCGGGCGGTAGAAAAGTCGCGGGATCGATTTCCAAATCCAGCAGATCGCGAATCGCGTTGGCGTATTCGGCGCGATTGAGGCGATGGAGTACGACCGAGCCCGGATTCACATGGCCCGCCGCCTTGCGGTCGATGTCCGCCTCCAGCCAATCGCGGAGCCCTTCGTATTCCGCAAGCGGCGGCCGCCGCATACCCGGCGGCGGCATCATGCCCGCGCGAAGCTTGCGCACGACTTTTTCCCATAGCTCAGGGTGATCGCCAGCGGTGGCGAGGTCCAGGTTTTGCAGGGAGAGATTGGCGGTTCTGGCCCGGTCGTTGTGGCAGACGACGCAGTATTGATCGAGCAGCGCGCGCTCGGCCGCAGCAGATGGGGGCGCGGCTTGCGCTATATCGGGAAGGCATCCAGCCAGGCAACCGAATAGCGCGATGACCGCTGAACGGAACGTCTTCCTCCCTGATCCGCCTCCCATATAAATGGCACAACGATCAATAAATGGCACAACGATCACATCACAGCGCATCGCTGGTGTCAACGAAGACTGCTTGGCCCGTTGGCTCAATTTCGGCCAGATCAACAGCGCTCTAAATCCGCGCGTAGTACAATGAGCCGCGAAATTTGTGTTTAGGCTCCGCGGGCTGCTGAAACCTGAACCCAAGGGCGCGCCGGTGGGATAATAGACAGCAAATCCTGCGCCTCTATGTCAGAAAACAACGGAAGCACGCGCCTGAACCGCATCGAGCAAGCCCTCGAACTGCTGATCTCGGATCACGTTCAATTTCGCGAAGAGCACAAGCAGCTGCTCAGTGCGCAGGTCTTACTCACAGGCCAGGTTCAGAAGGTCGCCGACCAGATCGCGCAGACAGCCGGCCAGGTCCAGAAGATCGCTGACCAAGTCGCGCAGGCAGCGGGCCAGTTAACCGCGCTGACAACACGCGTGGACCGCATTGCCCAACTCCTGGAAATCCACATCCAGGACAAGAACGCGCACAAATAAGGCCCGGGCCATAGGTTTTGCAGCCTGCGAGGCTGTAAGCTTACAGCTTGGGTATGGACATCACGTAGTTGGTGATGCGCTCGAGATCGTCGGGGTTGAAATTGAAAGCCGGCATCTCAGAGCCGGGCGTGAACCTATCTGGCGCGGAGAAATGGGCTTTCACCCACTCGCGGTCGTGCCGCAGCCTCAAGCCGTTCAGGACCGGTCCGACGTCGCCGCCTTCGCCATTCAATGTGTGGCAGGAGGAGCACTGGTTGGCGTGGTAGATCATCGCCCCGCGCACAGCTTCATCAGGGGCTTTCAGGCACGCCTCCGTTGTATCGTCGGTGCGCTTGGTCAACAACTGTACCAGTGCGCCGATTTCCATGTCGGAGAGAGTCTTGAAGTGGTTCTTCATCCAGTTCGCATCTTTGTCCACCACAATGGCGGTCAGATCCGGCGCGGGCTGGGAGCGGCCCGGGGTGTGGCAATTGCTGCAATTTTCCCGGCGGAACACACCGATGCCGGCGAGCTGTGAAGCCGGGATCCTTTGCCAGGCCGCGGCTTCGACAGTTCCGTCCTCATCGGGCTGGCGCGGGGTCGTGGCGACGGCAGTGGCGGTGAGAGCGGTCCAGCCAAGCGCTGCGACGCAGGCCACCGAAATTGCGGCAAAGCGACGCTGGATTTTCACCACGGCGCTGCGGTCGATAAACGGCATAAGCGCGAGAGCCGCCACCGCGATGCCCGGCAGCACTACGGCCCCGAACACCTCCAGCGGACCCTGGAAGAATTTCAGGAATTGAAAGAGAAACAGGAAATACCACTCGGGGCGGGGAACATAGCTTGTGTCGGTGGGATCCGCGATGCGGCCCAAAGGAACCTTCACGAGCGCCACCATAAATCCCAACGCCACGCACCAGACGAAGATCGCCACGGTGTCGCGGAAGACTTGCTCGGGGAAGAATTTCTTCTTCGCAAGCAGTTCGTCGCCGGGAGCGGGGGTGACGCCATGCTTGCGAACCAGATAAACGTGTAAGACGATCAAGCCCAGGGTGAGGAGCGGCAGCAGCGTCACATGAGCGGCATAGAAACGCGCGAAAGCGACTCGCCCAATGCCGCCCCCCTCTGCTCCGAGCATGCGCAACAGAACCGACCCTCCCGGCGCCAGACCCATGATCCGTGTCGTGACGATGGTTCCCCAATAGGCGCGGTTATCCCAGGTGAGAAGATAGCCGCTCAGGCCGAAGGCGAGCGTCAAAAGCAGCAGCAGAACCCCGGCGATCCAAGTGGCTTCCCGCGGCTTCTTGTAGGCGCCCCATAGGAAAGTCTGCGCCATATGCAGGACGACCACGATAATCATCAGGCTGGCGCCCCAGTGGTGCATGGCGCGTATGATGCTTCCGGCGGCGACCTGCGTAACGATGTACCGCAAGCTGTCCCAGGCTTCTCCCGGCGTCGGCGCGTAGTTCAAAGCCAGGAGAAATCCGGTGAAAATCTGCAACAGGAACGCGAACAGAGCCACGCTCCCCAGCACCTGATGCCAGCCGGCGGACGCGGGAATATCCTCATCCAGGAAATGGCGGATCGCCGAAATCAGGCCGGTGCGCTCGTCGATAAACTTTGGAATTGCTCGCAACATGTGCTAAGCGCTTTCCTTCGGACTCTCCGGATTGATGAAAACGGCGCCGCCTTGGATTCTCGAAGGATACCGATCCAGCGGCCGCGGCGCCGGCCCGGCCGTCACCTTGCCGTCGATCGAGAACACCGAGCCGTGGCAGGGACATTCGAATTCCGCCGAACTGGCGTCCCAGTGGTAGGCGCATCCCAAGTGAGTGCAGGCGGGATTATAGGCGACCACCGAATTCTCCCTCGTCCGCACCAGCCAAGCACTGGTCTTTTCCTCGACGCGGCGCCAGCCATCTGTCCGCTTGCGGTTATAAACGATTTCTTCCGGCTGGCCCACACGGAGCCTGGAGAGATCAGTGATTTCGATCCAATTGGTAGCATCTCTGCTTTTGGGACGCAGCAGAAGATAAACCGCCGTTGGAATCGCCGCCGCCACGGCAACAAGGCCTGTCAGCAGATTGATCGTGTACAGATAGAACGACCTGCGCGTGGTTTGTGGAGTGGACATAACCTCTCAAAGCCGCACAGGGCCGCCCGCGGTTCCAACGGCGCGAAAGCGTCGCGCCGCCGGCCGCCGCGGAGAGAACCCGTCGTGCGGATAATTCCTTACGAGCCGCACCGGGCCGCCCACGGCCCTCACACAAAGAACGGCCAGCGCCATCAAGCGCCGCCGCCAGGCTCCCTTGTGCGGCTTCTTTCCTACAAGATGGGACCAAGCAAATAGTATACTCGGGAACAAGTGGGGCTTTTCTTAACTTTTGTTGTGTTTTCCGTGGCTGTATGCAGCGCCGCGGCAGGAGTGTGGCTGGAGGGAGGGGAGGCATCGCCGCGCGCGAGGCGCTTGGTTCCTTTCGGCGGCGGCGTGCTGATGGGTGTGGCCCTCTTTTGGCTGCTTCCGGAAATGGCGGATTTCTTTCACTGGCCGGCGGCGTTGGCGTGGATTGCGGGCGGGGCCGGGGCTTTGGCGCTGATCGACCGGTACGTCTATCCCGTCTGTCCGGCTTGCGCCCCCGGACACGATCACGACCACTGCTCGACCCGATTGCACGGTTTCGCCACGCCCTTGCTGGCCGCGGCCGCGCTCCATAGCGCTCTGGACGGATGGGGCCTCATGGCGGGCCAGAATGCCGCCTCCGGCCTCGGAGCCGCCTTCGGCCTGGGCATCGCCGCACACAAGATTCCGGAAGGTCTGGCTTTGGGAGTGATCGCTCGCGCCGCCATGCCGGGGCGTTCGGGGGCTCTGGTCTGGTGCGCCGCGGCGCAAGCCGCGACGTTGGCGGGCGCGGGCTTGGAATCCGCACTCGCGCCTTACTTCGGCGCCCAGGGTCTGCACATTTTGCTGGCGATCGCCGGCGGAAGCTTCCTGTATCTGGGCGGTCACGCGATTCACGGCGAGCTGCGCAGAAGCGGCCCGAGACCCGCGTTCGTTCCCGCGCTTACAGGCGTCGCTGGATCTAGCGTTCTGCGGCTATTCGTGCGGTAGAGTGGCGCAGGCGATCGGTTTGCGTCGTCTGCGCGGTCGGATGGGAGGCCACACAGACCAGCGGAGCCGCAACCAAACGCCGGGCAAAACCCAGCGGCAGGCTGAAAGCCAGGCCCCACCGAAATCGCCGCAGCGGGCCAAGATTCTTAGGTTGCCCCACTCCTCCATCTCCTAATTTTGTAGTTGACATGCGCCGGGCAGCGCCCTATAATCGGGCTGTGTCTTAATTCCATAGTTTAAGGAGCGCCGGTTGGCCCGCAAGAAATCGCCCCACCTCACCGAAGCTGAGCTCCGCCTGATGGACGTGCTCTGGGAAAAAGGAGCCGCCACCGTGGCGGAGGTCGCCGAGGCTCTGCCGAAAGACCTGAATCTGGCGTACAACACTGTGCTGACCACCATGCGCATTCTGGAGAATAAAGGCTACGTCAAGCACCGCAAGCCCAGGGAAGGGCGGGCCTTTGTTTACCGCCCGGCGGTGAGCCGCGAGCTTGCCAGCCGCAGCGCATTGCGATACCTGATGGACCGGTTCTTCCGCAATTCCGCGGAGGCGCTGGTGTTGAACCTTCTGGACGACGAGAAGCTGAGCGAGGAGGAACTCCATCGCATCCGCGCGTTGCTAGAGGAGAAACCGCATGAATAGTCTGGTTCCGATTCTGGTTGCCGTGCTGAACAGCCTTTGGCAGGCCGTGATCGTAGTGGCTCTGGTTTGGCTCGCGCTCAAGCTCGCGCGGCGAATGAAACTGGCGATGAACGCGGCCACTCGCTACGCGATTTGGTGGGCAGTGCTGGGCATCGTAGTGGTTCTGCCCGCCGCTCCGCGGCTGCGGTGGAGCAGGATTCAGCCTGCAACGGGGGCTTCAGCCCCCGCGCGGGCCGTGACGCGGCCGGTTTTGCCGGCTGCGGAAGATGCGCCGGCCATCATTACTCTGCGCGAAGAGCGCAGCGCCCGCTGGCCCATCTGGATGTTCGGCATCTGGTCCGCGGTTTTTCTTTACCGCATGACCGAGATCGCGCGGAGCTACTTCTATCTGCGCGGCGTGAAGCGGCGGGCGGCGGCCTCTTCGTTGCCGCTCCCGGAGAACAAGCGGCCGGCGTCCCTGCTCCTCTCTCATGAAGTCGTCTCGCCCATGGCCGTCGGCTTCTTACGCCCCGCGGTAATTCTGCCGGCATCGCTCCAGGACGAAATCACGGAGCAGGAGCTCCAATACGTGCTGCTGCACGAATACGCGCATCTGGCTCGCCGCGACGATTGGTGGAACTTGATCGCGCATCTCATGGGCGCGGCGCTAGCCCTGCATCCCGCTGCCTGGTGGATTCTGCGGCAGATCGAGCACGAGCGCGAAATGGCCTGCGACGACTGGGTGGTGGCTCGGACGGGAGCCGCGCGTCCCTACGCCCAGAGCCTGGCGCGATTATCCGAGCTCCGGTGGTCGCGCCGCAAGCAACTCCAGGGGGAAGCCCTGGCCGCCGGAATCTTCGGCGGCGGTTCTCGTTTGGGCGAAAGAATTGAAGTGCTGCTGGCGCGTGGGGCGCGCAATCGTGCCCGCAGCCGGCTTTTGGCCGGCTCTTTCCTGACCGCGCTTATCGCCATCACCGTCGCATTTAGCTCCGCCCCTCGTTGGATCGCCTTCGCGCAGCAACCCGCGTTCGAGGTGGCATCAATCAAGCAAACCGATCCCAACGATGAACGGGAATCGATCCTGAGCGGCCCCGGCGGCCGATTTACCACAAAGGGCGTGACTTTGAAGGAATTGATCAGCGAAGCCTACGATCTACGAGACCACCAGATCTCGGGAGGCCCGGGCTGGATCGCTTCCGCGCGATTCGACATAGACGCCCGACCCGGCAGCGCCATCGAGATTGCACCCGGCCCAGCGGGCTTTTCGCAGATCCGGCCTATGATCCAGTCCCTGTTGGAAGAGCGCTTCCGTCTCGCGGTGCATCGGGAGACAAGGCAGGAGCCAGTATACGAGCTGGTGGTTGCCCAGGGGGGCCGCAAGCTGAAGGAAGTTCCGGATGCCGCCAATGACGGCCAATCCGGTCTTCACACGGAGCGGGGAAGGATCGTCGGCACGGCGGCAAGAGTACCGATGCTTGTTCGCGTTCTTGCGGGTCGTCTGGGTAGGTCTGTGATCGACAAGACCGGCCTTACCGGAAAATACGACTTCACCCTCGAGTACACTGCCGATCTGGGGCCGCCGGCCAATGCACAGGATGCCGCTCCGCCGCCCGATTCATCTGGCCCGTCCCTGTTCACGGCTTTGCAGGAGCAGCTCGGGCTGAAGCTGGAATCCGCAAAAGGTCCGGTGGAAGTCCTCGTCATCGATCACGCGGAGAAGCCCGATGCGAACTGATCTGTTGGCGTTGGGCGTGTTCGGTGACCGATCGCGCCTTGGCGATCGCATCGAAACGCTCCTCGTGCGTGGGGCGGCCATTCCTGGCTGCAGCCGCTTTTTAGGCGGCTTCCTAGCCACCGCGTTAATGGCGGTTGCCGTCGCTGCTTCTTCCGCGCCCCGCTGGATTGCCTTCGCGCAACAACTCACGTTCGAGGTAGCCTCGATCAAACCGGCGGATCTCGACCTCCGCAGCCACTTCAGCGGCACCCGAAACGGTGAATTCATCGCCACGGACGCCACGCTAAAGCAGCTTGTCGGCTTCGCCTATGACCTGAGAGAGCACCAGATCTCAGGAGGACCGAAATGGCTCGATTCCGACAGGTATAGCGTCGAAGGCAAGCCGGATAGCGCGACTCCCATTCCGCGTGGTCCAGCGGGAATACAGGTGATGAGAGCGATGCTTCAGCAGCTTTTGGCAGAGCGCTTCAAGCTCGCCGTGCACCGAGAAACGAAGGAAGAACAGGTGTACGAGCTTGTGGTTGCGAGAGGCGGCTCGAAGCTGAAGGAGGCGGATACGACGCGGGCCGGCCCGAAAGGCATCGGAAGTACGGGTCCTGGGAGACTCCAGGGCATGGCAGCTTCAATGGACATTCTGACCCAGGATCTCGCACAAGCGCTGAGCCGTTCCGTGATCGACAAAACCGGCCTGACTGGCAGATACGATTTCACGCTACAGTACACGCCCGAACTGGGCCAGTTCCAATTGCGTCCGCCAGGTCCGCCAGACGATCCGGGGCCTCCACCACCGGATCCCAACGGCCCGTCCCTATTCACGGCTTTGCAGGAACAGCTCGGTCTGAGGCTAGAGTCCACAAGAGGTCCGGTCGGAGTCCTCGTCATCGACCACGCGGAGAAACCTGATGCGAACTGAGTTGCTAGCCGTGGGCATTCTGGGCGGTGGCTCCCGCCTCGGCGACCGAATCGAGACGCTGCTCACGCGTAGGGCGGCCAATCCTGGCTGCAGCCGCCTTTTAGGCGGCCTCTTCGCTGCCGCGTTAATCGGGGTTGCCGTTGCCTCTTCCTCCGCCGCCCGCTGGATCGCCTTCGCCCAAGAGATTCGCCCCGCGTTCGAAGTCGCTTCCGTAAAACCGAACCGAGATGCCGCCACACGAAGCTTCGTTCGTGTGAACTCTGCAGGAATCGACTACTCCAGAGTTTCCCTGACCCGCATCATCGCCGAAGCCTATCAAATTCCATACGCGCGGATTACCGCTTTGGACTCCCGGATTGGAGATCTGCTTTCGGAAACCTACGACATTCAAGGCAAAGCGGAGCACGCCGCCTCCAGGGAGCAGCTCATGCTGATGCTTCAGGCGCTGCTTCAGGACCGGTTCAAGCTCAGCCTAAGTCATGAGTCGAGGATTCAGCCAGTCTATAGATTGGCGGTGCTCAAAGATGGGGCGAAGCTTCAGGAGTCTGCTTCCGACCGCGGAATGGCGACCAGCGCGCTTACGCCGGACGGAGTGATGTTTCGCAACATGACCATGTGGCGCTTCGCCGCGTTCCTGACGGGCCGCCTGGATCGCCCGGTGGTGGATGCAACGAGCTTGACCGGCGTGTACGACTTTAATCTGGAGCTGCGGAGCCTGCGGGACCTTCCCCAGCTCGATCTGGAAGCAGCCAAAGCTGTCGTGAGCGATTGGTCCTCCTGGTCGATTTTCTCGGATATTCGGAAGCTTGGGCTCAGTTTGGAAGCGAACAAGGCTCCTGTGGACAATCTAAGGATCGACCGGCTGGAGAGGCCGGACGCGAATTGAATCCCGCAAGCTTGTCTAGGTAACAGCCGCACAACGAAGGCGGGCAGCAGTCACTCTTTGGGGGCATGAGGAGGCCGCCCGACTGTGCGGCTAAAATAGAGTTTGGCGTCCTCTAACCCCGCGCTTCTCCGCCAACTCGGTGTGGTCAGCGCAACTGCGCTGGTGGTGTCGAACATGATCGGCACCGGCATCTTCACGAGCACGGGATTTCTCGCCGGTCAACTAGGCTCGCCCTCGCTCGTGTTGTGGAGCTGGATCGTCGGCGCAGCCGCCGCCTTCCTCGGCGCCATCTGCTATGCCGAGCTCGGCATCAACTTCCCTAGCTCCGGCGGCGAGTACGTTTATCTCACCCGCGCGTTCGGCCCGACGTGGGGTTTTATGACCGGATGGGCTTCCTTCTTCGCCGGCTTTTCGGCCCCCATCGCCACCGTCGCCTTGGCGTTCTCGGGATACCTTGGGCATTTCGACCAGCGCTTCCGGCCTGAAAACGCGCGCGTGCTTGCCGGGTCGGGCGAGTGGACTCTTCAATTCGGATGGGCTCAGGCAGTAGCCTGCGCGCTCGTGGCTCTGTTCACTGTCCTGAACCTCCTCGGTGTCCAGCGAGCCGCGCGAGTGCAGAACGTCCTCACCGTGCTCAAAGTCGCGGTGCTTGCGGTTTTCGTCGGCCTGGCGTTCGTCTCAGGACAGGGCGATGCGGCGAATTTCACCCGCGCGGCCGTCCGCGACGTTTCCACTCCCCTAGTGGCACAGTTCGCCATCAGCCTGTTCTGGATTTACGTCGCCTATAGCGGTTGGAACGCGGCTACTTATGTGGCCGAGGAATTACGCCAGCCGGCTCGTACTTTGCCGGCAGCCTTGGCCATAGGGACGTCAATCGTCGCCGTGCTGTACCTCGCGCTCAATGTGGTTTTCATTTACGGCGCGCCGCTCGAGGATATGAAGGGCAAACTCGCTGTAGCCGCGTTCGCCGCGTCCCGCCTGTTCGGCCCGCAGGTGGCTGGAATTTTCAGCGCACTGATGGCTCTTTCCTTGATGGCCACTGTGAACGCCATGGTCACCATCGGCCCGCGCGTCTATTACGCCATGGCCAAGAACGGCGCCTTTCCCGCCGCCGCCGCCCGCGTGCACCCCAAGTGGCACACGCCAGCCATCGCCATCGTGGCGCAAGCCATCTGCGCGATGTTGATGACCATGACGCCGTTTCCCCAGCTCGTCATCTACATCGGCTTCACGTTGAATTTCTTCGCGGTTATGAGCGTTGCTTCCCTGTTCCTGTTCCGCCGAAGACCCGGATGGCAAAAGCTGCGGATGGTGAGCTTCTGTTATCCTCTGTTCCCCGCACTGTTCTTGGCCATCGGGGCGTGGATGACGTTTTATGGCCTCCAGCTAAAGCCTTTCATTTCGCTCGCCGCGATAGCCACCGTCGTCACCGGAGCGCTGGTGTATCACGCGCGCTGGAAGTCGCGCACCGCCAGCGCGCCGGCGGTGGAAACATATTGATAGACTGGCGCGTTATGGCGCGCCGCCCCGTTGACCTCGACGCCGTTCGAGAAATTGCTCTGAAGTTTCCTGGCGTTGAGGAGAGCACAACCCGGGGAGCCTTCGCCCTCAAAGCCGGCGGGAAGCTCTTTACCTGCCAACCCGTCCATAAATCTGCCGAACCGGGCTCACTGGCCGTGCGCATTGACCTCGACCAGCGCGCGGCGCTGCTGGCGGAAGCTCCGGATGTCTACTATGTAACCGATCATTATGTCCGTTACCCGATGGTCCTGGTCCGAATGTCTCGCATCACGCGCGACGCTCTGCTAGATCTGCTTTCCGGCGCTTACCGCTTCGTGAATTCGAAAAAGAAAAGTAAGCCGCGCTAATTCCCTGCGATTTACGCCGCCGCAGCGCGGTGATATCGTAACGAGAGCGTCAGAGAGGAGTCGTCGCGAATGCGAATGTGGAAATCCGTGCTCGCCGTGGCTGGTCTGGTAGCTTTGTTCTCAGTTCTTCCCGCTCAGGAGCGTGAGCAACTCGCCTGGGCCCCCGTGCCCGCGCAGCCCGCTGCTTGGACGGCTCCCAACAAGCCGATTTGGCGTCTGTCCGAATTGGTAGCCAAACACAAGGGCCAGGCCAACTGGAGCGAAACCGTCGCCAGCGACAAGCTGCTCCACGCCGACTATATTTCCATGGCTCCCGGCATGAAGACGCCCCGGCAATTTCATCCGGACAACCGCGCCTGGTGGATCGTGCAGGACGGCCAAATCCGTTTCACCATCGAAGGGCAGGAGCCGTTTGTCGCGTCGAAAGGATATTTGGTGCAGGTTCCCTACCGCAACGTCTTCAGCCTCGAGACCGTCGGCGACAAGCCTTCGCTTCGGCTGGAAGTGAACATCGCCGGCGCGCAGACGATGTACCCTATCGACGAAACTCCGGAGGCGATTCCCGGCTTCAATTTCGTCAAAGTTCGCATTAGTGGAAAAGGCAAATACGATCAGGGCAACAAACCGTATATCGATTTCAACGCGGTAGTGGCGGGAACCGAAAAGCAGCGGCGCTTCATCGCGGACGACCGCGCCGTCGCCAACATCATCATCGGCGACCCGAAAAAGCAAAGACCTGCCGCGGAAAACGACAAGGGCCATTTTCACGAAGCGTCGCCCGAGTTTTGGATTGTGCTCTTGGGCAAAATCGAATACAAAATCGGCTCACTGCCGATCTTCATCGCCGATCAGGGCGACATCGTTTACACGCCCGCGCAAACCTGGCATCGCGCCCGATTCGCAGGAACGGATCTCGCCTGTCGGCTGGCGATGAACGGATACCAGGATCTGTTGCACAACTACCAGCCGCTCGACGAGCTGCGGGAAGGGCGATAGATACTCTCGCAAAGGCGCAAAGCAGCGGAGCCGCAACCAATGCGGTGGCGCAGGCACTCGCGCCTGCCGCCTCGACACTGGTGCCGAGGCCTGGCTCTGGCGAAGACTCGGCAGGCGTCGAGACGAGTCTCGACGCGGCACGCAAGAGTGCGTGCTCCACGAAAATCGTCGCGGCTCACGAGGATTTTCAGGTCTAGTAGTGCAAAGAACTTCCTTTGCGTGCTCCGCGAGCTTTGCGAGAGACTTATGCTTCCGCCTGCTCCGCCGCCAGCTCCCGCTGGCGCTCGAATGCGAGCTTGCCCTGGTGCTCCTGCCATAGCGTCGTGAAACCGGCCCAATAATAGCCGCCCACGAAAAGCAGGAGGAACGGCGCCGCCAGGTAGTTCATGGAATTGATCGCGTACACCGTAATCCAGAGGAAAGCGCTGCCCGCCGCGATCTCGGCGTAGGGAAGCCACCCACTGCGCCGCCGGTATTTGATCTCGCGCAGCCTGACTCGCTCTTTGTCGCCGATCGCGTATTTCGCCGTGCGCACGAATTCCGTCTGGTAGCCGATAAGCGCTTCTATGACCGCGCGCGAATTGATAATGGTCAGCGCCACGCCGGCCGCCAACAGCGCCGGCAAAAACAGGAACCCGCGCTTCCAGGTCTTGGGAAACAGGGCGCGGTGCGCCGCCATATAAAACGCCGATATCGACCAAAACGACGCTGCGATCAGAGGCACATCGATCCAAAGCATTTGAAACCAGCCCTGATAGAAGCGCACGATCATCACCGGCAGAATCAGGGCGCTCACTCCGATCATCAGCGGATACGAAATGTTCGGGGTGAGGTGAAAGAACGCTTCCAGCTTTACGCGGAAAGGTTGATCGGAGCGGAGAATACGGATGAGCAGCTTCTTGGCTACTTGCGTCAGACCCTTCGCCCAGCGCGATTGCTGCACCTGGAATCCGTAGGTTTCCACCGGCAGCTCGGAGAGGCATTCCACGGTCGGATCGTAAACGAATTTCCATCCTTTTAGCTGCGCCCGATAGCTCAGATCCGAATCCTCGGTCAGAGTGTCGTGCTGCCAGCCGCCCGCATCCTCGATCATAGACTTGCGCAGAATCCCCGCCGTGCCGTTGAAGTTGAAAAACAGCTCAGCGCCGGCGCGCGCTACGTGCTCCATAACGAAATGCCCGTCCAGCAGCATCGCCTGCACCTCCGTCAGCAGGTTGTAGTGCCGGTTCAAATAACCCCAGCGCGTCTGCACCATTCCGACGTTCGGCTCGGCGAAGAAATGCACGGTGCGCTCCAGGAAATCGCGCGGAGGCAGGAAATCCGCGTCGAAAATAGCTATCAGTTCTCCGGTCGCGGTTTTCAAGCCTTCCTGTAGCGCGCCGGCCTTGAACCCGCGGCGATTGTCACGATGAATGTACTCGACCGGGAATCCCGCCTCGCGGTATTCGACTGCCAGACGCTGGGTGAACGGAGCCGTTTCGTCCGTGGAGTCGTCCAGCACTTGGATCTGGAGCAAGTCGCGGGGGTAGTCGATCCGCACCGTCTCTTCCAACAGGCGCTCCACCACATACTGCTCGTTATAAATCGGAAGCTGGATGGTCACGCGCGGCAACTGGTCGAAGCGCCGGCGGGGCTCCCCGGTGAACTTCGCGCGGTGCTTGAGGTATCCGCGGATCATCGCATAGCGATGCAGGCCGTAGAACGAAAGGACGATCAGGAGCCCAAAATAGGGGACCATCATCGCCCAATCGAAAAACACCAGGCGATGGATTCCTTTGAAGGTGTCGTCCGTGAGCGCGTACCTCAGACGGCTCATCACGGACGACAGTCCGGTGGCTAGAAACAGCCCAGGTGTAAATGCGCTCGCGAACATGTCATGGGGCCGCGCGGTCTGCCTCGGCGGAAGCCGCGGCTTCACCGGGCCAAGACTTCGTTCGCTGCTAATCCTTTACCGCCCGGCGGGCCAGAAATTAATCCATTATATACGAACGAACAGCGCAGCGATGCTATACTCGACCTCGGAGCTTGGCATGCGATTCTTTCTCGACACTGCGAATCTGGAAGAGTTGAAGACCGGCGCTTCCTGGGGAATCCTCGATGGAGTCACCACCAACCCGACGCTTATCGCGAAGGAAGGCGTGCCGATCGAGGAGCAGATCCGTAAGATCTGCGACATCGTCGATGGAGACGTGAGCGCGGAAGTGGTGGCCACCGCCACCGACGACATGCTGGCGGAAGGCCGCAAGCTTGCCCGGATTCATAAGAACGTGGTCGTGAAGGTTCCCCTGACGCGCGACGGCATCCGCGCTTGTGCCAAATTGAGCCGCGAAGGCATCCGCGTCAACGTCACTCTGTGCTTTTCCGCCGCGCAGGCCATTCTGGCGGCCAAAGCCGGCGCCTATTTCGTCAGTCCTTTCGTGGGACGCATCGACGACTCCGGATGGAACGGCATGGAGTTGATTCAAGCCATCGTCGGCATCTACAAGAACTACGGATTTGCCACTCAGATTCTGGCCGCCTCCCTGCGCCACTCCGGACATGTCATCGAGGCCGCCAAGGCGGGCGCACACGTCGGCACCATGCCCTTCAAGGTGATGGATGCTCTCTTCAACCATCCCCTCACCGACAAAGGGCTCGATCAGTTTCTCAAGGACTACCACAAAGTATTCCACGACGCTTCGGTCGCGGGCTAAGCTGCGTTACAATTTCGTCCAGTGCCCCCCGTTCAACTGGCCGCTTTGGCCTGTCTCGCCATCGGCCTCATGATCCTGGTTTTCTGGATCGGCATCCGCGCCGCCCGGCGCGACCCTGAAAAACGTGAACGCCGCAGGAGACTGGACGTCCACCGCCACGGGCGGCTCGGCGATGCCCTCATTACCGAAATCGACGGTCCGCTGGTGTATTACAGCTATTCGGTTCAGGGCGTGCAATACAGCGCTTCACAGGATGTCGCCGCCTTGCGGGACAAACTTCCGGAGAACCTGGGACGGCTGGTTGGATCGGCCAATCTCAAGTATTCCGTTAAGAATCCGGCCAACTCGATTCTGGTTTGCGAGGAATGGAGCGACTTCGGAGTCGTCAGTCGCCAATCATCAGTCGTCAGTCAGTGGCCGGCCGTTAACGGACGGCTGACAAGCGATAACTGACAACTGACAACCGCTAATACACCGCTCTTCGCTTGCCCCCTTCCAGAGCCCCGGCGGATCTCGACGCCAGTTTGATTTCCAGGCTGTGCTGCTTGGGCGCCTCGTTGCCGGATGCCGGCGCGAAGCCGACGACATATTGCGCGAGACCATCGCTCTTAACGTTCTCGAGAATCTTGCGCAGCGCGGCGGCGTCGATGAAGGCGTGTTCCCCGGCGCGTCCGCCCGTCATTTTTCCGAGTGCCTCAAATTGGTGCATACGGAAATAGTTTCGCGGGAGAAAGACGCGGCGAATACGATGCTTGTAGTTGGTCGCGATGGGATAGATCGGAATCCCGAGATCCAGCGCTTGGTTGCCCACGTCCTCCGGGATGGTGGTGGTCGCGCCAATTCCTTCGGAAAACATAACCAGCGCGCGCGCCACTCTATCTTGAGCCGCGGAAACCTCGTTTAAGACTCCAATGGCGGCTTCGATGTTTAAGACTCCAATGGCGGCTTCGATCGGCCAACCGCGATATTCGCCCGAAAGAACGGACTGGTCGGGTAGTCGCTGGTGTAAGGACCCGGGTCGACGTGCCTTCGTTGGGGCGGAAGAGTAAGAGCCGTTACCGTGCCCGGCTCGAGGAAGGTGGCGGCGCGAGCAGACTTCGGAACGAGGCCGTGAGCTTCTGCGCGTCCGTCGTTGCCGGCGTGGAGCGATAGAGCGTTTGCCCGGAGCAATGGTAATCGGAAATGCAAACATCGGCGTTGTCCTTTTTGCAGGATCGCGCGCGATATCGCGTCGTCCCATTGGGGGATGAAGCGAAAAACGTCCGCCGGTCCCAGAGAGCTTCGATCTTCGGATTCGTATCGAAGACGAGCACGAGCTCAAGAGGCAAACGGTCTTGAGCGCCAGGAGCATCGAAAATGGTGAATTCGCGGCGGCTTGCCATCTTCAAGCAGGACGACATCGGAAGGTTTGAGATTGGCGGACATAGTTCTTGCCGCGCGTCACGTGAAAGGACAACAAGACCAGACGGGCTCGGGATTGGAAAGCTGGGAAAGACGAATGTGGCGAACTTTGCCAGGCGGCTGAAACCATCAGTGTCGAGATCACGGCCAGCGCAGGCCGGAGTATCCGAAAGACCGTTGGTTTCAAGGGCGTGCCTCCGATGCAGCCACAGACGTAGTCTTCCGCCGGCAAGTTCCCGATCTTGTTCCGGGGCTGATAGCTGAAAGCTGAGAGCTGACAGCTTATATTGAAATTGGGCCTGCCGGATGGGTAGTCGCTCCCGCCAACGGGAGAGGAAAGTCCGGTCTCCATAGGACGGCATGCCGGCTAACGGCCGGGGGGATTCGCTCAAAGCGAATTTCACGGAAAGCGCCACAGAAAATATACCGCCGGAGCCGATTCCCGGTTCCGGTAAGGGTGAAAAGGTGCGGTAAGAGCGCACCGCGGCCGCGGCAACGCGGCCGGCAGGGCAAGCCCCATGCGGAGCAAGACCAAATAGGGGAGCAGGAGCGGTCCGCTCCGTTACGACTTCCGGGTAGGTCGCTTGAGCCGGAGAGTAATCTCCGGCCTAGAGGAATGGCTGCCGCCCGTTCTCTTGCAACAGAGGCGGGTACAGAAACCGGCTTATAGTCCGGCAGGCCCGGAGACTTCTTCACGGCCGGCGTGCGCGCAAAGTAAAAAAGCTGTGCGCACCCTTCGAACCCTCGCCTTCTTCGCGGCATTAGCTCCCCTTTGTTCCACCCAGTCCCTTTCGCCAAATTGGGAAGAGCTCACCGCGGAGGACTTCATCCACGCAGTTCCACAGGCTCAGGGCTCGTGTGCTGCCTTTCGGCATCGTGGAAAAGCACGGCCCTTCCGGACCGCTCGGCACGGACCTGCTAAACGTGCGCTCTTTGGTCGCACAGGCGGTCCAACGGGATCATTCGGTCTTCGAGCCGTAGCACCAGCCGATAAAATTGCGCAGCGCAATCTCGCGGTCATCGGGACAATTCTTGCGCAAAGCGATCGCGGGACCATCACGGGCCTGGTTTCCGATCCCGCCGCCGCGGTGGATGCGGGTGCGCAGGTGGAAATCAACAATGCGGAAACCGGGCCGTCTATCGGGCCGCTAACATGTGCCGCCGGAAACTATACGATTTCCGCATGCGCTCGGTGAAGGCGTCCTTAGCCACTTGGTGAGGCATCGGGTGGCGCCCGTAGGCCCACTTATTTTCTAGCGACCCGCGCCCATCCCGCATACGTCTTCGGCACGTCCATCGCCTTAACCTCATGCCATGCTTTCACCGCATCGGCATGCGACGCGCCCTTGTTATCCCTCATAGAGTCTGAAATGAAGTTTATGTAGCGTCCGGATTGAACCCGCAATGGGCCGGTCTTGCTCTTGTTCAGCGCGATCGCCTGAAGCACGAGGTCCCGGTACGTAATCTTGCGGCCGGCAGCGATCTGTTCTTCGCGCCATTGGTTCAACAGATAGCACGTACCCGACGCCCGTTTAAAGCCCGGTTCGATCTTTGCTGCCTCTCGCTCAATGAATAGCTTAGTATCCTTATTGCTCGTGTAATGAACCACGGCATGATTTAGTTTCAATCCTCGATCAACATCGCGTGGTCCTCTCCGGACCAGCTTTGGAGTCGCCGTCGAAGTTGTTTCGCCCGTGCGAAGGACCTGCCTGATCGCCGTTTCCATCTGATCTTTTCGAAGCTTGCTCGCTGACGGAATTCCCAGCTCGACTGCGAATTCGCGCAGTTCGACTGCGTACCAGTAGCGCCTGTCGAATGCCGCTTCGGTCGTCGACGCCGACAGCGCGACCTTCACGGATGCAGCCCCCGCTTTGTCGTGACGGTTCATCATGAACAATCGGAGCCTTTCAAGAAAGCGAAACGCCGGCGGATAGTGGAACGTCCCCCGCTCCGCAACCGGAACCTCCCTGATCCCTGTCCTCATGCAGGTCTGTGCGTCCTTCTCCCGAGGGCGAAGCCCATCCCGAACAGAATCAAAACGGATTTCTCGCCCAAAACGAACCCGCTGGCGCCCTCGCTGGGTGCAGCCCACAGGCCTGTATGGAGAGGCCCCCATTTTGGGCTATTGACGCGAGGTCGCTGCTGATATAGAGTCGGTCGCTGACTCAGCTTTGGGGGAATTTCGATGAAAAAGCTTACAATTGCAGCCTGCGGCCTCGCGCTCACGGGCGCCATTCTTGCGCAAAGCGACCGTGGAACTATCACCGGCACGGTTTCCGATCCCGCCGGCGCCGTGGTGGCCGCCGCGGCCGTGGAAATCAAAAACGTCGAAACCGGCGCTGTTTATCAAGCCGGAACGTCCGCCACCGGAAACTACACATTGGCGCAGTTGCCTGCCGGACAGTATGAGCTGACAGTCGCCGTTCCGGGTTTCAAGAAATTCGTCCGCAAGAGCATCACGGTCAACGTCGCTGAGACCTACCGTGTCGATGTTGTGCTGGAAGTGGGATCTAACACGGAGTCGGTGACGGTCACAGAGGCCGCTCCGCTGCTGAAAACCGAAAGCGGTGAGCTTAGCCACACGGTCGCTACCAACACGATGAACAACCTCCCCGTCATGTCCATCGGTGCCGCCGCAGGCTCTTCCGGAATCCGCAATCCCTACTCTGTTGTGCAACTTCTCCCGGGGACGACTTATAGTCCCGACGTCGCTATCCGGGTAAACGGTCTTCCCGCCAACACCCAGGCCATGCGCATCGAAGGCCAGGACGCCACGAATGGCTGGTATTCCGCGCAGTCTCAGACCCAGGGCAGCGTCGACGCGATGCAGGAGTTCGCTGTTCAAACCAGCAATTATGCGGCTGAACTAGGCCAGGCCGGCGGCGGCCTCTTCAACGTGACTATGCGCTCCGGCACGAATCAATTCCACGGCGGAGCCTTCGAATACTTTGTCAACGAAGCCCTCAATGCGGGGACTCCTTTCACCAACGACGGCAAAGGCCACCTGCTACGGCCGCGCCAGCGCCGCAACGATTGGGGCTTTTCTCTTGGCGGCCCGGTCATCATCCCCAAGCTCTTCAACGGCCACGACAAGGCTTTCTTCTTTTTCAATTTCGAGCACTTCGGCGAGACAACTATCACCAATAACGTGAGCGGAACCGTTCCGACGGCGGCCTATCGGAACGGCGATTTCAGTCAAGCCCTCACTAACCGGACGCTCGCGGCAAATGACGGCATCGGCCGCGCGGTGATGGAGAACACCATTTACGATCCATCCAGCGATTTTTTCGTAGGCGGACTGCGCTATCGGAATCCATTTCCGAACAACATAATCCCTCCCGCGGATCTCGATCCAGTGGCGGTGAAGATTCAAAGTCTGATTCCGCAGCCCACCAGCTCCGGCGTGATCAATAATTATTTACCGACCTATACAAACCCGAAATACACTTTGATCCCATCGGTGAAGGCCGATTACCAGGTCAGCGCCAAGTCGAAGATCACAGGCTTCTGGTCGCTCAACCGCCAAGATAATCCCAACAACGGGGCGCTGCCTCCTCCCATCCGCAGCGGTCAACCACGGCTGGTCAACTCCAACACCTACCGCCTAAACTTCGACCAGACGCTAACGCCGACGCTCCTCCTGCACTTCGGCGCAGGCCTCGTCGACACTCGAATCAACGATCACAGCGATCGTTTCAATTCCGCCACGCAACTAGGACTCACGGGAACGAATTCGACTCTCTTTCCCGTGCTCGGCGCCGTGGTCGGAGCTCCAAATTCGACTCTGCTTGGAAATCAGGGCGGCATGAGCTACACGACTGGCCCTGGAAATCAAATCCATCTCGTTTATCGCAAACCGACTGCCAACACGAGCCTCACCTGGGTACGCAACAACCACACGTACAAATTCGGCGGCGAAATGATGGCCAACGGTTATCAGATGTTCAACGAAACCTATAGCGACGGATGGCTCAACTACAGCCCCAATGAAACAGGCCTTCCGGCCCTCAACGGCGTGAGTCTGCCTTCCACTGTGGGCTACGCCTACGCCAGTTTTCTCCTGGGCGCCGTGGATAGCGGATTTTCTGCCGTTCCGGTTACCAATCATATGGGAGCGCATTCACTCTCAGCTTTCGCTCAGGATTCCTGGAAGGTCACTCGCAAGCTGACGCTCGACTATGGGCTGCGCTACGACTTTTCCACGTATTTGCGAGACGGCCACGGCTACTATTTGATCTTTTCGCCCTCGACCCCGAACCCGAATGCCGGAGGAAGACCAGGCGCGATCATCGGCGAGGGCTACGGGGGCGGACGCTGCAATTGCGAGTACTCCAAAAACTACCCGTTCGCCTTTGGACCTCGCGTGGGGCTGGCCTATCAGATCACGTCCAAAACCGTCGTGCGCGTGGGCGCCGGCGTGTCCTATTACAAGACCGACAATAACAATCTTGGCTTGTCTTCCGTTACGCAGTTCCAATACACGACCGCTTCCTACGGAGACCCCGCGTTTCTAACGCGAAACGGGATGCCCTACAAGCTCACCTTCCCGAATTTTGATCCAGGTCAGGGCTTGTCTCCGGGGCTGCTGGGATCGGCGCCCCAAGAGCAGGATCAAAATGCGGGGCGTCCGGCCCGGCAACTTCAATGGAGCCTGGGCGTGCAGCGCGAGATCCTCCGCGACTTGCTCGTGGAGGCTACCTACGTCGGCAATCGCGGAGCGTGGTGGAACGGCGCG
Organism: Bryobacteraceae bacterium; assembly: GCA_035631295.1. Taxonomy (GTDB): domain Bacteria; phylum Acidobacteriota; class Terriglobia; order Bryobacterales; family Bryobacteraceae; genus Palsa-187. Next base: position 4,874 of record DASQJB010000008.1, on the reverse strand, counting down.
GGCCTGATTTGCACCAACTGCATCATGCCGGCGACGTTGGCCCAATACGGCCTCTCTCTAAATAACAGCGCTGATCGCACGCTTTTGGCTTCTCCCGTCAGCTCTGCCGTGGCCATTTCCCGCGGCTTCGGGCTCCCCTATCCGGGATTCCCTGCTAGCGCCACAGTCGCGCAATCCCTGCGGCCATTTCCACAATATCCGAACATCACCAATTGGCACTGGGTGCCCGATGGAGACACTTGGTATGAGTCGCTCCAAACGAAAGTCACCAAGCGCTTCTCTCAAGGTCTGGAATTCAGCTCCGCCTTCACGTGGGCGAAGCAAATCACCAGTGGCGTGGAGGACGATTTCGGGCGCGGCGACGGCGTCATCATCAACGACGCCTTCAACCGCCGCAACCAAAAAGACTTGTCGGTGTTCGATCAGCCCCTCCAGTTCGTCTTCTCCGGCTCCTACACCACGCCCAAATGGAGCGCTGGTTCAGCCGGCATGAGGGCACTATCCTGGATCGCTCGAGACTGGCAGATTGGCGCGTTGCTGCGTTATGCGAGCGGATTACCGATTTCTTCGCCGGCTTCCACGAATAGCTTGGCGACTTATCTGTTCCAGACCGGCGCCGGCGGCAACCAGAGCACGTTATTCAACCGCGTCCCCGGCGTGCCGCTGTTTACTCAGGATCTCAATTGCCACTGTTTCGATCCCAACACGACGTTTGTTCTTAACCCTGCGGCTTGGTCCAATCCCGGGCCGGGACAATGGGGAACGGCGGCGGCTTATTACTCCGATTTCCGCTACCAGCGCAGGCCCGTGGAGAACATCAGCCTCGGCCGTGCTTTCCGGATCAAGGAACGCGCGAGCCTCCAGATCCGCGCCGAGTTCACCAACATGTTCAACCGGACGGAAATGAACAATCCAACCGCCACCAATCCCCTGGCGACGCCTTCCAGAGACTCCAACGGCCGGACCATCTCCGGCTACGGCTATATCAACGTCGGCACCGTTTTTAGCAACCCGCGCCAAGGACAACTGGTCGCGCGGTTCCAGTTTTAGCAGCGGTCTAGCGCTGATGGAGCCCCTCATTTCTCGCGCGCAGCATGCAGAAGCAGCCATTTCGAGCTATTGACGCCCGCCCACGGCTGATATAGAGTCGGTCGCTGACTCAGCTTAGGGGGAGTTTCAATGAAAAAGCTTATAGTTGCAGCCTGTGGACTTGTGCTCGCGAGCGCGATTCTCGCGCAAAGCGACCGTGGAACCATTACGGGCACGGTCTCCGATCCAGCCGGCGCCGTCGTCGCTGCCGCGCCCGTGCAAATCAAGAATGTCGAAACGGGCGCCGTCTATCAGGCCGGGACCTCCGCCACCGGAAACTACACGCTGGCGCAGTTGCCCGCCGGACAATACGAGCTTTCAGTCAGCGTTCCAGGTTTCAAGAACTTCGTTCGAAAGAGCATCACTGTTAACGTCGCGGAGACTTACCGGGTGGATGTTGTGCTGGAAGTGGGCTCGAACACGGAATCGGTCACGGTCACCGAGGCCGCTCCGCTGCTCAAGACTGAGAGCGGCGAGCTCAGTCACACCGTGTCAACCAACACGATGAACAACCTTCCCGTCATGTCTATCGGCGCCGCGGCGGGTTCTTCCGGAATTCGCAATCCCTACTCCGTCGTCCAACTTCTCCCGGGGACCACCTATAGTCCGGATGTCGCGATCCGCGTCAATGGCCTGCCCGCGAACACGCAGGCGATGCGCATTGAAGGCCAAGACGCCACCAATGGCTGGTATTCGGCGCAGTCTCAAACCCAGGGAAGCGTCGATGCGATGCAGGAGTTCGCCGTTCAGACCAGCAACTACGCCGCGGAGCTAGGCCAAGCCGGTGGCGGCCTCTTCAACGTCACCATGCGGTCAGGCACGAACCAGTTCCATGGCGGAGCTTTCGAATACTTTGTGAACGACGCTCTCAATGCGGGGACTCCGTTCACCAACGATGGCAAAGGCCAGCTGCTACGGCCACGCCAGCGCCGCAACGATTGGGGCTTCTCGCTCGGCGGCCCGGTCCTCATCCCCAAGCTCTTTAACGGCCACGACAAAGCGTTCTTCTTTTTCAACTTCGAGCATTTCGGCGAAACCACCGTTACGAATAACGTTTCCACAACCGTTCCGACGCCGGCCTATCGAAATGGCGATTTCAGCTCGGCACTCACCGGGCGCACGCTGATCACCGACCCCGTGCTCGGTGCCGTGAAGGAAAACACTATTTACGATCCCACAAGCGACTTCGTTGTAGGCGGCTTGCGGTACAGAAATCCATTTCCGAACAACGTCATCCCGCCCACGAGTCTCGATCCCGTAGCCCTGAAGATCCAGAACCTGATTCCGCTGCCGCTCGGTCCAAATGCGAACGGGTCGGTCAATAACTATCTGCCCACCTATTCGAATCCGAAGTATACTCTGATTCCATCGGTAAAGGCCGATTATCAGATCGGGCCGAAATCGAAGATCTCCGGCTTTTGGTCGCTGAACCGGCAGGATAACCCCAACAACGGCTTGATGCCAAAGCCCATCCGGAGCAGCCAGCCGCGGTTGGTCAATTCGAGTACCTACCGGTTGAACTTCGAGCAAACGCTAACGCCGACGCTGTTGCTGCATTTTGGCGCGGGCATCGTGACCACCAGAATCAACGACCATAGCGACCGGTTTGATTCCGCCGCGCAGCTTGGGCTGACCGGAACCTACTCGACGCTCTTCCCCGTTTTCACGATTGGCGCTGGAAACCAGGGCGGCATGGCGGCGGGAATGGGACCCGGCAACCAGATCCATTTGATCTACCGCAAGCCCACCGGCAACACCAGCCTAACGTGGGTCCATAACAACCATACCTTCAAATTCGGCGGCGAAACCATGGTGGACGGCTATCAAATGTTCCAGGAAACCTACACCGATGGCTGGCTCACTTATAGCGCCAACGAAACCTCGGTCCCGGCGCTGAATGGAGTGAGCCTCGGAGGTGGGACAGTCGGCTATAGCTACGCGAGTTTCCTGCTGGGCGCCGTGGACAACGGATTCAATGCGGTCCCGGTTACGAATCATATGGGAGCGCACTCGCTCTCGGGTTTTGCCCAGGATTCCTGGAAGGTGACTCGCAAGCTAACGCTCGACTACGGGCTGCGTTACGACTTTTCCACTTATTTGCAGGATGGCCACGGTTACTATTTGATCTGGTCTCCCTCCACGGCGAACCCAAATGCAGGAGGAAGACCGGGCGCGATCATCGGCGAAGGATACGGAGGCGGGCGCTGCAATTGCATGTACTCCAAGAATTACCCGTTTGCTTTCGGGCCCCGGTTGGGACTCGCGTATCAAGTCACATCTAAGACAGTCTTGCGCGTCGGCGCCGGTGTGTCCTATTACAAGACCGATAACAATAATCTCGGTTTGTCGTCTGTTTCCCAGTTCCAATACCAAACGGCATCCTTCGGAGATCCTGCTTATCTGACACGCAACGGGCTGCCCTATAAGCTGATCTTCCCGAACTTCAATCCCGGTCAGGGCTTGTCTCCCGGCCTGTTGGGTTCGGCCCCGCAGGAGCAGGATCAGAACGCCGGGCGCCCGGCGCGCCAGATTCAGTGGAGCGTGGGCGTGCAGCGCGAAATCGCCCGCAACATGATTGTGGAAGCCACTTATGTAGGCAATCGCGGAGCGTGGTGGAACGCCGCGGGCCTGATTTGCACCAACTGTATCACGCCGGCGACGTTGGCAAAATACGGCCTCGATCTGAATAATAGCGCCGATCGCACCCTGTTGGCCTCTGCTGTCAGCTCTCCCCTCGCCATTTCACGAGGCTTTGGCTTCCCCTATCCGGGATTCCCGCCACTATCCACTGTGGCGCAATCCCTGCGGCCCTATCCACAGTACCCAAACATCACTAATTGGCATTGGGTTCCCGACGGAGATACCTGGTATGAATCGCTTCAAGTGAAGACCACCAAGCGGCTCTCGCATGGTTTGGAGTTCAGCTCGGCCTTCACTTGGGCCAAGCAATTGACCAGTGGCGTGGAGGACGATTTCGGGCGGGGCGGCGGCGTTATCGTTAACGACGCCTTCAATCGCCCCAACCAGAAAGCGCTCTCCTCTTACGACCAACCGTTCCAGTTCGTCATATCCGGCTCCTACACGACGCCCAAATGGAGCGCCGGCGGCGCCGGCATGAAGGCGCTATCTTGGATCTCGCGGGATTGGCAGATTGGCACATTGCTGCGGTATGCGAGCGGGTTGCCGATCGCTTCGCCGCCCTCCACCAATAGCTTGGTGAGTTATCTATTTCAGACCGGCGCGGGCGCGGGCGCCGGCGCCGCCGCCGGCGCCGCGAGCCAGAGCACGCTATTCAACCGCGTCCCCGGCGTGCCGTTGTTCACGCAGGACCTCAACTGCCACTGCTTCGACCCCCACACGACGTTCGTTCTCAACCCCGCGGCTTGGTCGAATCCCGGGCCAGGACAATGGGGAACCGCCGCGGCCTATTACTCCGACTTCCGCTTTCAGCGCAGGCCCGTGGAGAACATCAGCCTCGGCCGTGTCTTCCGGGTGAAAGAACGCGCGAGCCTCCAGATCCGCGCCGAGTTCACCAACATGTTCAACCGGACGGAAATGAACAATCCCGTCGCGGCCAATCCACTCGCGACGCTATCCAGAGACTCCAACGGCCAGACGCTCTCCGGCTATGGCTATATCAACGTCGGGACGGTTTTCAGCGCGGCGCGGCAGGGCCAACTGGTGGCGCGGTTTCAATTTTGAAAGCAGCCGCCGGCTGGCCATAGCCCGTCGCGGCAACGGCTTAAAGCGGTGAGTTGTTACAATGAAACGGCAATGGCAGACGA
>DASQJB010000007.1:0-7015 GCA_035631295.1 Bryobacteraceae bacterium | reverse complement strand
CAGGATCTCCGGCGCTCCCACGTCCCCCGCATGCACGATGAAGTCCGACCCGCGCAGCGCCTCGATCGCCTCCGCCCGCAGCAGCCCGTGCGTATCCGAAATAACTCCAACGATCGCCATACGTCTTAGGAAACGGGATTGCGCTCTCAGCTATCAGCTATCAGCTCTCAGCTGTCAGCCTCACCCTCGAACCGCCGTGCACACAAACTGCATTTGTCATTCCACTCAGCCAAAAAACTTGCCGTTGCTCACGCAGCGCCCTCGTGAGCACCGACCTGAAAGCTGACAGCTTCTCCGCGACCTTCGCGAATCCTTCGCGTCCTTAGCGGTTTCAGATTTTGCTCTTCCCCCCAAACTTTGCCAGGCTCACCACCGCCCGCCCCACCGTCCCCCGCCCAATTTCCCGCTCCCCATCCCGCGCTGTCACCCGCACCGTGAAAAACCGCCCATCAAATGCCTCAACCACCGCCTCGGCCGTGATCTGCGCCCCGACCCCGCAAGCCGCCCGATGTTCCACGTGGATCGCCGTCCCCACCGTGATTTCATCCCCCTCGCAGTACGGCTGCAGCGCCTGAAACGCCGCCACCTCCATCAGCCGGATCATGTCCGGCGTGGAATACACCGGTGGCAGCTGCGGATGATGCGCCCTCAAGGTATGTCGGAACTCCACCGTCTGTTGCGCCTCCCCGCGCGCCCCGATCGGAACCGGCTTCGCCATCATTCTCCTTTCAAGAAAACGAGCCAGCAATCCATCCCGGATCGCTGGCTCATTTCCGATTTCCGCTTCCCGCCCGAGGCTCGCAGATCGACGATCGTCAATCCAGCCAGCTCAAGTTCTACGCCGCCTGTGTCGATGTCCGGCGCGCTTCGATTCCGTCCAGCGCCGTCCACAGGGCCTTGGCCGCGGCTTCCGCTGCGTCCAGCGCCTTGGCAGCCGCTTCCGGCCGCGCCTCGACGCGCTTTTTCAGTTGCTGCTTCCACACATTCGCGTGATACACATCCGCCTCGGTGTGCAGCGTGAAATACGCGCACGTACGCTCATCGGCTCCGTACCGTTCCCGCAGCCCGCGGTCTTTTTCCTTCGCCACCTGCGGCACCTGCGATTCATACGCATAAAACGCCGCCAGCGCCTCCTCCGGCGTACCCGTCGAAGCGACTCGCGAAAAATGCCCGATCAACTCCTTCACCTCGGCCACCGGCTCATGCCGCAACCACGTCCCGCGCGCCCCGATCCCTTGGGCAAAGTCCAGCCAGAGATCCGCATGCGCCCGCCCCGGCTCGCCATACACATCCTCGCCGCCCTGCTCATCCCGCATGTTGGCCAGCACCGCCCGCCGCAACTCTCCGTCCTCCAACCGTATGCCCAGTGCCGCCAGATACGCCGGGAATGCCTGCACATGATGAAAGTAATCGAGCGCATACTCCTGCAGATCCTCGCGCGTCAGCTCTCCTGCCGCCCACGCTTTGTAGAATGGATGGCAAAGCAAATCGTATTTCGCGATACGTTGATCAAGTTCCTGGAAAAATTGCTGGCTGGTCATAAAACTCCTTCCTTGGACCTCCACTATAAGAGCCGCCCCGAACCCGTGACAAGCGCAGCGTTCACCCGAATCTATGATCTCCACCACACCCGCAATTCCTGCCCCATGTGTAACTTACTGCCGGAACCGAGCTTATCGACCCGCGAATAGCCATTTGCCGGGCTTTTCCACATCCCTTGGTAAAATCGGAAAAGGTTCTGTTTTCCCGCGGCCTCTCGCTCGCTCGACTTGGGGTAGATTTTCAGTGCCGATGCAGTTCACCGAACATTTCGACGTTGTCGTGGTCGGCGCGGGCCACGCCGGATGCGAGGCCGCAATGGCCGCCGCCCGCATGGGCCTGAAGACCGCCCTCTACACCCTCAACGTCGATCTCATCGCCCAGATGTCGTGCAACCCCGCAGTCGGCGGCATCGCCAAAGGCCACCTGGTCCGCGAAGTCGATGCCCTCGGCGGCATCATGGGCGAAGTCACCGACGCCGTCGGCATCCAGTTCCGCCTGCTCAACACCTCGCGCGGCCCCGCCGTCTGGTCGCCCCGCGCGCAATGCGACAAGCAAGCCTACCGCCTCAAAATGCGTGAGGTCCTCGACTCCCAACCCAACCTCAAAATCAAGCAAGCCGAAGTCGCCGATCTGATTTTGGATGGCAGCATTCAGCAATCAGCACTCAGCACTCAGCCAGAACCCACCCCTACTCACGTGGGGGCGGGTGCCCTCACCCGCCCGGCCGAGCAAAGCTCGGCAGCCCTTGCCAATGACCAACGACCAGCGACCAACGACCGTTCCACCCAGCGCGTCCTCGGCATCCGCCTCCGCGACGGCCGCACCGTCGGCGCCCGCGCCGTCATCATCACTACCGGCACCTTCCTCAACGGCCTCATTCACTGCGGCGAACAGCAATATCCCGCCGGACGCTCCGGCGAACCGCCTGCCGTCCTCCTCGGCGAATCTCTCAAGAAGCTCGGCCTCCGCGGCTGCCGCCTCAAGACCGGCACGCCCCCGCGCCTCGATGGCCGCACCATCGACTGGTCCCGCTTCGAACCCCAGCCCGGCGACGACGACCCCACCCCCTTCAGCTTCCGCACCCGGCGGGTCGCCCATCACGACCGCCAGGTGCACTGCTACATCGCCTTTACAACCGAAGAAACCCACCGCCTCATTCGCGAGAACGTGCACCGTTCCCCGATGTACAGCGGGCAGATCCAATCCATCGGGCCACGATATTGTCCTTCCATCGAAGACAAGATCGTGAAATTCCCCGACAAGCTCCAGCACCAGCTCTTCCTCGAGCCCGAAGGCCTCAACACCCACGAGATTTACGTCAACGGCATGAGCACCTCGCTCCCCGTCGAGATCCAGCTCGCCATCCTGAAAACCATCCCCGGCCTCGAAACCGCCGAGATGCTCCGCCCCGGCTACGCGATCGAGTACGACTCCATCGACCCCACCGAGCTCGAGCGTACGCTGGAAACCAAAAAAATCGCCGGCCTTTTCCTCGCCGGCCAGATCAACGGCACCAGCGGCTACGAAGAAGCCGCCTGCCAGGGCCTGATGGCGGGCATCAATGCCGCCCTGCAAGTGAAGCGCGAGCCGCCGCTCGTCCTCGATCGCACCGAGGCCTACACCGCCATCCTCATCGACGACCTCATCTCCAAGGGCACCAACGAGCCCTACCGCATGTTCACCTCGCGCGCCGAGTTCCGCCTCCACCTGCGCATCGACAACGCCGACCGCCGCCTCACTCCCCACGGCCGCCGCGTCGGCCTCATCTCCGACGCCGCCTGGCACGACTTCCAAGCCAAGCAGTCCCGCCTCAACGCTCTGCGACAGCTCCTCGAAAAAACCAAGCTAACCTCCTCCATGGTCAAAAGCCTCTCCGCATCGCTGGAGAGACGGGCGTCCTCGCCCGTCCAAACCGCCAACTTCGCCCCAACTCCCGTGCGCGCAGGTGCCCTCACCCGCCCAGCCCCTGTAGGGACAGGCGCCCCCGCCTGTCCGGCCGAGCAAAGCTCGGCAGTTCTTCCGAACGACCAACGACCGTCCTTAGCTTGCCCTGGGCGGAGCGAAGGGACCAACGACGACTGTCCCAACGATCAACGACCAGCGACTAACGACCTAAACTCAGCCCTGGGCCAGCCCCTAGCCCAACTACTCAAGCGCCCCGAAATCACCATCGAACAGCTAGCCCCGATCCTCCGCGAACTGTCCCCCGCCTTCTTCCATCGCGAAGAAATCCGCGATAATCCGTGCCAATCCGTGGCCCCACTCTCCTCCGAAATCCGCAACGAACTCAAATCGGTCGAAACCGAAATCAAATACGCCGGCTACCTCCAGCAACAGGAGCGCTCCATCGAGCGCCTCAAGAAAGCCGAGCAGCGCGCCATCCCCGACTGGTTCGACTACCGCTCAGTCAGCGGCCTCTCCCGCGAAATGCAGGAAAAGCTCCTGAAGATCCGCCCCCGCACCCTCGGCCATGCCGCCCGCATCCCCGGCGTCACCCCCGCCGCCGTCTCCCTGGTGAACGTCTACATCGAAATCCAGGCCCGCCGCCGCGACCAAGCCGCCGCAATTCCGCAGTAACCCGAATCTCATCCCCCGAACCCGCTCGCCAGCTCGGTTTTCCTTCGTGAACCATCGTGTCCTTCACGGTTGCTGCTTTACTCGGTACTCGGTACTCGGCACTGCTCGTCTCCGCGCCCTTTGCGAAACCTTCGCGCTCTCCGCGGTTAAAGATTTTCAACCTTGCAACCTTGAAACTCTGAAACCTTGAAACCTCCCCGATTACAATCTCCCCCATGCTTCCCGCCCGCCAACACTTCCCCGGAGCCCTCGACAAAGTCTTCCTCGACGCCGCCTGTTGCTCCCTCGCGCCACGCCCCTCCATTGAGGCCATCCAGAAATTCCTCGGCCTCGCCATGACCTGTCCGCTCCCCTCCTCCACCCACCACCACATCTTCATGGACGAGATGCGCGCCGCCGCCCGTCCCGCCATCGCCCAACTCATCCACGCCCACGAAGATGAAATCGCCCTCGTCGAGAGCACCTCCCACGGCCTCGCCATTGCCGCCGACGCCATTCCGCTCGAACCGGGCGATCGCGTCCTCCTGCCCGACCTCGAATTCATGCAAGTCGCCATCCCCTGGCTCCAGAAAAAACGCGACGGCATCGAGATCGACCTCGTCCCCAACCGCAACGGAGCAATCCTGCTCGACGATCTCGCCGCCCGCATCACCCCGCGCACTCGCGTCATCACCGTCAGCAGCGTGCAGTGGTCCAACGGCGATCGCCTCGATATCGCCGCCCTCAGCCGCCTCTGCCGCGACCGCAACCTCTGGCTCGTCGTCGACGCCATCCAGCAACTCGGCGCCATCCCTTTCGACGTCCGCGACACCCCCGTAGACTTCCTCGCCTGCGGCGGCCACAAGTGGCTCAACTCCCCTTGCGGCTGCGGATTCCTCTACATCTCGCGCGACGCCCTGCCGCGCCTCCGCCCCCCGCTCGCCGGCTATCTCTCCGTCGAATCTCCTCCCGGCGGCTGGGGCAATTACTTTCAGACCCCCTCCATCTCCCCGGTGAACGATTTCCAATACACGAAGACCGCCCGCGCATACGAGCACGGAGGCACCGCCAACTACCCCGGCGCCGTAGGCCTCGCCGCCTCGCTGCAACTCATCCACGACCTCGGCCCCGCCAACATCGAGCACCACATCTGCGCCCTCACCGACCAGCTCATCGCCGGCCTCGACGCCCTCGGCCTCGAAGTGGTCACGCCGCGCGCCCGCCAGCGCCGCTCCGGCATCGTCACGTTCAACGCCGGCTCGTCCGACAAAAACGTCGCCTGGATGAACCACCTGCTCGACAAAAAAATCCTCGTCTCCGTCCGCTACACCTCCAACGTAGGCGGCCTCCGCGTCTCCTGCCACCTCTACAACTCCCCCGAAGACATCGCCTCGCTCCTGTCAGCCCTCAAGCAAATGCCCACCTAGTGTGGCGCGGACAACCCTGTCCGCGCCAAAAAGCCGGGCCCCAGCCCGTGTAGCCTCGCCTGCCAAGCATTTGTGTAGGGGCAGGCGCCCTCGCCTGCCCAGCCGAGCACCAGCCGCGGAGCGGCGACATTCATTAGCCCAGCGCGTCAGTGCTGGGAAGGCAGCAGCCATCCCCGCGAGTCCGCTTCAGCGGACGCCACCCACCCGCGTCCCCAAACAAAAAAGCCCCGCAAAGGCGAGGCTTCCACACTGGCAACTGACAACCGGCAACTGGTAACTGGCTACTGGCCGCGGATCTTCTCCACCTCCGCCAACAACCCCGCCAAATCCGGCGACTGATCGATCGGATACACCTTCGCGAACCGCACCACCCCTTCCTTATCCACGATGAACGCCGCCCGCTCGCTGATCCCCGGCACCGGCGCCCGCTCCCGCAGCACCCCGAACTTCTCCGTCACTTCGCCATGGGGAAAAAAGTCCGAACACAAAGGGAAGCCCATGCTCCCGATCTCATTCTTCTGCCACGCCTCATGGCTCTCCACCGAATCCACGCTGATGTCGATCAGTTCCGCATCCCGCTCCGCAAACTTCGCCCGCATCGAATTCAAAATCGGCACCTGCGACTCGCAAGTCGGCGTCCAGTCCAGCGGATGGAACGTGATCACCAGGTGCTTCTTCCCCAGGTAGTCCGCCAGCCGCACCATGCGCCGCTCCGCTCCCACTACCGCCGGCAATTCAAATGCCGGCGCCCGCTGTCCCACCCGCAGCCCCGGCTCCCGCGGCGAACGCGCATCTTCCTCGCGCAGCGCCGGCTTCAGCGCCCGCTCCTCTTCGCGCCCTTTTGTCAAGATTCGCAAAGTTTTGTCATTTTCGGTGCACATGACTTTACGTTCCTTCACCAACCTTTATAGTATGTCACGTCATCTCATGATCTTATGGAGTGCAGTGCTACTTTCTGTCTGCTTCTATCCTCGTACCAAGGAGAACGTCAGGATGAGTGTCAGGCTGTTGCGCCGACTGTTGCTCTTCCTATGTTTTATTTCCCTTAGCTGCCTGAGTGTTCTCTCAGCTCTTGCCCAGGAACCGCGTTCTGACGCTGCGATCGGCGGGCAGGGCGTCTATTTCTTCACCTCCTCGAGCAGCACCACCACCACGGAATCCAGCATCTCCGGCGGCGGCGTCGCCAGCTACCGTCTCCGCGTTCGCGGCCATTCCTCCGCCGAACTCAGCTATGCCTACAGCCGCAGCACTTTTTATTACGCCGTGAACGAGGAGGCGGTCGGCGGCGGAAACATCTTCCTCAGCCAGCAGGGTTCGTTCCACCAGTTCACCGCCGCCTACGTCTACAATTTCTCGCCTTGGCATCACCTGCCCAAGGTCCATCCCTTTGTCCTCGGTGGTGGCGGACTCGCTCTATTCCGCCCGATCAGTAACAACACCAACACCGTCGTGGGGGCCGCGTCCCAGGGCAAAGGCGCCATCCTCTATGG
>DASQJB010000006.1:0-6628 GCA_035631295.1 Bryobacteraceae bacterium | reverse complement strand
GCGCCTAATTCGAGCGCCTTGGCCGCGACGCCGGATTTGTAAGTATCCACCGAGATCGGAACCGCCACTTGATCGCGCAACCGCTTCAACACCGGAACCAGGCGCCGCAGCTCTTCCGCTTCCGAAACTTTCTGTGAGCCCGGCCGCGTGGATTCCGCGCCAACGTCAATCATGTCCGCGCCTTCTTCTTCCATTTGGATCGCGCGCGCGAAGGCCCGGTCGGGATCCTGGTATTTGCCGCCGTCGGAAAAGGAGTCCGGCGTGACGTTGAGCACACCCATGATCAGCGTCCGCTCTCCCAACGAGACGGTGCGGTCGCGGAGCTTCCATTCAAAGCGCTTGCGGGCCATCGTAGCCAGCGTAGCAACCACGTCGCGCCTCGCGCGGCTTATGATCGGTCAACTTCGTCGTCGGAGCGGTAGGTGACGGTTCGGCCATTGAGCGTCCACACCTGCTTCGCGATAGTCCTCGTCTACTACCCAGAACTCGCCAGAGCCGTTTTCCAGGCAGAGCTTGCGCCTCTCATCGACGATATCTTCGCCTGATTCATTCGTGGCATGATTCATTCATGCCGCAGCGCGGCCATCGGGTCGACCTGCGAAGCTCTCCGCGCGGGCGAATAGCCGGCCAGCAGCGACGCAGCGAGCATCGCCGCTACTCCCACTGCCAGAGCCAACGGATCGTTGGGCTTCGTTCGATAGAGGAACGACGCGACGAATTTCGAAGTCGCCAGCGCCACCGGCACTCCAATCGCCAGCCCGAGTAGGACCATCGCCAGCACATCCCGCAAAATCATCTGGATCACGCCCGTTCGCTGCGCTCCGAGCGCCATCCGAATGCCGATTTCGTTCGTCCGCCGCGCGACATTGTAGCTAAGCGTTCCATAAAGACCGACGCAAGCGATTGCCAGCGCCAGAATCGCAAACGCCGTTCCAAGTTTGGCGAAGGCGATTTCCTGGCTGATCGTGCCGTCGATTTGCGCCGCCTGAGTTTTGACGCTGGTCACCGGGACTCGAGAATCCGCCTGATGGACAATCTCGCGAACTGTATTTGCAAACGACAGCGGATCGCCGGAAGTCCGCAAATAGAAAGTCATCCCGGCCACAATTCTCTGCGCGCCCTGGCCGTAAGGCATATACACCACCGGCGGGACTGCCCGTTTCAATCCGCCATAGCGCGCTTCCTTGGCGACGCCGACAATCTCCATATCTCGCGGCGCGCGCCCCGCCATGATTAACCGGCGGCCGATAGGATTCTCATCCCCGAAATTCTTTCGGGCGAACTGCTCACTGACCACCGCTACCTCTGGCGAGCCGGGACCGTCGCGATGTTCGATTTCGCGGCCCAGCAGCATCGGAATCTGCATGGTGCGGAAGAACTGTGGGCCAACGTACAGGAGACGCGTCGACATATCCGGAGGATCCCCAGGCACGTTGATCGGCGTGCCGCTTCCCGCGGCGATGAACGCCACATGCGAAAGACTCGCGCCGCGCACTCCAGGAATCACAAGGAATCGCTTTTGAAGATCCGAGTAAAACGAAGCAATGTCCGCGTCGCCGTGCCCGGCCTGGCGGGCATTCAACCGGAACAACAAGAGGCTCTCGCGATTGAATCCAAGCTGGACAGATTGGAGATTCGAAAGCGTCCGTATGAAAAGTCCCGCCGCGGCCAGAATCAGAAACGACAGCGCCACCTGAAAGACGACAAGTGGGGCAGGCCATCGGCTTGCGTGGCCCGCCTGCCGCGCCTCCTTGAGCGCGGCTGTGACATCGACACGCGTCGACTGAAGCGCGGGCGCCAAGCCGAACAGCAACCCCGTCGCAATCGACAGCGCGGCGGCTATGCCCATCACCCTCCAGTCCAGGCTCGCGCGAATATTCTCCGTCTCCAGAAGCAGAGCCAGGAAACGAATGCTCCATCGCGCCACCAGCAATCCCAAAGCGCCGCCCAGCAATGCGAGCAAAACGCTCTCGGTGAGGAGCTGCCGGATCACCCGCCACCGGCCCGCGCCCATGCTCAGCCTCACCGCCATCTCGCGCCTGCGCGCCGTGGCCCGCGCCAGCAATAAATTGGCGACGTTCGCGCACGCGATCGCGAGGATGAATCCCACCAGCGCCATCAGCACATAGAGCGGCTTCGAATATTGGCGGCGCAGGGCATCCAGTCCACCCGCGCCTTCAGCGAGTTTCAGCTCCGGCAAGTCCGCACGCTCCCTCTCGGTCTTCGCCGTGTTCTCCACCCACTGATGGAATGGACCAGCCAAGGCGGCCTGCGCCTGTACGAGGCTGATTCCCGGCCGCAACCGAGCCATCATCTCGACCCAATAATAGTTCCGATCGAGATATGCCGCCGCGAGACCGCCGAACGCAGTGTCCCCCACTGCAAGGTTGGCGCGGAGCGGAAGAAAGACATCGGGAGCATCGCCGGGCTCAACTCCGAAAAATTCCGGTGGCGTGACGCCGACTACGGTGAAGGGAATGTTGTCGATCAAGATCGAGGCTCCGGACGCGTTCGCCGCGCCTCCAAATCGCGCTTGGGCAAGCCCGAAGCTGATTACAGCGACTGGCAGTGCGCCGGCCCGGTCGTCGTCCGCGATCAGCAGCCTCCCGGCAGCAGGTGGAATGCCGAGACCATGAAAGTAATCGCTCGAGACATATTCGCCGCCGGCGGCGCTGGCTTGACCATTGATCAACACATTAAGTTGTCCCGTTTTGCGGAAAGCGAAGGCGGTCGAAAACACCGAAGATCCGCTCTTCTGAAAAACCTCGAATGCCGGATAAGGGAGAATGGCGGCCGTCGATCCCAACTCGGAGTCGTAGATGCTCCCGCTCATCGCATGCACGACGCTGGCAGCGCCTGTGCAGCCGAAACAGACCCCTTTCGATCCCCCTCCAAAAGGGGCCCCTTTCATATGCCAGTTGATCATCGCCAGCGACTCCGGATCTTTCACCGGCAGCGAGCGCAGCAGAATGGCATCCATGAAGCTGAAGATCGCCGCATTCGCTCCGATGCCGAGCGCCAGCGAGACGACTGCCAGCGCGGTGAACGCGCGATTGTTGAGCATCGCCCGCACAGCGTAGCGCAGGTCTTGTATGAACTGCTCTAGAAAAGTCCAAGACCACATCGCCCGGCTCTCTTCCTTCCACCGCGTCACGTTGCCGAACCGCGCTCGTCCGGCGAGGGCGGCGTGCTGCCGCATCTCCTCGTCCAGCTCATCCTCGAATCGCCGACGGCGGAAATAATAGGCCAGCCTTCTTAAGAATTCATTCATGTCGTAAGGCCGCCATGGGATCAATCCGGGAAGCCCTTCGCGCGGGCGCGTAGCCGGCCAAAAGAGCGGCCACAGCGAGAGCCGCCACCGCCGCGCTAAGCGCCAGCGGATCGTTAGGCTTCATTCCGTAAAGAAACGAGGCCACGAATCTCGAAGTCGCCAGCGCCACGGGCACTCCGATCGCCAGCCCGATCAGGACCATCGCCAACACATCCCGCAAAATCATCCGGATCATCCCCGCCCGGTGCGCGCCCAGAGCCATGCGAATGCCGATCTCGTTCGTCCGCCGCGCGACGTTGTAGCTCACCGTGCCGTATAAGCCAACGCAGGTGATGGCCAGCGCCAGAATCGCGAAGAGGGTCGAAAGGCGCGCGAAGATCCTCTCCTGATTCGTTCGCTCATCGATCTCGGCTGCCTGAGTCTTAATGTTCGAGATGGGCACGCCCGGATCGGCTCTGCGCACAATATCGCGCACCGTGTTGACGTAGTTCAACGGATTGCCCGCCGTGCGCAGCTCGAAAACCATTTGGCCTATGGGTGGGAAAGAGGCGTGGTTGTACAAGAAGTAGACGGTCGGCGTTTCGGAGAAGTCTCCCCGTATGTCGCCATAGCGGGCATTAGCAGAGACCCCCACAATTTCCGTGTCGTTGTCTTGCTGCGCGACCGGCCCCGTAAGGTGTTGTCCAAGCGGGTTCTCGCCGAAGAAGTACGCCTTCGCAAACCGTTCATTTACCACGGCCACGGCCCTTCCACGATCCTCGATATCATGGCCGGCCAAAATTGGGATCTGCATGGTCCCCAAGAAAGAAGGCCCGACGTTCAGAACGGCAACGCTTTGGGTCTGTTTCCCGTGGACCTTCACCGGGATCCACATGATTCCGCCCATCATGACCGGGTAGTTCGAAAGAGTCGCGCTGCGGATGCCGGGAGTGGACTGAAACTGCGTTTGCAGGTCGCGGTAAAAGTCCGCCATCTCGGGATCTTTGTGTCCTGCCTGCCGCGCGTTGACTTGGAATAAAAGCAAGTTCTCGCGATTGAATCCGACTTCGATGGCCTGAAGATTCGAGAGCGTCCTTACGAACAGTCCCGCCGCGACCAGCACCAGCAGCGCGATCGTGATTTGCGCGCTAATGAGTAGCCGGTCCGGCGTGAAGTGTGGCAGCCGGTCTTGTTTCCCCGCCGCGGGCCGGCTGCCTTTCAGCGCGGAAACGACTTCCACGCGCGTAGCTTGAATCGCGGGAGCCAAGCCAAACACAACGCCCGTCAAAACGGAGAGCCCCGCCGCTACGCCGAGCACGTGCCAGTTCAATTCCGCGCGAAATGTGAAATTCTCTTGCCCGTTCGCTAGCAGCAGTGTGAGAAAACGAATGCCCCAAACCGCCAGCCCGATTCCAAGCATGCCGCCCAACGATGCGAGCAGAACGTTCTCTGTCAAAAGCTGCCGGATCACCCGCAGCCGGCCCGCTCCCATGCTCAGGCGCACGGCAATTTCGCGCCGCCGAGCGGTCGCCCGCGCGAGAAGCAGATTCGCAATATTGGCGCAGGCAACCGCCAGGATCAATCCAACCAACGCAAGCAAGAGGAATAGAGGCTTCGAATACTGACGGCGAAGGCTATCCACTCCGGCGCCTCCTGGCCGAAGAACCAGTTCGGGAAGATTTGCCCGCTCGCTGGCGTTCGCGGCTGTGCTCAATACCCATTCGTGGAAGACCGGCGCGAGCGCCGCCTGGGCCTGCGCAAGAGTCACACCCGGTCGCAGCCGCGCCATCATCTGCATCCAGTAATAGTTCCGATCAAGAAATGTCTGCGCCGGCGTCCCGAGAATGCGATTGGCGCCTGAAAGCAGCAGAGTGGCATGTGCAGGAAGATAGAGGTCCGGCGCTGCCGCGGGATCAACGCCGAAAAACTCCGCTGGCGCAACGCCTACGACCGTGAAGGGCACATTGTTGAGGGAAACCGCACTTCCCACGGCCCTCGAAGCATCTCCGAAGCGCTTCTCGGCATAAACGAAGCTCATCACCGCGACAGCAGGCGCTCCGGCGCGGTCGTCGACATCGGCCAATAGCCGTCCGGCCGCTGGAGGCACGCCCAAGCCGCGGAAGTATTCGCCTGAGACGTATTCTCCGCTGCCCAGGCCTGCCTGCCCATTGACCTTCACGTTGAGCTGGGTTCCAAACGGGAAGTAGCCGAACATGCTCGAAAACACTGAATCGTTCTTCTGAAGAAGCTCGAAGGCTGGATAGGGGAAAATGGCGCTGATAACTCCACCACGCGGATCGTCACGGATCGGGCCGCCGGTGCGTTGCACGACGGATGCCTCGCCCCGTTTGATCGCTCCGCTATGCCAATTCAGCATTACGAGCGATCCCGGATCCTTCACGGGCAGCGACCGCAGCAGGATCGCGTCCATGAAGCTGAAGATCGCCGTATTCGCTCCGATGCCAAGCGCTAGTGAGACCCCCGCCAGCGCCGTGAACGCGCGATTGTTGAGCATCGCTCGGACGGCGTAGCGCAGGTCCTGCATCAGTTGCTCTACAAATGTCCATCCCCACATTGCCCGGCTCTCCTCCTTCCACCGCGTCACATTCCCGAACCGCACGTTCCCGGAGAGCTGAGCATGGTGCCGCATCTCCTCATCCAGGTCCCGCTCGAACCGCTGGCGGCCGAAATAGTAAGCCAGTTTGCGGAAGAACTCACTCATGTCTTAAGGCCGCCATAGGATCGATCCGCGAAGCCCTCCGCGCCGGCGCGTACCCGGCCAGTAGCGCCGCCGCCAGCATGGCCGCTACGGCTGCGATCAGCGCCAACGGATCGTTGGGCTTCATTCCATATAGGAACGACGCCACGAACTTCGACGTCGCCAGTGCGATGGGCAGCCCAATCGCCAGCCCGATGAAAACCATCGCCAGCACGTCCCGCAAAATCATTCGGATTACGCCCGCCCGGTGCGCGCCTAGAGCCATCCGAATGCCAATCTCGTTCGTCCGCCGCGCGACGTTATAGCTCACGGTTCCATACAGGCCCACGCAAGCGATGGCGAGAGCCAGGATCGCGAAAAGAGTCGAGAGCCTTGCGAAGATGGTTTCTTGATTGGTCCGCTCGCCGATCTCAATCGCCTGGGTTTTGATATTCGAGACCGGCACGCCGGGATCGGCTTTGCGAACAATTTCGCGCACTGTGTTGACGTTGTTCAACGGATTGCCCGCCGTACGCAGCTCGAAGACCACTTGGCCGAGCGGAGGCCATTCGGCCCGGCTGTACAGGTAATAGATCACCGGCCCTGCGTCACGCTCTACTTCGCCGTACCGCGCATCGCCGCTGATCCCGATGATCTCCATATCCTGGTCCGGGATATTG
>DASQJB010000005.1:0-10859 GCA_035631295.1 Bryobacteraceae bacterium | reverse complement strand
CGAATGCAGACCGTGATAAAGCCAGCGGTTCCACCGCGAGCCTGAGCCGGAATAGCCTGCCACGATCCTCGCCGTTTTGGGATCGATGTAATACATGGACCGCGGAGGATCATCGAGCTGGATAAACAGAACCGGCAAAGGGCGCTGATGTTGGCGGTCCAGATAATAGGCCTCGTAATCGGTCACCAGGCGGGCCTCCACGATGTGCGCGGGCTCGACGGCCTTCGCGGCCAGGTCAAGGATGCGGCGCCCGTCGAACTGCACTACGGAATCGCCTGACACCGGCACGATCATCGAGTTCTGGGGCGATTCCCTCGCGATTAAAACCGGCTCTCCCGCGAAGATACTCAGCTCGATCTGTTTCACTTGAAGAGCGGAGCTCACCTGCAACAGCGCTTCGCTCGGCGCTTTCCCTGCGAATCCCTTCACGTTAAGGGAGCCGCCACGCAGCGCGCCGGCGATCGCCGGAGCTACCTCGTTATCGCCCTCCAAGGGAAACGGATCCATGGAAAGCATGCCGCTGAAAGCCCAGGTAGCGGCCAGGACTCCGAAAAAGAGGCCCAAAATCGTGTGCCAACTCTTCATGCCCCAATACGGAATCCGTTTGGCGGGTGTTACGATCCATACTCCCACGACAATTCCCAGAATGGCGGCGAATGTGGCGATGCCCGACGACCAGATCACCACCCGGCTCCAGGTTTGGCTCTCTCTTCGCAAAGGCGTGAAGTAGAGCCAGTGCGGAATAGCTCCAAAATACGCGGCGACGCGAGAAGCGCGGGTGGTGTACTGCTCGACTTGCGCCGAGGAGGCGGAAACGTAAATCTCCTGGCCGTCCGGCCACGAGAACTTCATCAGAGGCCGAAGAGGCCGGAAAGCGCCGCTTACAGTCCATTGATCTTCCCGCGTAAGCGGGCCTTCGAATCGGGCGGCGGAGGCCGGCTGCCCGGTCCAATCGCTGGCGATGCGCAACGCCATTTCAGGGGATGCTGGGAGGACAAGCGGTTCGCCCGTGTCCGCATAGACGATCGCTTGCGCCCTGCCGAACCGGAAACGATAGACGGGCCGTCCTGCCAGCATTTCAATACTGGCCTGTCTGGGAGCGCCGGAGACTCCTACGCCGGCCAACGCGTCCCCAGGGGAGACACGAATCCGCGAGGCGTCGAGTGGAGCCGCGCGGGCCAAGCGGCCAGCGGCGTCCACTTCCGGATAACCCCAGTACATCATCACGATCCCGGAGAAGAACCACATCGCGAACGGCAGGCAAAGGAACACCCCCAACCAGCGGTGTAGAAAGATCGCCGATTTCCGGAGCCGACGCAAAAGCAAAGTGACCGCAGATTACCACGGTGGAACAGGCTTCGGCCTGTGACGAGCATTCACCACCACATCAAACCCCTTTTCTCCCGCGAGTCCAACCCCTTACACTCAGAACACTCTCTCGCCATACTCCTCTACTTGCTATAGTCTGGCGGTTCGGGCGCTTGAGACAAACCAGCGCCTAGGCTTTGTTTTTTCGAGGCCCGCCCATGGGCCTTATTTTCTGCCCCGGGGTGGCTTCGTTTTTTCGAGTCCCGCGAGCGGCGTAACTCCAAGCGGCAAACTGCTCCAATCGCTGGCTTTAGCGCTTGGAGCAGGCCCGGCTCGATTGACACCCCAGGAAGTGGGCTGTATTATGAAATTTGTTCATCCTCTCACGGAGAACATCCCTGCTCGTCCTGAGTAATGTATATGATCAAAGTTGAAGGTTTAACTAAGCGATACGCCCGCAATGTCGCGGTCGATCATATCTCTTTCCAAGTTGAAAAAGGGCAGATCGTCGGGTTTCTCGGCCCCAATGGCGCCGGCAAGACCACGACGATGCGCATGCTCACCTGCTTCCTCCCTCCGACGGACGGCACGGCCGAAGTAGCCGGGTTCGAAGTGATGGAGAACCCGATGGAAGTGAAAAAACGCATCGGGTACCTGCCGGAATCGCCGCCCGTTTATCCCGAAATGGAGGTGATCGAATACCTCAATTTCGTGGCGCGCATCAAGGGCGTGCCGAAATCCACGCGGTTAAGCCGCATCGACGACGTGATGGAGAAGTGCGCCGTCGCCGACGTGCGAAATAAGGAAATCGGCAAGCTCTCCAAAGGCTACCGGCAGCGCGTGGGCTTGGCGCAGGCGATCATCCACAATCCCGACGTTCTGATTCTGGACGAGCCCACCGCGGGCCTTGATCCGCACCAGATCATCGAAACCCGCGATCTTATCAAGAGCCTGGCCGGTAACCACACCATCATCCTCTCCACTCATATCCTGCCCGAGGTCGAGCAGACTTGCGAGCGTGTGATTATCATTGCCAAAGGCAAGCTGGTGGCGATGGACACGGTGGCGAACCTGACCAGCCGCCTGCGCGGCTCCGAAACGGTGGCCGTCGAAGTAGCGCCGTCGAACGGCGCCGACCTCGATCAGTTCGCGCAGACGGTGCGACGGAAGCTGGAACAGGTCTCCGGCGTCAGCCGCGTTGTGCTGAAAGAGTCGCCTAGTCAGGCGAAGATGGGAAGGGCACAGTTCACCGTTGAGAGCCTGCAGGGCCGCCAGATCCGTCCGGAGCTGGCGCGCGCCGTGATCGAGTCGGGCTGGAACTTGAATGAGCTCCACGCCGTCGGCTTGAGCCTGGAAGAGATTTTCTTGCAATTGACCGCGACTCCCAAGGAGCTGGAGGCCGCGCCGGAAGCGCCCGCCCCGGCCGGAGTCGCCGAAGCAGTAGGAGAAAGATAATGAACACACTCACCATTGCCCGAAAGGAACTGAGCAGCTATTTTCGTTCGCCGATCGCGTATGGAGTGATGTTCTTCTTCGCGCTGATCGCCGGATACTTCTTCTACGCTGCGGTGGCGATCTTCATCCGCCAAAGCCTGCAGTCCACCATGATGGGCCAATCGGTTCCCATGAGCGTGGACGACTGGGTGATTCGCAGCGTGTTTTCGAACGTCGCCGTTGTGGGCTTATTTATGGTGCCCATGATCACCATGCGCCTGTTTGCCGAAGAGAAGCGGACCGGCACGATCGAGTTGTTGGCCACCTCGCCGCTTCGCGATATGGAAGTCATTTTGGGCAAGTGGCTGGCCGCGGTGGGACTTTACGCCGCGATGTTGGCGGTTTCGCTCATCAATGTTGCAATTCTCTACAGTTACGGCAAGCCTTCCTGGAAGCCGCTGCTGGTGGGATACCTGGGATTGCTGCTCCAAGGCGGCTGCATGCTCGCGCTGGGCGCGTTCATATCGGCGTGCACCAAGAATCAGATCGTCGCGGCGGTGGGCGGCTTTGGCCTGTTGTTGCTGCTGTGGGTCATTAATTGGGCGTCGTCTCTGGATAACACCACGTTGTCGCAGGTCCTCGGGTATTTATCCATCAATGACCATTTCGAGAATTTCTCCAGGGGCGTGCTTTCTGTCAAGGACAGCATCTATTACCTGACCATCATCGTGTTCGGGCTGTTTCTGACGGGTCGAGCCTTGGAATCCATGAGGTGGAGGGCTTAGGTTTATGCCAGCCGATAGAAGCCGCAAGCGCGCCGTGACGCTCGCGAGCGTTATTCTCTACACGGTCATCGTAGTCGCCATTTTGGGAGCGGTTAATTTCCTGGCCAACCGCTACGAGAAGAGCTACGATTCCACATCGAACAAAAAATTCACTCTATCCGATCAATCGCAGAAGATCGTCAAGAACCTGAAGCAAACTCTGACGATCACCTACTGGGGCCAGCCCAGCCGTTTCACCGAAGCGCGCGATCTGATGGATCGCTACAAGGCGCTTTCGACGAAGCTCGATGTGCAGTATATGGACGCCGATAAGAAGCGGACACAGGCCATCGCCGCCGGCGTCAAGACTCTGCCGACGATTTACGTCGAGGTCGGCAATAAGAAGGAAGAAGCCAAAACGCTCACCGAAGAGGACGTCACGGGCGCGATGGTGAGGGCGCTCAAAGGAGGCGATCGCGAAGTCTGCTTCGTGCTTGGCTCCGGCGAGCACTCCATCGATAGCACCGACCGCGACGGCTTCTCGCAAGCCAAGGAAATCGCCGAGAAAGGCAACTACAAGACGCAGACCATCAAGATGATTCCGAAGGCGGAAATCCCCAAGGAATGCACCATCGTTGTGGTCCCCGGACCCAAGCGCGACTTTACGCAGCCCGAAGTGGATGCGCTGAAGGCTTACGTGGAAGATGGCGGGCGCGCGATGTTTCTGCTCGATCCGCCGTTGAAGTTCGGAGGGTTCGAGAGCGACGAAAACGCCGCCCTTATGAATGTTCTGGCAAGCTGGGGCGTCACGGTGCAGAAAGATCTGGCGCTGGATCTGAGCGGCGTAGGCCAGTTGTTCGGCCTGGGTCCCCAGTACGCGCTCGTCACCAGCTATGAGGGCCATCCCATCGTCCGCGACATGAAGGACATCCCCACCGGATTCCCAATTGCGCGGTCGCTGGAAGTAAAAAATGGCGACAAGACCACGGTAGAAAAGCTTTTCTCCACTCCAGAGGACAGCATCGCTACCAAGAACTTGGCCTCGCCCGAAATCAAGCAGAGCAAAGACGATTTGAAAGGGCCTTTGCCGCTGGCGGCCGCGGGAACTTACACCACCGGGAAGGAAAACGGCAACGGGCGCTTCATCGTGGTTGGCTCGTCGAGCTGGGCAGCGAACAGCTTCCTCAAGTTCAACGGCAATAGAGATCTCTTCGGCAACATGCTGAACTGGCTTTCCTCGGACGAAGATCTGATCTCGATCCGCCCGAAGGAGCCAAGCGACAATCCACTAAACATGAACGCCCGCCAGGTTTCCATGCTGTTCTACGAAAGCGTCGTCGGCCTTCCTTTGTTGATCGTGGTGGCTGGCCTGGGAGTGTGGTGGCGCCGGAGGTAGTTCGGTGGCGCAGACTCTTAGTCTGTCGCGTCGAGACTCATCTCGACGCCTGGAGGCCTCGACCCGAGTGTCGAGGCGGCGGGCACGAGTGCCTGCGCCACAGATGGTGATGCTGCTATGAATCTCACCCGTTTACTGATCGCCGCCGTCGTGATGGCCGGCCTTGGCGGCGTGCTGATGTGGTCGAATCGCGCGGAGAAGGCCAAGGCTGCCAAGCCCGCGGCCGACACAAGCCCGAAGATCCTTTCGCTCAAAGACTCCGATATCCGGCAAATCGAGATCGCGAAGAAAGACGGCGAGCCGACCATCGTAAAAAAGAACGACGCCGGCCAGTGGGCCATCACCGCGCCCAAGCCGCTCGCCGCCGATCAGAACGCGCTTTCCAGCCTCACAAGCTCCGTTTCGAGCTTGAGCTCGGATCGCGTAGTGGATGACAACGTCAACGCCGCCGATCTTCCGTCCTACGGACTCGCGCCCGCCGACCTCAAGGTGAAATTCACCACGGCCGACGGCAAAACAACGACGCTTCTGCTGGGCGAAAAAACGCCGGGCGGAAACGACGTTTACGCAAAGCTGGAGGGCGATCCGCGACTGTTCACGACCTACAGCTCCAGCTCTGACGGCTTTAACAAGACATACAAAGACCTGCGCGACAAGCGACTGATGACTTTCGACAAGGACAAGACCAGCCGTGTGGAGCTGACGGAAGCCAGCCAGCCGGCGATCGAATTCGGGCGCATCGACATGAATACCTGGCAGATTCTCAAGCCCAAGCCGGCTCGCGCCGACAGCTTCCAAGTGGAGGATCTGCTCAGCCGCGCGAAGGACTCGGAAATGGCGCCCAACCTTTCCGACGACGATGCAAAGAAGTACGCGGCTTCGTTCGGCTCGGCGCCGCTGTTGGCCACGCTGACAGTTACCGATCCTGGCGGAGCGCAAAAGCTTGAGGTACGCAAATCGAAGGACGACTATTACGCCAAGTCCTCGGCCGTCGAGGGCGTCCACAAGCTTTCCCAGGATTTTGGCAAGCTGCTCGAAAAGAAGCTGGACGATTTCCGCAACAAAAAGCTGTTCGATTTCGGCTTCAGCGATCCGAACCGCGTGGAAGTGAAGGACGGAGGGAAGGACATTCCTGTCGATAAGAACGGCGACAATTGGACGTCTGCCGGCAAAACCATGGACTCCGTTTCCGTGCAGGCCATGATCGACAAAATCCGCGATCTGCAAGCCACAAAGTTCGCTGAAACCGGATTCACCACCCCGCAAGTGGAATTGACCGTGGTTTCCGACAGCGGAAAGCGCACCGAGAAGGTGCAGATCGCGCCCGTGGGCTCGAATTTTCTTGCGAGACGCGAGGGCGATTCGGCGCTCTATCAGCTCGACGCTTCCGCCGTCTCCGATCTCCGTAAAGCGGCAGGCGATGTAAAACCGGCAGCAAAAGCAGCAAAATAAGTAGAGTGACGGGTCTCCTTACCGACCTCTACGAGCTCACGATGGCCGCCGGCTATTTCGAGGCCGGCAAGACAGACGACCGCGCGACCTTCGAGCTGTTCGCCCGTAAGCTGCCGCCGAACCGCAACTTCCTTCTGGCGGCGGGCCTGGCGCAGGCCGTCGAGTATCTCCAAAACCTGCGCTTCACGCCCGAGGAGATCGATTATCTCCGTGGCTTGCCGCAATTTGCGCGCACGAGCGCCGGATTTTTCGAAATGCTCGCTGCTATGCGTTTTACAGGCGACCTGTTCGCGATGCCCGAAGGCACGCCGATTTTCGCGGGCGAGCCGTTTCTCACAGTGCGCGCCCCGCTGATCGAAGCCCAGATCGCAGAAACATATCTGCTATCGATTATCGGGTTTCAGTCCATGATCGCCACCAAGGCGGTGCGCGTGGTAAAAGCTGCCATGGGGCGCGAGGTCGTGGAATTCGGCACGCGCCGTGCGCATTCCCCGGAAGCTGGCGTGCTGGCCGGCCGCGCAGCCTATATCGGCGGATGCGCGGGAACCAGCAACGCCGAAACTGGCTTGCGCTACGGCGTACCAGTGTTCGGGACCGCTGCGCATTCCTGGGTGATGGCGTTTGACAACGAGCGCGCCTCGTTCGAGCACCTGCAGCGCCTGCTCGGGGAGAGCACCGTTTATTTGATCGACAGCTACGATACGCTGGAAGGCGCCCGGCGCGCCGCCGCG
The DNA here is from genome assembly GCA_035631295.1 of Bryobacteraceae bacterium. Classification (GTDB taxonomy): domain Bacteria; phylum Acidobacteriota; class Terriglobia; order Bryobacterales; family Bryobacteraceae; genus Palsa-187. Next base: position 3,774 of record DASQJB010000005.1, on the reverse strand, counting down.
CTCGGGCGGCCCCTTTGGGGCGTGCGGCTGGACAGCGGGAATCTGGTGGAACTGGCGCCCGCCGTGCGAAAGATTCTAGACGACGCCGGCCTTCGAGACGCCAAAATCATGGCTACCGGCGATTTGAATGAACACAAGATTCACGAACTGATCGCCGCCCGCGCGCCCATCGACATGTTTGGCGTAGGCACGGAGCTGGCCACCTCGGCGGACGCGCCCTCGCTCGGCGTGGTCTACAAGCTGGTGGAGTTGGAAAGCGCTGAGTCCGGCCGCCGTTACACTTTCAAATCGAGCGAGGACAAAGCCACGCTTCCAGGCGGCAAACAGGTGTTCCGTTTCCCCGAGCATGACGTGATTGGGCGGAATACCGAGTGCGTGGGTTGCAAAGACGGCCGCGCCCTAGCGGAGGCGCTGCTGCGGCCGGTTATGTTGCGCGGCTCGCTTGTGGAGCCTCTGCCTACGGCCGAACATGCCCGCCGTCATGCGGCTGAATCCATGGCGCTGCTTCCCGCGCCCTGCCATAGCCTTTTCGAGTCGCATGCCTGGCGCGTGGAATTGAGCCCTGAATTGCAACAACTGGACGAACAGGTTCGCCAGGGAGCGCCGCTGTGAAGACCGTATTCTTCGACGTGGATACGCAAATCGATTTCCTCTATCCCGCGGGCGCTCTCTATGTGCCGGGAGCCGAAGTCATTGTAAATGCCGTTGCCGGTCTGAATCGCTACGCGGGCGAACAGGGGATTCCCGTGGTCTCCACAATGGACGCTCACTCCGAAAACGATCCGGAATTCCGCGACTGGCCGCCGCATTGCGTCGTGGGCACGGCGGGCCAAGCGAAACCCTCCGCCACTTTGCTCGAAAAGCGAGTGACGGTTCCGAATAAGCCGGGTCTTCCGGCGATTGAGGGCGCGCAGCAGATTCTGATCGAAAAGCAAGAGCTCGATTGCTTTAGCAGCGTCAACCTGGACGAATTGCTTCAGAAGCTGGCAGCCGAACGCTACGTCGTATACGGGGTAGTCACGGAAATCTGCGTCCAGCACGCTGTGATGGGGCTATTGAAGACGGGCGCGCGAGTAGAACTCGTAACGGACGCAGTCTGGAGCCTCAGCGAGGCTGAGCGCGATCAATTCGTCTCCGATTTCACCGCCGCCGGTGGCATCCTGACGGAATCGGCAACGGCAACCGGTTCTGTGTTACAGAATGTGCCATCCTGAATCCGTGGCATCCTCCACACTGAGGTTTTCGCATCTCCGGTGGCCTCAAGACGCAGCTCGAGCGCACGGCTCGCCCAAATGAGTAAGCGCAAGGACTGGGCGATTAATCAAGCGCTAAAGGAGTACCTGCACCGGCGCGACCGGGAGTGGCTGCGTGCGGAGGCGCGCCGGCAGTCGATCCTGGCAAGCAAGCAAACACAAATGGGAGGACGCGGATCTCTGGGAGGAACCGACGGCCGAGGTTTGGAACGACAACTGAGCTCAGTTGAAGACGCTTGTACTACTACACCTGAGAATCGTTGCCTGCTGGGATTTCGGTGGGGCCTGGCTTTCAGCCTGCCGCCGGGCTTTGCGCGGCGTTTGGTTGCGGCTTCACTGCTCTGTGGGGCAGGCCCCTGGCCTGCGCGGGGCTCCCCGCCCCGCTGGTCGCTCGCGGAGGCGACCTGAGAGGCCGCCGCAGGCGACGGGCCTGCCCCGCGTGGACCGTCGGGCTACAGGAAATAATCCTTGACCTTGTCCAAAATCCGCTTTTCGTGAGGCTCGTTCGACGCCGGCAACTGGTCGCGTAGTTCCTCGAACAGGCGGCGCTGCTCGCGAGAGAGCTTTGCGGGGATGTGCACGTCCAGGTGCACGTAGAGGTCGCCGCGGCCTCCGCCCTGAACGCGTGGCACGCCCAGACCCCGGATCCGAAGCCGCGTGCCGGGCTGCGACCCTTCCGGGATCTTCACAGTTTGAACGCCGTCGTAGGTGTCCAGTTTGACGGTAGCGCCCAGAGCCGCCTGCGCCACGTTGATGGGAACGGTGCAGTGCAGGTCGTATTCCTGGCGTTCGAACACCGGATGCTCGGCGACTTTGATAGCGACATACAAGTCGCCAGGCGGGCCGCCGTTGATGCCCGGTTGCCCTTCCTGCGATAGGCGAAGCTGCGTTCCGTTGTCCACGCCCGCGGGAATGTTCACCTTGAGCTTGCGCTCACGCCGTAGATAGCCTTCGCCGCGGCACTCCCGGCATGGCCGGCGTATGATTTGTCCTCGGCCGCCGCACTGTGAGCACGTCCGGCGGACGGAAAGAAACGATTGTTGATAAATGACTTCGCCGCGGCCCCGGCACATGGGGCAAGTGACCAGGCCATCGTCCGGTTCCGCGCCCTTGCCGCGGCAATGGCGGCATTCCTCCATGCGAGGAACTTGAATATCGGCAGCCAAGCCGCGCATAGAGTCTTCGAAGGCGATCTCCAGGTCGTAGCGAAGATCCTCGCCGCGCTGGGGCCGGTTGCGGCGTTGGGAGCGCCCGCCGCCGAAGATATCCCCGAATCCGAAAACGTCGCTGAGGATGTCGCCCAGGTCCGGAAAACCAGCGTCAAAGCCGCCGGCGCCCGCCGCAGCGGCGACGCCCTGATGGCCAAAGCGGTCGTAGGCAGCCCGCTTTTGCGAATCGGACAACACACTGTAGGCTTCGGCCGCCTCTTTGAACTTTTCTTCGGCGTCCTTGCTGCCCGGATTCCGGTCCGGATGATGTTGCAGGGCGAGCTTGCGGTAGGCGCTCTTAATCGCCTGGTCGTCCGCTTCCCGGCCCACGCCTAGGACTTCATAGTAATCGCGTTTGCTCACGTTTCTTCAATTTTATCGTGTGAATGCAGGGTGTGTATCCGGTGAATCTATTTTGAGGAGTCCGCCGCCACCGCAACGCTCACCATCGCCGGCCGCAGCAGACGCCCTTTGAAGTAGTATCCGCGTTGGTGTTCTTCGATCACGGTATCCTCGGGAGACTGATCTGTCGGTCTCTTCTCCACCGCATGGTGGACGTGGGGGTCGAACGGCTTGCCTGCCGACGCCATCGGTTCCAGTCCGAGTTTCTTGAGCGCGTCGAAGAGCCGCTGGTAGATCAGTTCCATGCCCCGACTGTACTCTTTGTTCGAGCATTCGTGTTTCAATGCCCTTTCGAAATCGTCAAGGATCGGAAGCAACGCGCGCACAGCTTCGGTGGCGGCATATTCGTGCCACTCGACTTTTTCCTTTTCGATGCGGCGGCGAAAGTTTTGAAACTCGGCCTGCTGGCGGCGATAACGATCTTCAAGACCGGTCTTCTCGGCAGCCAGCATATCGCGTTCGGCGGTAACCGTAGCCAACGTCTCGGACAAATTGGCGATCTCGGCTTCGTCTTGTGCGCCCGCGCCGGCGGGAGCACCGTCGTTCTCCGTCTGTGGAGCTTGATTTTCTAATTCCTCTCTCATCATTTACAGGTTAGCGTGAAGCGCACGGGACGCGGCGGCGTCCTCCGAATGCCGAAAAACGCCGCCGCCGCGTTCCGTTGTGCGCGTTTAGGCAAGTGAGGTTTAACCGGCCAATGGCGTTATTTGGTCTTGAGATGCTTTTCCAGCATTTGCCTGCGCACCACAGCGCCATATACGTTGCCTTCTGCGTCCACGCCCACGCCTTCAGCGCCGCTGTGCTCGACGGTCGTGGATTCCATATCCTCGATGAAATACTTCACGGACCCATCCTTGGCGCTGCCGATGCGGATGCCCTTCTTCCAGCCAGGCTCATCCGGTCCCCAGGAT
>DASQJB010000004.1:0-6524 GCA_035631295.1 Bryobacteraceae bacterium | reverse complement strand
TGAGCACGCGCAAATTCACCGTCTTCCACCCCCGGTTGCGGAACGAGTTGCGTTGGAAGGGGATCCCGGCGGCCTGGTAGCCGCGGTCGCTGGTAGAACCGTCGCCGTTGAGGTCCGACCCCGCGATGGGATCGATCGGCTGGCCGCTGGACGCCCTGAACATTGCCCGAAAGGATGATGCCCCAGGGCATCCTGGCGACAGCATAGCTCGCAAAGTTGTTGCGAATGTCCAGATTCGCGTAGCCGTATTCCGGCTTGAAGTTGGCAGGACTATCGTACGTGAAGCCGCTGGCCGAGCGCTCATTGTCGTCGTCGGAATAGGCCTGGGCGACCAGCGAACACACAGCAGGATGATCACGTCTTCGAAATCTCGCCGGCGGAACAGTGCCGGCCGTTTTCGGGTCACCGATACACCTTACCAAAGCCCCTCCCATTTGCAACAGAACCTTTTCCAATTCCGCTCGGGGGCCGGTTCTAAACCGTGGGCCTTGAGGATGTTCACGATGGTGGCCGCGTAGTCGCGATGATAACCGATCCGCTCGATGCTGCGCTGGCCCTATTTGCAACAGAAAGCGGTTGCTTTCCGTGCGCGACCGCCGCACCGTGAAAGCAGAGCATCCCTGCAAGCCCTGAAGAACCTCATCGCCGAGGCGGACCTGATCCTAGAGACTTGTCCACCGCTACGGGAGAAATCGGACGGCTGCCTGCCGGGAGGCTCTACGCGCTGCCCTATCGCTGACAGATGAACTTCTGAAGCATTCCCGTATGGACGCTGCTCCGCTGCTCGGGCACAAGGGCGGAAGCGTTATCGCCCGCAAGCTCGGCGTGGAGCACTACCGCAAGATGGCCGCTACCAGAAAGACGCACCGCGGGGGAGACCGCGCAAAGAGCAATAGAACTAAACGCGATAAAATGTCGCGATGACTGCGCTGGATGTGGCTCGCGCACATGCCGAAATCGACATCCGCCAATTTTTTTCCACTGACCTTCGAGAAAAACAGGATTATTGGTATGAATTTGAGGGCGACGGTGATACCGTACCGCGCTTCTACCACAAGGCCCGCGATTACGTGCGCTCGCGACCACCGCGAGAAATGTAATTACCGCTTTCCGCAAATTCCGTACGTCCTTTCCATGCCGAAGCGTGGGACTCACTCAAGGCCCAAGCGCGGGACTCACTCAAGCTAACACAGCGGAACCGCGGGAATTACAAGAGCTTGACGCCAAGGCATCGTCATGATCGAATACAGAAGTCAGCCTCACTTCAGAAGTGAGGCCAGGGATGGAGGTGTGTAGATGCGCCTGAAGAACCTACGTCGCCGCCTTCGGTTCGCCGCGTTATTGCTTACCGCGGCCGGAAGTTTGGCGGCCGGGGCAGACACGCGGTTCGCTGACGCCGCGATGAGGGGAGACACAGAAGGGCTCCGCTCGATGTTGAGTGACCGCACGGCCATCAATACCCCACAGTCGGACGGGACGACGGCTCTACATTGGGCAGTTCGGCATGACGATATTACGACTACGGACGCCCTGATTCAGGCAGGCGCGAACGTGCAGGCCACAAACCGATACGGCGTCACGCCGATGAGTCTAGCCGCTACGAATGGCGATGCAGTGATGATACGAAAGCTTTTGGACGCCGGGGCTGATCCGAACACGGCTACCCCAGGCGGGGAAACCGCGTTGATGACCGCGGCGCGGACGGGAAAAGTTGACGCCATCGCTTTGCTACTCGACCGGGGAGCGGACGTCAATGCAAAGGATACAGTCCACGCGCAGACTGCTCTCATGCGGGCCGTGATCGAGAATCACATGGAAGCGGTGAAGATGCTGCTTTCCCGCGGCGCGGACATGAACGCTCACACCAACGTCACCGTGCCTAAGGGCGAATATGTGCCGGCAAGGGCTGGCGGCGCCTCCGGAAGCGGAATCATCCGGCAACGCGCGCTTCCCACCGCCGATGGCGGCATGACGCCATTGCTGTTTGCCGTCCGCGACGGCAACGTCGAGATGACTCGTCTGCTGTTGGATCACGGAGCGAATATCAACTGGTCGTCGGGAAACCACACGTCGCCTTTGTTGATCGCTCTCTTAAACGGAGAGGTCGGGCTCGCCACAGAATTGCTGGAAAAAGGCGCGGACCCGAACGCGCCGGACGCCTATGGACGCGGGGCTCTGTTTGCGGCAATCGATCTGCGAAATTTCAACCATGAGAAGTATGGCGATCTGCCCACGGATGGCCGCGATCCACTGGATCTTATAAAGGCCCTTCTCAAGAAGGGGGCCGCTCCTAACGCAAAGACCAATACGGTCCCGGTCCATGGCTTGATGCAGTTCGACGCATCCTGGGTGAACTTTGACGGACAAACGTCTTTCGTGCGCGCGGCCCTGTCCGGCGATATTGAGGTGATGCGACTACTGCTTGAAAATGGCGCTGATCCGAACATCGCCACGACTCAAGGCACAACGGCGTTGATGGCCGCCTCCGGCATCAATTGGATTCCCGGCCAAACCTACAGCCACACCGAGGCCGAGTATGTGGAGGCTGTGAAGTTGTGTCTGGCCCGTGGCGCGGACGTGAACGCGACCAATTCTCTTGGTTTCACCGCTATGCACGGCGCGGCAAATCGTGGATGGGAATCCGTAATTCAGATCCTCGCCGATCATGGCGCCAAACTGGATATTAAAGATAACGCCGGACGGTCGCCGATGACTTTCGCGGAGGGTATCTTTCTGGCCGTGCGGCCTCCGGAGGCGAAGCCCAAGGCTATCGCGCTATTGAAGCAGTTGATGGCCGCTCCAACGGCGGCGCCTGCTTCTCTGCCGGAGTTATCGAAGCAATGAAGAGGACCGTTATCCCCAGCCTCGCCGCCTTACTTGCGGTGGCGTTCGCGTGGCGGCAAGCGGGCGGGCAACAGCCGGCGCCGGGGTCTCAACCACGAGCGCTGCTGGATCAGTACTGCATCACTTGCCACAATGAAAAGCTGAAAACGGGCGGCTTGGAACTCGACAAGCTGGACTTGGATCAAGTAGGCGCTCACGCGGAAACCTGGGAGAAGGTTGTGCGCAAAGTGCGAGCCGGCGTGATGCCCCCGGCAGCCGCTCGTCGACCCGATCGGAAAGCTCTGGACGCTTTCGCGACCACTGTGGAAGGGGCGTTGGACCATGCCGCCGCGGCAAATCCCAACCCCGGCCGGACTCCTCTGCACCGCATGAATCGCGGCGAGTACGCGAATGCGATTCGCGACCTGCTTGGGTTGGAAGTGGACCCCGCCATTCTATTGCCCGCGGACGATTCCAGTAATGGCTTTGACAACATCGCCGACGTCCTGGGAATATCTCCAGCTCTCCTCGAACGCTATGTATCCGCGGCAGCCAAAATCAGCCGGTTGGCTGTGGGGGATCCGGACACCGCTCCCACCGACGTCACCTACACGATCAAAGGCGATCTGAGTCAGACGGAAACCATCGACGATCTCCCGCTTGGGACGCGCGGCGGCGCGATGATTCGACACAACTTCCCGCTTGACGGCGAATATCTGATCAAGTTGTCGTTATTGAAGCTGAGTTTCGGACAAGTATTCGGTCAGTCCGCAGAAGGGCAAGAACTCGAAGTCACCCTGAACGGCGAGCGCGTGAAACTCTACCAACTGGAGGCCGTCCCGTACTTCTTCATGCGCGAAAGCCCCGGCGCTCCGGCGCCCGAGCAACCTTTGACCGATCCGCTTGCGGAGCGAGTCAAGATGAGCCCGAATATCCACCTCGAGTTCCGGATGAATGTGAAAGCGGGGCCGGAGACTATCGGAGTTGATTTTCTTCAGAACGGCCACGCCGCTGTCGAAGATCTGGTCCGGCGTCCGATGTCGAGCACGCACGATCCAAATGTCGGGATGCAGTATGGATACACTACGGCGCCACATCTCGCGCGAGTCGATATCACCGGTCCTTACAACGCGACCGGTCCGGGCGACACTCCTAGCCGGCGGCGGATCTTTGTATGTCATCCAGGCGCGCCGTCCGAAGAGATTCCATGCGCCCGCCAGATCATTTCGAACCTGGTTCGCCGCGCGTTTCGCCGGGCGCCCGTGGATGGGGATCTCGAAGCTCTGTTGAGCTTCTATCAGCAGGAACGGACCAGCACGGGGAGGTTCGAAGCCGGAATCGAAATGGCCCTTCGCCGAATTCTGGCCGACCCGGAGTTTGTTTTCCGCTTTGAGCCATCGCCCGCGGCCGCGCCTCCCAACACGCCGTATCGTATCAGCGACACCGAGTTGGCTTCACGCCTGTCGTTTTTCTTGTGGTCCAGCATCCCCGACGACGAACTTCTAAACCTGGCGATTCAAAACAAACTTCACGAGCCCGCGGTTCTGGAGCGGCAGACACGACGCATGCTTGAAGATCCCCGCTCGCACGCGCTGGCGACAAATTTCGCGGGCCAATGGCTTTATCTCCGGGATCTAAAGAGCGCCAATCCCGATTCGCGCGAGTTCCCGGATTTCGACGACAATCTGCGCCAGGCATTCCAGCGCGAAACGGAAATGCTGTTTGAAAGCATACTTCGCGAAGACCGGTCCGTCTTGGACCTTCTGGACGCTGACTATACGTTTGTGAATGAACGACTGGCCAAGCACTACGGCATCCCTAACATTTACGGTCCGGACTTCCGGCGCGTTCCCGCCCAGAGCGATGCTCGTCGGGGATTGCTGGGGCAAGGGAGCATGTTGCTGGTCACCTCCAACGCGAATCGAACTTCCCCGGTGCAACGGGGAAAATGGATTCTGGAAAATCTTCTGGGCAGCCCACCGCCCTTGCCTCCGCCCAATGTTCCACCACTCAAGGAAAATTCGAGCGGAGTGGCGGGTGCATCGGTTCGAGAGCGAATGGAGGAACACCGTGCGAATCCAGTTTGCGCCGGCTGTCACAAGATCATGGATCCCATTGGGCTCGCCCTCGAAAATTTCGATGGCGTCGGCGAGTGGCGCACCATGGATTCGGGGTTCAACATCGACGCTTCCGGTCAGTTGGTGGATGGCACGAAAGTGGATGGGCCGTCCAGTTTGCGGAAAGCGCTGTTGAATCGTCCCGAGGCGTTCGTCGGAACGATGACGGAAAAGCTGCTGATGTACGGAGTGGGCCGCGAAACGAAATATTACGACATGCCGGTGGTTCGCTCGGTGATGCGGGATTCCGCCCGCGACCGCTACCGGTTCTCCGAGTTGATATTGGGAATCGTGAAGAGCGCGCCGTTTCAAATGCGAGTGAAAGAGGCGCCAAGCAAGGAAGACAACAGCCGAAAGGCGGAATGAGAATCAAGCCATGACGTTCATCACCAAAAGACATTTGCCGCGTCGGACGTTTTTGCGCGGCATGGGAGTCAGCCTGGCGCTTCCCCTTCTGGATTCGATGGTCCCTGCACAGACGCCTCTCGGAAAGACGGCCGCGCTTCCCAAGAGCCGCTTTTGCGGCATCTATGTCCCGCATGGGGCCACGATGGACAAATGGACTCCCGCGCAGGTGGGCTCCGGGTTTGAATTATCGGAAAGCTTGAAGCCGCTCGAAAAGCTTCGCGACCGTGTTTGTGTAGTGAGCAACCTGGCTCATCCCGCTGCCGGCGGCGTCGGGTCGGATGCAGGCGCTGACCACGCCCGTTCCGCTGCGGTTTTTCTGAGCGGCGCCCATCCGGAAAAAGGCTCAGTGCACGCAGGCATGACTCTGGACCAGATCCTTGCTGAACACATCGGCCAGGATACGCCTCTGCCTTCCATTGAACTGGCCATCGAGGAAGTTGGCTTGAATTGCGGCTCAGGCTACGGTTGCGCTTATTTCAACACGATCTCCTGGCGCACGCCGACTCTGCCCCTACCCATGGAAAATAGCCCACAGGTGGTGTTCGAGCGCCTGTTTGGCGATGGTAGCAACTCGGCTCAGCGCCTCTCGCGGAAGAAGCAGGATCGCAGTATTCTCGATTCTGTCTCCGATAAGGTGGCGCGGCTCCAAGGCGAGCTCGATCCCAGCGACCGCGTCCGCCTCGGCGAGTACCTCGACGATATTCGCGAGATCGAGCGCCGCATCCAGAAAGCCGAAGCGCAATCCGCCCACGAGCTGAATATTCCCGAAGCTCCGGTCGGCATTCCCGAGGCCTTCGAGGATCACATCAAACTCATGTTCGATCTGCAGGTACTGGCCTATCGCGCGGAGATCACCCGAATTTCAACCTTGATGTATGCGCGGGACACCAGCGGCGCTACTTATCCGAACAGCGGCGTCCGCGACGGGTTCCATGGCGCATCGCACCACTCGAATGCTCGCGCCCGCATGGACACTTTCGCGCTCATCAACAAGTACCACGTGCAGATGCTCGCATATTTCTTGGATAAGCTGCTTGCGACGCCCGACGGCGACGGCAATCTGCTGGATCACTCCGTGGTGCTTTACGGCAGCAGCATGAGCAACGGGAATCAGCACGATCATGATCCGTTGCCCATCGTGGTGGCAGGCGGCGCTTCGGGGCAGTTGAAAGGCGG
>DASQJB010000003.1:0-11424 GCA_035631295.1 Bryobacteraceae bacterium | reverse complement strand
GATATCCAGATCGTCCGCACGGTGGTGGGCGGCAGGACCGTCTATCAGGCGTGACAGACGCGCGTCATGGCGGGCCCGCGACGGCATCCTGGTCTTCGGCGTCATCCGGAGGGTTCTTCAGCTCGTATTCCTTCGGAGGCTCGGCGCCCATCAGGTACCGTACAAAGTAATCCCATCGCCGCCGCGTCATGTAATTCGACTCGCCGGCGTAGCCGTGTCCCTGGTTGGGCAGCAGGAGCAGATCGAAATCCTTGTTCGCCTTGACCAGCGCGTCCACCACTAGCAGCGTGTTATAGGGCGGAACGTTGGAATCCATCGTTCCGTGCGCGAGCAGCAAGTGACCTTTCAAATTCTTCGCGATGTTCTGGTTCGCCTGATTGTCGTAGTTGGTATCCCCGCTCGACTCCTTCTTTAGCAATCCCTGATAGCGCTCGCCCCAGTCGTCTTCATAACTGCGATTGTCGTGATTTCCGGATTCGGAGATTCCCACTTTGAAGAAATCCGGATAGCGGAACATCGCTTCCGCTGCGGCGAATCCTCCACCGGAGTGCCCGTAGATGCCGGCTTTGTCGATATCGATATACGGATAGCGCTGCGCTAGCTGTTTCATGGCGGCAATCTGGTCGGGCAGCGTGTTGTCGCCCATATCGCCGTAGTAGGCATCGTGGAAGACCTTTGATCGGGTCGGATTGCCCATGCCGTCGATCTCCACCACGACAAACCCAAGTTCGGCCAGCGACTGCGCGTCCCCGCGCGACGCAGTAAAGCTGCGGCTTCCGACGCTGCCCCCTTGCGGACCAGGATAGATGTGATTCACGATCGGATATTTTCGCGAAGAGTTGAGATTGGTGGGGGCGAACATCAGGCCGTAGAGATCGGTCTTGCCGTCACGCGCCTTCACGGTAATCGGAATGGGCGGCTTCCAGGCCGTGGCCTGCAGCTTCGAGACATCGCCCTTTTCGAGCGTCGAGATTAGTTTGCCGGACGCGGCGTGGCGCAATACGGCGACCTGCGGGACATCCGGTTTCGAATAGCTGTCCAGGAAGTAGGCGCCCGACGGCGCCATGGCAATCTCATGATTGGCGTTCTCCGGCGTCAGCAACTGGAGTCCTTTGCCGTCGAAGCCTATCTTATATAGGTAGCTGAAGTAGGGATCGCCCTTCTCGCGGCCGGCCCCGAGGAACCAGATTTCGCGCTTCGTGTCATCCACGCGCACCAACTGGCGCACGAGCCAATCGCCCGACGTGACCGCGCTCTTGATCTTGCCGGTTTTCCAGTCGCCGAGATAAAGGTGGCCCCAGCCCGACTTCTCCGAGTACCAGAAGTATTCGTTCGACCCGTAGAGCACCTGCCAGTTGGCTTTGCCGTCGCCCGATTCGTATTGCGTAACAACCGACTCCTCGTTCACCTCGCGCACCTCGCCAGTCGCGGCATCCGCCTCGCGCAGCCGCTCCTGTTTGTGATCGCGGGAGGTCGATACGAACGCCAGCTTGGTGGAATCCGGACTCCACTGCACGTCGGCCCACTCGCTGCCCCGGCAGACGATGTCATCGCAGAGCGTGGAGCGGTGCTGATCGGGCTCGATTTTGAGGCGAGTGACTTTCTTCGAATCTACGTCGATCACGACGCGCTGGATCGTCGTTACGACATCGTCGCCGGGTAATGGATACTTCCACGCCTCCAGCTTCGGATGCCCGATCTGCGTGTTGACCAGATACATCTCGCCCACGTTGCGCTGGTCCTGCTGGAACGTCGCGATCTTCTTTGAATCCGGCGACCAAAGCACAATGGCGCGATCGCTCTTCCTCCATCCCGCGTTGTCGGTCGCGTAACCGAAGTCTTTGACGCCGTCGTTTGTGAGTTGCGTCTCCTTGCCGGAAGCATCGCGCAGCCAGAGATTCCAGTCGCGAACGAACGCGGTGAACATCTTGTTGGGCGACTGGGCGGGGTTCGATCCGGCGCCTCCCCGGCCTCCGCCGCGCCCGGCTCGACCCCCGCGCCCGCCTCTTTCGCCGGCCGCCGCGGTTGCATCTACGGTGCATTTGTAATCCGCAAGCGTGCATTTCCAGCCCTTGCCCGCCGCGTCGAAGGAAACCACGGAACCGTCAGCGGCAAGCGTGATGACCTGAAACGGCAGCTTGTGCGGTTCGTATCTCTGGTTCGCGGCGGTGGAGAGCGCGGCAGCGAGCTTCGCATGATCGAAGGCCGGCGCGCGTGCGCCCTTCGCCGGATCGATCAGAATGAACTCAGAACCGTTCTCGCGCGTCACGCGATACCAGAAGCGGTCTGTGCCCGTAATCCAGGCGGCGCGCACGCCCGTGCCGAATACCAGCGGCGCGGTGTTGTAGGACATGAACTTTTCGGCGCGAGCGTAATCGGCCGCAGTGAGGACTTTGGACGGCTGCTGCGCGAGGAGGGCTGCAGAACATGCGAGCGCGAGTGTTGAGAGCATTCGCATAAGGCCAGATTAGCGGATTTGCCGTTGCGGAATGGGCGCTTTGGCTGTTGGTCCACGCTGACGATGTTCTGGCGTTAGAATAAGGGCGCATGCGATATCTCGTGCGCGCCCATGTGAAACCCGGCCGCGAACGGCTCCTTCTCGAAGCCATCGAAAGGGGCACTCTGGGCCAAGGCTCAGTCGCCGAAGGAGAATACTTACGCAATATGCGCGACGCCCGGCTCTGCCCGGATGGCACGGCTCGGTGGGTCGAAATTTGCTACTGTCCGACGCCACTTCAAGAGGAGCGTCCATATTGGGAGGAGTATTTCGACCTGACCAAAATCCAAGACGCGCATGACCGGAGAGAGTGCCGGGACGCCAATGGCGAGGAGGCATGGGCGTGCGACCGCTGCGATTGCACCGCGCGTTTGGAGCGAAAACTGGCTAGCACTGGAGAGCCTTTCGTGGCAATCCTCCAGGCGCAAAAGTAAGCTCGCCTCCTGCGGCAAGCGGTACAGGCTTCGGAGGACCATTCTTATTCCGCGCCCGGGCAACTGCGTAGCCGCCGTAGACACGCCGACTATGCGCCGCGTCCTGTCTCCCATTCGCGTCGCCGTCTGATCGGATTGAGATTGAGAACCCTGGCATGATCCGAGGCGGCATTACGCCTTACGGAAGGTATAAGTCGCGCCGGCGTATGGCGCAGAGCGAGGGATTTGGACTCTTCCAGATCGTGGGAACTCTTCGTGATCGCCTCGCGGCTGGCGACGGAAGTTCATCGAGAAGGAACTCTGGCGCGCGATTCTATCAGACACCTTGGCGCGGCGAGGTGATTCCGGGTTTGACCCTTGTAAAAGAGGCCATATCAGCTTCGGTGCGCGGAAATTTGCAGCGGTGGATCTGCCGCACGGCACTGAAGGCTCAATGTAAGCAACTCTCGATTTAGCAGTAGCTTAACATGGGCAAGCCGGATCACGCCGCACCGCATCTTGCCGGCCTTATGAGCATTGGTTAGTCACGTGCGACGTGGTTCACGGCAGTGAGTTCGGCTGCTTTGATACCTCTATCGGCGACGCGCTGGAGCTGAGCGCGGAGGATGATCTATGCAACTGCCACGCCGGAGAATGCCGCAAAGGCCCGAGCTGTTGTCGCTGGCGTTTGCGATTGTTCTGGTGTCATTGATTGGCCTTCTCGCCTACCGGACATGGGTGGACTTCGGCCGGAGCAGTGAACAGGTAGAGATAAGCCGGCAAATTGTAGATGGCGCTAACGCGCTGCTTTCGTCCTTAAGAGATGCGGAAACTGGACAGCGCGGCTTCCTGCTGACCGGGCGGGACCAATACTTGGAGCCCTATCGGCAAGCCATAACAGAAGTACCTAACACGGTCGAGAAGCTTACGAATATTACAGCTGCCCGCCGTCCCGACCAAGCCGAGCGGTTGAATCGGTTGCGGCCTCTAGTCAAAGACAAGCTAGATGAACTTGGTGAAACGATCCTGGTTCGACGGAGCGAGGGTCCAGAGGCTGCTTTTGCCATCGTCATGACCGATCGTGGAAACGCGATCATGGATCAGATTCGGGCCGTCTGCACCGAAATCCAATCCGTAGCCAACCGGCATATGACGCAGTTTTCTGCTGAGGCGCACTCCAATGCAAATCGACTGGGAATCGTCAGCTCTGTCGGAAGTGTGGCGTTACTAATTTTGCTTTTCCTCGCAACAGCAACCATCGAACGGGGAACGCAACGCCATGAACAGCTTATTGAATCTCTTGATCAAAAAGAGATGCAACTTCGAGAATCCCGCGATTTGCTGTATACGACACTCAACAGCATCGGCGATGCCGTCATTTCCACGAACGCCGCCGGGCGCATCACTTTTGTGAATCCAGTCACACGGTCCATCTTGCGGCAGACAGAAGCGAGTCTTGTCGGGAAAAATTTAGACGAGAACTTCAAAATCATCAACGAATATACGCGTGCAGCAGTGCAAAGCCCCGTCGAAAAGGTCTTGCGAGAAGGCGCCATTGTGGGCATGGCGAATCATACAGTCCTCCTCTGTCCCGACGGCCGCGAGGTTCCCATCGATGACAGTGCGGCGCCGATTCGCGGCGCAGCTGGCGATCTTCAAGGCACTGTGCTGGTGTTCCGCGATATCACCGAGCGGCGCCGAGCCGAGCAGGCTAGCCGATTGCTCTCTTCTATCGTCGAATCTTCTGACGACGCGATCATCAGCAAAGACCTGAACGGTATTGTTACGAGTTGGAATGCGGGCGCCGAGCGGGTTTTCGGCTACACCGCCCGCGAGATGATCGGGAAACCAATCGCCACAATTGCCGCGCCAGACCGTTTGGATGAGATGCCTGCCATCTTGGAACGGATTAGAAACGGGGATAGAGTTGATCACTATGAGACCGTGCGGAAAACTAAAGACGGTACGTTGATCAATATTGCGCTCACGGTGTCTCCTGTGCGCGATGCCTCCGGGCGCATTGTCGGCGCATCGAAAATTGCGCGAGATATCACGGAAAGGAAACGCGCGGACGAGCGGCTTCAGGCGACGGAGCAAGAAGCGCGGGAAGCGCGCGAATGGCTGAGTGCGACTCTTTCCAGTATCGGAGATGCAGTGATCGCAACCGATGATGCCGGCAAAGTCACACTGCTAAATCCGGTCGCTGCACGTCTGACGGGATGGGCTCAGGAAGATGCGGCAGGACGCCCGCTCGATGAGGTATTCGACATTAGCAATGAGGAAACAGGGGCCAAGGTCGAGAATCCCGTAAGCAAAGTGCTCCGCGAGGCCCGTATCGTCGGCTTAGCGAACCACACGCAGTTAACAGCAAGGGACGGCCGTGTGATTCCCATTGAGGACAGCGCAGCCCCGATTCGAGGCGCCAATGACAAGCTTCAAGGAAGTGTGCTGGTATTCCGCGACATAACCGAGCGCCGCCGGGCCGAGCAAATTACCCAGTTGCTTTCCTCTATCGTCGAATCGTCAGACGATGCAGTCATCAGCAAGGACCTGAACGGCATTGTCACGAGTTGGAATGCCAGCGCTGAGCGCATTTTCGGCTATACCGCTAACGAGATGATCGGGAAACCAATCAACACAATTGCCGCGCCAGACCGTTTGGAGGAGATGCCCGCTATCTTGCAGCGGATCAGAAACGGGGAAGGGGTCGAGCATCATGAGACTATCCGGAAAACCAAGAATGGCGCCTTGATCGACATCTCGCTTACGGTTTCTCCGGTGCGCGACGCCTCCGGACGCATTGTCGGCGCGTCGAAAATCGCGCGAGACATCACGGAAAAGAAACGCGCGGAAGAGCGGCTTCGGGCGAAGGAGCAAGAAGCGCGGGAAGCGCGCGAACTGCTGAGTGCGACTCTTTCCAGTATCGGAGATGGGGTGATCGCAACTGATAACGCCGGCATAGTCACACTCTTAAATCCCGTCGCCGCGTCTCTAACGGGATGGACTCAGGAAGATGCGAAGGGCCGCGCGCTCGATGAGGTCTTCGACATTAGCAATGAGGAAACAGGGGCCAAAGTCGAGAGTCCCGTAAGGAAGGTCCTCCGCGAGGGCCACATCGTGGGCTTGGCGAACCACACGCAGTTAACAGCAAAGAACGGCCGCGTGGTTCCTATCGACGATAGCGCTGCTCAGATTCACGATGCCGATGGTGTTGCGGGCGTTGTCATGGTTTTTCGGGATGTTACGGAACGCAGGAAGGCGGAGCAGGAACTGACCCGCTTAAAGGATCAATTAGATCATGAAGTGGCAGGGCTGCGTAGCCTGCATCAGTTCGGAACACGGCTCGTGCAGGCAGTCGACATGCATTCGTTATTGAATGAAGTTCTCGCGGCGGCTGAGACGATCACCGATGCCGAGATGGGTAACGTTCAGCTCATCGACAGGTCGACGGGGCGACTGCACATCAAAGCGCAACACCGGTTTTCAGAAGAATTTCTAAATTTCTTTAGCCACGTACGCGAAGACGATGCAGCCGTTTGCGGCGCCGCGTTCGCGCGGCGGCAGCGGGTCCTCGTAGACGACGTGGAGACGAGTCCGATATTCGCTGGGACGCCGGCGTTAGATGTGTTGCGGCGAGAAGGGATACGGGCTGTTCAATCGACGCCCATCATGGGACGCGACGGTGTTCTCGTTGGAATGCTCTCCACACACTTCAAAGCACGCCACCAGTTCAGCGAACGGGACTTGCGGCTACTGGATCTGCTCGTGCGGCAAGCGGCGGACCTCATCGAAAAGGTACGAGCCGAAGAAGACCTTCGCGTGACGAATACAGCGCTCGTGCGCGCCAATCAAGACCTGAATCAATTCGCGTTCGCTGCAAGCCACGATTTACAAGAACCGTTGCGGATGATCACTGCCTACTCACAACTCCTGGTTCAGGGATACAGAGGACAGCCGGACGGAGAGGCATCCACGTGCGTGCAATTCATCTCCGAAGGCACGAAGCGCATGCACGAACTGCTAGCGGACCTGCTTGCCTATACGCAGCTAACGGGTGATAGTCAGGCTCTTGAGCAGGTCGATCTTAATCACATCTTCCAGACGGCTGTCCAAAACTGTCAGGCCGCGATCGAGGAAACCGGAGGGAGCGTCACGAGCGATCCGCTGCCGACAATCCACGGCCACGAGCCACAATTCGTTCAGCTCCTCCAAAATCTGATCAGCAACGCCCTTAAGTACCGAAGTCAACGTCCGCCGCAAATCCATGTGTCGGCCGTGAGTCAGCGTGGTATGTGGAAGTTTGGCGTGACCGATAACGGCATTGGAATTGCGGCCGAGTATCACAAGCAGATTTTTGGCGTCTTCAAGAGGCTGCATGGGAGAAGCATCCCCGGAACGGGCATCGGTTTGGCGATTTGCCTTCGAGTTGTGGAACGCTACGGAGGCGAGATTTGGGTCGAATCCGAGGTCGACCAAGGAGCCACATTTTATTTCACCCTCCCCGCAATCGCAGGAGGACCAGCGGTATGAGAAGTGAGCCTATCCGCATTCTGCTCGTGGAAGACAACGTCGCCGATGTCTATCTGTTTCGCAAGGCACTCCTCGGTGCGAACCTCGATTTCGAGTTGACTATTTTCGAAGATGGCGCCGAAGCACTCGCGTTCGTCCGCGGCGAAGGAAAGTACGTTGACAATCCGATACCACACCTTGCCGTTCTGGACCTCAATCTACCGAAGAACGATGGCCTTCAAGTGCTCCAAGCGATGCGCCAGAGTGAGCGATATGCGAAAGTTCCAGTAGTGGTGACCAGTTCCGCGGCTACGATGCAGCCGCTGCCTGAACAGTTGCGCATCGCGAGATACATCCCGAAGCCAGCCGACCTGGACGAATTTCTGCAGATTGGTCCTGTTCTGAAAAAGATCGTATACGAAAGCACGACCGACTGCTGAGAACATCGATAGCGAAGCCTAAAACAATGGAGAGAAATCAGTCGAAAAAACCAAGCCCAATCCGCATATTGCTGGTAGAGGACAATCCAGGCGATGTTTACCTGCTGGAAAAGACGCTCCAAAATCGCAAAATGAATTACGAGCTGATTCGTTACAGCGACGGCGAACAGGCCATTGGTGCGCTGCAAAAGGATGAATGCGCGGTTCCCGATTTGATCCTGCTCGACCTCAACCTCCCCCGCCGCGAGGGTTTCGAGGTGCTTCAGACAATCCGAAGCAAGCCAAGTATGGTGGGCGTGCCGATAGGCATTCTCACGTCGTCCGACGCGGCGAAAGACCGCCACCGCATCGCGCTCACTGGAGGTGAGCGCTACATTCACAAGCCGCCGATGCTGGAAGAGTTCCTTGAGCAGGTCGGGCAAGCAGTTGAAGAGTTGCTGGCTGGTAATTGAGACTCATATGACTGCGACGCGCCGGCGCCGTAAGCCTGGCGCGGCGCTATCGCATTCGGATCGAGTTCATGCAGACCTTCCACGCCTGTTCCGCGCTGATCGCCAAAGCCGTCGAACCGCCTTCTCTCTCCGCCTATGCGCCACAAGAGCGGACTCATGTCTCGCCTAGGGCGTAATGCCGCCTTGGATCATGAGGTCCAGTTCCGATCTCAACTACAAGACCACGCGCAACCAATTGATCGAAGACGACTGCGGGTGGCCCGCTCCGAAAGACCGGCGACTTTCGCGATGGCCGCGGTGGAAAGGGTTTTGGATCTGAGGGAGGCCAGGATTCTTCGATCGGTCTCGTCTATTTTGGTTTCCGCGTTCTGAGCGCCGGGATCGTAACGCGAAAGTGCGTTCCTATCTCTTCGAGCGTTGGCGCGCCCCTCATGATCCGTTACTATACGGAGCGGTTTCAACGTCTGTGGCGTGCGCTTTCGATAGGGAGCAAACAACTCGGAAGCAACTCAGAAGTCGAGTGCTTCCGAGTTCGAATCCGGGATCGCCTGCTCATCGAACGAATCGACGCGGTTGAGACGCCTTAGTTCCTCGATGAGCACCGCGTCGGCGCGCCGATTCGTAGATCCCACGCGAATGAACACGCCCTTGTCCGGGCCTAACCGTGCTTCTTAAGTACAGCCCCTCAAAGCAGCGGAGCCACGACCAACGCGGTGGCGCAGGCATTCGTGCCTGACGCCTCGACACTCTGTGTCGAGGCCCTGGCGCCGGCGAAGACTCCGGCAGGCGTTGAGACGAGTCTCGACGCGGCACTGGGGTGACCCCCTCCAGTGAGACAAACTTTTTGTCGACACTTTGCCGTTGCACGCAAGAGTGCGTGCGCCACGAAAACCGTCGTGGCTCACGAGGATTTTCGGGTCTAGTAGTACAACGAAGGCCGGGCGGCAGTTATCTTGGTGTCGTCAGGTGGCCGCCCCGCCTCGGTGCGGCTAGATAGCGTCGCCGGGTTTTCTTGGGAAGACTTAGACTATCAGAACACTCAAGTTCCGCGACTCTGTATTTTGCTCGAAAGTCGCGCTTGTCGCCCGGCTTCCGAGTTCGATTCGGAGCATAGGGGCAAATATCGCGCGACAGTCCCGGCCGTTAACGCGTCGGGCTACGTCGCTTGTTTCAGGACGGCTTTACCCTCGCGGCCGACGCACTGTTCCAGCCGGTCCAGAGTCTGCATCGCGCTCAAGCATTGGCCGACGCTTGCGTTCGGTTCGCGCCCCTCTTTAATGGCGGCGAAGAACTCGCGGTCCTGAAGCTCGATGCCGTTCATCGAAACGGCCACCTTCGAAAGATCGATCTTGTTCTGCTCTCCGTCGACCAAGTCGTCATAGTAAGCGACGTAGGTTCCGTTGTCGCAAATGTAGCGGAAAAAAGTCCCCTGCGGCCCTTTGTTATTGAACGAAAGCGACAGCGTGCAGACCGCGCCGGAAGCCGTCTTCAACAGGACGCCCATGTCCATCGCGATGCCCAGCTCGGGATGAATCGGCCCCTGCACGGCCTGCGCAACCACGGAGGGTTCGCCGCTTTGATATTGGAACAAGTCCACCGTATGGCAGGCATGATGCCACAGCAAATGATCTGTCCAGCTCCTGGGCTTTCCCGCCGCATTCATATTAGTGCGGCGGAAGAAATAAGTCTGCACATTCATTTGCAGGACCTTTAACTCGCCAGCTTCGATCTTCTTATGAACCCATTGATGGCTCGGATTAAAGCGGCGCGTATGGCCTGCCATCGCCACCAGCCCGGTTTCTTTCTGCACTTGAACGATCTTCTCGGAATCCTCGAGCGTGTCCGCCATCGGGATCTCCACCATCACGTGCTTGCCGGCGCGCATACACTGAATGGCCTGCCGCGCGTGGAGTTGGGTCGGCGTTGTCAGGATTGCGGCTTCGACGCCGGGTTGCTTGAGGCTTTCGGCAAGATCCGAAGTCCAATGAGGAATCTTGAACCGCTTCGCGACTTCTTCCGTCGCGGCCGGGTTGCCTCCGGCCAGCGAGACCACTTCAATATCGGGAATGTTGGCCACAGCCTCGAGATGCTTGATTCCGAAAGCGCCCTGGCCCGCAACGACTATCTTCATACGGTTTAGGATAGCTCAGGAAGGTTGCGATGCCATCATATTCCATCGGAGTCGATTTAGGCGGGACCAATTTGCGCGCGGCGGCCGTCAGTCCAAAAGGCGTGATGCTCCAAACGATCAGCGGCCGCACGGCGATACAGGATGGTCCCGGAGCGGTCGTGGGCGATATGGTCGCCTCGATCGAAGAATTGCGGACACGGATGAAGGGACAGACACTTGTGGGGATCGGAGTCGGCGTGCCGGGCTTCATCCGGCTGGAGACCGGGGTGATCGCGGGTTGGGGAAACGCTCCCGCGTTCAATGGTTATCCCATACGCGACGAGATCGAGGAGAAGCTTGGAAACAAAGTGATCCTCGAAAACGACGCCAATGCGGCCGCGTTGGGCGAAAAATGGGTCGGCGCCGGAAAAGATGTGAATGACCTCGTTCTATTGACGCTCGGCACTGGGATCGGCGGCGGGATTATCGCCGGCGGACGCATTCTCCACGGCTCTCTGGGCATGGCGGGAGAGATCGGGCATCTCACGATTTCACCCAATGGGAATCCCTGCGGCTGCGGGAACAACGGTTGCTTGGAAAAGCACGCCTCCGCGACCGCCATCGCGGCCATGGGACGGCTCGTGAACCTGGGCGAAGGCCTGACAGCGCTCGACGTTTATCAACTCGCTGTGGAAGGCAACGATCGAGCGCGCGCGGTGTTCCGCACGATGGGCGAAGCGCTCGGAATCGCGCTCGCCGGTCTTGTGAATATTTTCAATTTTCCGCTGTACCTGCTCAGCGGCGGGCCTCTGCCCGCTTGGGATTTCTTCGCCCCAGCGATGCTCCGGGAGGTGGAGCGCCGCAGCTACACATACCGCACGGCCCCTGCCCGCATCGAGCCCGCCAAACTTGGGGGGGAGGCCGGCCTGTACGGGGCGGCGTATCTGCCATTCCAATCCGCAACCGGATCGAGCAGCGCCGGCACGTTATAATGCCATCAGCC
>DASQJB010000002.1:0-19725 GCA_035631295.1 Bryobacteraceae bacterium | reverse complement strand
TCGCGCCACGCCCAGACGTGCAGCTCTAAAACGGCGCCAAGCCATATCGGTTTGGGCTGCCGACGAGTTGGAAAGTCTGGCCCTCCAGCACCGGCGGACTGGTGTGCGCGGCCATCCAGGCATCCGCATCCACGATGAACTCGACGCCCACAAGCCGCATAACGCCGTTGGCGGGTTCATAAATAAGCGCTTCCGGATGCGAGGCGTCGATCTCACCGTCACCCACGAGCGCGCCATGGACGAAGCATATGCCCATGGCGCCGTGATCCGGGCCAGTGACGCAGCCAAGAAATGGTTGGTACCCGGATGCTGTGGCGGCGTTGACACCAGAAACTGCTGCGTTGCTGGGCGAACAAGTTCCACTA
This sequence comes from Bryobacteraceae bacterium, assembly GCA_035631295.1. Taxonomy (GTDB): domain Bacteria; phylum Acidobacteriota; class Terriglobia; order Bryobacterales; family Bryobacteraceae; genus Palsa-187. The sequence continues at coordinate 19,360 of DASQJB010000002.1, read as the reverse complement.
ACCTGGCCGGAGCAGTATTCACATGGCTTGCGTGCATTAGTTCCATGTCGTCGGCCGCCGCAGGAAGCGCCACGGCTGCGGCAAGGATGCTTAGCACGAGTCGCCTCCTACCCCCGATAGACTTGAGTCTTTTTGCTTGCGTCGTCATGATTTTTCCTTTGAAATATTTTTTTGGCGATCGCTCTTCGCAGGATATGTTTGATTTTCCTCCGATGACAATCTAATTACTTGGATCCTATAAAGTATGGCGGAGGAACAGCCGGACCGTCGTTCCGGCGCTCAGTCGCCCGCGCTTTCATAGACAACGCGTAAAATACCTGGGCTATAAAGTCAATTGTTTGACTGTTTTTTACAAAATTTTCGAACGTAATTCAGGGCATTTGCTCGCTATTTGCAGACCGATGGGTGAGGTTTGCCGCGCATAGCGGGGCGACAGCGGAGACTGTTAACCTCACAGCGGATGGGGCGAGTGAATGACTACAATGATACAAGTCCCTCCGATTACTCAAAATGGTGCGATGGGCAAGTTGTGCAACGCTGGCGTTGTGTTCGGCGCTTCCGGCCTTGGCGGCGGGGCTGGAGCTGCGGTATGAAGCGCTGGAGCGGCTGATCGCACAACAGATGTTTACAGGAGAGGGACGCAGATATGTGCGCGGCTCCCCGGGCGCGCGCTGCCAATATGCCTACCTGGAGGCTCCGCATATTGGCGCCGAAAACGGCCGGCTGCGAATTACGGCAAAGTTTAGCGGGAGGAGCGCGGTGGGATTATTGGGGCTTTGTGTGGGAATGGGTGACTCTTTCGATTTCACTCTGCTCGCTACGCCGGTGGCGCGGCGGGGAGCTCTGGGATTGGACCGCATCGATCTCACCACCGGCAGGGACTCCTATTACATTCGCCGGGTGCGCGGGGCGCTAACGCAGAGCTTCCAAAAGGACTTCAAAATCGACGTTCGAGAACAGGCGCGCAAGCTTCTGGAGCAGGGACCGGAAAACGCCACGGTGAAGAGCGAGCTGAAGGATTTCGAGCTCTTCGGCGTCAGTTTGACGCCGGATTCGGTGGTGCTTGAAGTGGAATTCAGGCTGGTGGTGAAGTAAGCCGTGGAACCGGTCAATATCGGCATCATCGGTCTCGGGAACGTGGGCTCCGGCACGCTGGACATTCTGGCGGAGAACTCGGCCGACATCGCGCTGAAGCTGGGCTTTCCGCTGCGCGTGCGCGCGCTGTGCTCGCTTGGTATCGCCAACAAAACAATCCCGCCGGCGTTTGATTCCGCTTTGAAGACCACGGATTGGCGCGAGATCGTGGATCTTCCGGACGTTCACATTGTGGCGGAGTTGGTGGGCGGCTCGGGGGTGGCGCGGGAGATCGTGGAAGCGGCGATTGCGCGGGGCAAATCAGTTGTGACGGCGAACAAGGAATTGATGGCGCACGCGGGAGCGGATTTGTGGGACATCGCGATCGCGGCTCGAATCAACCTCGCGATGGAGGCGAGTGTGGCGGGCGGCATCCCGATTCACGCGGTTTTGCGGGAAGGAATCTCAGGCGACCGCATCACCACGCTGTACGGGATTCTCAACGGAACGTGCAACTACATCCTGACGGAGATCGAGCGGCGCGGCGCGAGCTTCGAAGACGTGCTGAAGGAGGCGCAAGCGGCTGGGTATGCGGAGGCGGACCCATCGGCGGATGTGGATGGGTTCGACTCGCGGAGCAAGCTGGCGATCCTCTCGGCAATGGCTTTCGGAGAGCGCATTGTTCCCGGCGACATCTACACGGAAGGCATCCGGCGGATCACGCCGGTCGATTTCGAATACGCCCATTTGCTGCACCACACCATACGGCTCGTGTGCGCAGCGCGGCAGACGCCGGCGGGATTGATTCTGTCGGTCCGACCATCGCTTATCCCGGAATCCACGATTCTCGCGGGCGTGAGGGGGGCATACAACGCCGTTTGGGTGCGGGGGAAATTCGGCTCTGATACGTTTTACTACGGGCGTGGCGCCGGGCCGCATCCCACCGGCGTGGCGGTGGTGAGCGATCTCATGCGAGTCGCGCGGGAGATTCGGGGAGGGAGTCCGGAACGTGTCTCTCCGTTCGCCCACGCGCGGCTGGGGGAATACAAACCGATCCCGGTGACGTTGCATGAGTCGGCGTATTTTTTGCGGTTTCGGGTAGAGGATCGGCCGGGAATTATCGCGCAGTTGGCCTCGGCGCTGGCGGCGGAGAACATATCGATCGACGCGGTGCTGCAACTGCCGGCCGCAAATTGGCGGGACCTCCCGTTCGTGGTCACCGTGCAACCCGCGGCGGAAGCGTCGATTCGCGCGGCCATCGGGCGGATGACCGGAATGAAGTTCTTCATCGAGCCGCCGCTCGCAATGCCCATGGAGCAGTCTTTGTAAGCGTGGAAGAGCCGGGCCGGCGTTTGGCGGGCCGCTTTACTTTCTTCTATAATGTAAAGCGATGAGCGAAGCTACACTTTCCGCAAAAAATCAAATCGTGATTCCGCGCGAAGCCCGCGAGGCTCTGAAGGTCCGTCCTGGCGACAGGCTTTCCGTGGTCGTTCGTGGAGAAAAGGTAATCGTGATTCAAAAGTCCAAGTCTCCTCATGCCGCGATTCGTGGTCTGGCTCGCGGCGTTTACTCCCGCAAGCACGTTCAAAAGGAACGTGAGAGTTGGGAGTAGACCGCCTCCGCGCCTTCCTGCGGCGCCATCGCCGAATTGGACTTGATACGAGCGTTTTCATTTATCAACTCGAAGACAATTCCCACTATGTTGGCCTTACAGATTACGTCTTTTCATGGCTGGAGCGTCCTCATGTAATGGCGATCACATCGACCATCACGATGACCGAGTTGCTCGTCCAGCCCTATCGCGACGACCCCGATGAGCGGCGGGTAGACGAAATCTATTCCCTGCTGTCCACTTATCCCAACATCGAGTGGATCGGTCCAGACCTGCAAATTGCCGACGCTGCGGCGCGCCTGCGCGCCCGCCATCGCCTGCGGACTCCGGCTGCCTTGCAGGCCGCGACGGCTGCGCGAGCCGGGGCAACCGGTTTCCTCACTAACGATCCGGCTTTCGAGCGCGTGGAGAGTTTCGACACACTCATCCTGGACGAGCTTCGTTGAAATCGCGGGCGGCCACCTTGTCGCGGCTATGCTGCCCCACCGCCAGTAACAAAATCAGCGACAGTCACCCACCTGTTGAATCGCGATTGTGTTCACTCTTGGCGGACGGGCGGCGGTGAGGGCAGTGAACTGAATCACCACTTGGCTGCCGGATACGCTAACGGGGACGATTGGATGATGGCGGTACCGAATCCCGCCGTCTGAAAATGTCGAAGTTTGCAAGCACGGTCTGCCCGTTGATGATCACGTTAAAGACTCGTAGCCCGCTTGAGCTGACTACAGTTTCGTCAAAACCGAGCGCGACAGTGTGATTCCCGTTTGGAATGCCGTTGAAGGTATAGACGAGCGGCTGCCTGTCTGGCCCGGTTCTCCAAGTTCTGAACAAAGGCTGATCGCTCGTTCCGGCAATGGCGGCAGTGGTGCTGCCCGCGTTTCCGCCGTTAAAGCCGTTGTCAGCGCTCCAAACGTTTCCTTGGGCATCGGTATAGGCGCCGCCGGCGTTGATGCGAACGGGAGTAAAGACGGCGGTTCCGGCATTGATGGTAAAGGTTAGAACATTGCTCGCGCCCGCTGAGGTTGTTAGGGTAACGTTTCGTGGTCCGGTGGCCGCGTTGCTCGCGATGGTGAACGTGGCGGTCACCTGCGAGGCGGTAGAGCCTATGTTGCTAATCGAAATTCCGGCGATGGCGTTAATCGAGGCTCCCGCGAGATTCGATCCGGCCAGAGTCACGTTGACTGCCGTACCTAGGACCCCGCTCGACGGAGTCATCGAAGTCAATGCCGGAGGTGGCGTCCTCATGGTGAAGGAAAAGGCGTTGCTGGTGCCCGCTGAGGTGGTAACCGAAACGTTCGGCTGTCCGGCGATCGTTCCAGCCGCGACAGCCAAAGTGGCGGTGATTTGATTGGCGCTCGCGCTGATCGCGCTAGCGGTGATGCCTGAGCCGCTGAAGTTGATGGTTGCGCCCGTCAGATTCACGCCGGAGATCGTGATGGGCACGCTGGAACCGGCGGCGCCGGTAGCGGGCGTAAGAGAGCTGATGATGGGCGTGGGAGGCAGTTTCTGCGCGCAGTAGCCTCCCGAGGCGTTCACCCAGTTTTGCTGGATCAGGTAGTCCAGGCCCCCAAGGTTCATGTTCGCCAGAGAGCCGTTGCCGGCGGTGTAAGTGGCGCCAAAGGTCCAGGCGCATTTATCGGCGTTTTCGTTGCCCTGACTGTCGCACCATGCATTGAGGTCCGGATCGGAGATGGATTCCTCCAGTTCGTGCGCGACGATCGAAGCCATGGCGTCGGCGGCGGGATCGCCATTGGGGCTGGAAGCGGTCTGTAGAGCACGCGGCGAGGCCTTGCGTGTTGGCGTTGCCGACAAAGGCGAACTTGATATCCACGCCGTTGATCAAAGCGCTGGTGTGCCAGAGGCAGTACGTCGTTACGAATCCGGTGATTTCCTGAACGTCCTGCCACGTGAGCACGAAGTAAATGCCGTTCCTGTCGCTGGGCAGATGGCCGCCGGCGATGGCGTTGGCCACGATGGTCTCGACGCTGATATCGTTTAGTTCCTTTCCGAGCGAATAGTTGTCGGTATAGGAGGGTCCGAAATTAATGGTGTTGCTGATATGGGTGTTTGTGCTGTCGTAATAGGTGGAGTTGATGGCGTAATCGGGCGAGCCGCCGTCGAATTGGGCGAGGTGGGAAAGGATGCTCACGGCGGTGGGGTCTGCAGCCCAATTGCCGTACCAGATGTAATACACGGTGGGCGCGCCGAGCATGACTGGCCCGCCGTGATAGCAAATGCCATTGGCGCAACCGGCAGCGAGCGCGCTTGCCCCCGCCGTGGCGTCACGGGGAGATGTGGCGTCGGCGTTGGTTCGCGAAGCAAAAATACTCTTTGGGATTGGCCCCCTGAACTGGGACAAGCATCAGGAAAGAAGCGCACAACGCATAGCACCACGTTTGTCGAAATGACATTGGGCCGGGCTCTCCTAAAGTGGTCGTAAGGCTCTACCGCGCTTGCATCCTCCGACAACGCGGGACGCCGTTACGACAGCGCGTGCGGTAGTTGGACCAGTTTATGGAGAAGCGGGGGCGGCGGTCAACCCGCAAAAACCGCAAAAGGAGCTGTCAGCTATCGGCTTTCAACCAACACCGATCGGACGCCGGCCGTCAGTCGATGTACGGATAGGCGACAAGAGTGAGGAATTCGGGGAATTCCGCGCTGGTCATCATTTGCTCGAAGATTTTGGCGGCGTCGTCGAAGCGGCCTGGGCCGAGCTGGGATTTGAGCTTGGAAAGCTGGTCCGCGGTGGCGGAGCGCACCATTTCAGGGGTCACGGCGGTGCCGTCGTCGAGTTTTGCGCCGTGCTTGATCCATTGCCAAACCTGCGCCCGGCAGATTTCGGCGGTGGCGGCGTCTTCCATCAGGTTATAGATGGGAACGCAGCCAAGCCCTCGTAGCCAGGCCTCCACATATTGCAGGCCGACGTCGATGTTCCAGCGCAACCCTGCCTCGGTAATCGTGCCCGTCGGGACGTCCAGCAGGTCTTTGGCGCTGACTCGCACCTCTTCCCGCTTGCGGAAGATCTGGTGAGGCGTCTTCATGTGCTCGTCGAAAATTTCTTTCGCCACGGGAACCAGGCCGGGGTGCGCCACCCAAGTCCCGTCGTGACCGGCTTTCACTTCGCGCAGTTTGTCCGCGCAAACCTTATCGATGGCTTGCTGGTTGGCGGCGGGATCGTTTTTAATGGGCACCTGCGCCGCCATGCCTCCCATGGCGTGGATGTTCCGGCGGTGGCAGGTCTGGATGAGCAGATCGACGTACGACTTCAAGAAATGCCGCTCCATGGTCACTTCCGCCCGGTTCGGCAGCATGAAAGCGGCATGATTGCGGAACTTCTTGATGAAGCTGAACATGTAATCCCAGCGGCCGCAGTTCAGGCCGGAGGAATGATCCCGCAATTCCCACAAGATTTCGTCCATTTCGAACGAGCCGAAGATGGTTTCGATCAGGACGGTGGCGCGGATCGTTCCGCGAGGAATTCCGAGCGCGTCTTGAGCGAAATTGAAGACGTCGTTCCACAGCCGCGCCTCGAGATGGCTCTCCATCTTGGGCAAATAGAAATAGGGCCCGGTCCCCTGCGCAACGAGGTTTTTGGCGTTGTGGAAGAAATAGAGGGCGAAATCGAAGAGCGAGGCGGATATGGCGGCGCCGTTGATGTGGACGTGTTTTTCCTCGAGATGCCAGCCGCGGGGCCGCACCAGCAGCGTCGCGATTTTGTCGTTCAGCTTGTAGGCTTTGCCTTCGGGACTCGTGAACTCGATCGTCCTGTTGACAGCGTCGCGGAGATTGACCTGGCCGTCGAGATTATTGCTCCAGGTGGGCGAGTTGGCGTCCTCGAAATCGGCCATGAAGACGCTGGCGCCGCTGTTGAGGGCGTTGATAATCATCTTGCGGTCCACTGGACCCGTGATTTCAACGCGGCGGTCCGTCAGATCGGCGGGGATGGGGGCGACGGTCCACTCCTGGGCGCGGATGGCCGCGGTCGACGGGAGGAAATCGGGGAAATGGCCCGCGTCGATTTCGGCCTGGCGATGCTTGCGACGGGTGAGCAACTCCTGGCGTCGCTCTTCGAAGGCGGCCGAGAGACTGCCGAGGAACTCAACCGCTTCGGGTGTGAGAATTTCGGCATGTGCGCGACGGACGGGCGCGGTGATTTCGACTTTAGGGCCGCTGGCGGTGGGAGTAGACATCTAACTAGTGTAAAGCTTGCAAAGATTTGTAAAGCGCACTTTCGGGTCACTGCCGGCTCACTTTCGACCCAAATGCAGGGCGACAAGGCCGCCCATGAGGCGCTCAAAATCTACGGAGGAGAAACCGGCTTCGCGCATTTGCTGGGCGAGGTCTTCGGCGCCGGGAAACTTTTGAATCGATTCGGGAAGGTAGGAATAGGCTTCGGGAACCCCGGAAATCAAACCGCCCACGCGGGGCAGCACGAATCGGGAGAAGAATCGGTAGGGCCCGGCGATGGCGCGATGCGTTGGTTGAGAGAATTCCAGAATAGCCACCAACCCTCCCGGCTTCAGCACTCGCAGGAGTTCCTGGAAACCTGCTCGATAGTTGGCGAGATTGCGGAATCCAAACGCGATCGTGACCAGGTCGAGCGAGGCAAGTCGAAGGGGCAGCATCAAGGCGTCGGCTTCGAGCACGGGGCTGCTAAAATTGCCGGCAGCGATTTTGCGGCGGGCCTCGACCAGCATGGGATGGGAGAAATCCGCGCCGAGGACGGCAGCCGGCCAGACCGGCTGCCCCACCTCCAACAGCGCGAGTAACACATCCCCGGTTCCACAGCAGAGATCCAAGGCCCGCGCGCCGGGGCGGGCCAGCGCAGGCGCGACGCGGGCAGCAAGACGGGCGCGCCAGCGTTTGTCTAGGTTGAAGGAAAGGAGATGGTTGAGGAAGTCGTAACGCGGGGCCACGCGTCCGAACATTTCGCGCACCCAGCGCGCGGCGGCTTGTTCTCCCGCGACGCCTCGTGGCGTGGTTCCAGTCATGCGAGCGCGGCTTCAATGCAGTCGAGCGCCAGGCCGGGGTCGATATCGGTAACGATACGCACTTCGCCGATTCGCGCGGGCAGCACGAAGTGGATTTTGCCTTGGACGGTCTTCTTGTCGCTCCTTAGGCGGGCGACAATATTCGGCGCCGCAACGCCGTCGAGGGGAGGAATCGGCCCGTACTTTTCGATGACGTTGAGGATGAACGCGGCTTCCGCTGGCGCAAGGACCCCGTTTCTCTCGGCTAGAATCGTGGCGACGCGCATGCCCCAGGCGACCGCTTCGCCGTGCAGCAGGCGGGAGTATTGGGTTTCCGCCTCGAGAGCGTGGCCAAAGGTGTGGCCAAAGTTGAGGATGCGCCGCAGATCGCCTTCGCGCTCGTCGGCGCTGACCACTTCGGCTTTGATGCGTACCGCGGCCGAGATGATGCGATCTACAATCGCCGGCTGTTGTTTCAGAATCGCCGCGGCGCCACGGTCGAGCGTTTCGAACAGCTCGCGATCGCGTATTACGCCACACTTGATGATTTCGTACAGGCCGGCCCGATATTCGCGCTCCGGCAGGGTCTTAAGCACGTCTGGATCGATCAGAACCGCGAGGGGCTGGTGAAAACTGCCCAGTAGGTTTTTTCCGGAGACGAGATTCACGCCGGCTTTGCCGCCCACGGCCGCGTCAACCTGGGCGAGCAACGTGGTTGGAACCTGAATAACGGGAATTCCGCGCATGAAGATGGCGGCAAGGAATCCGGCAACGTCGCCCACGATGCCGCCGCCAAATGCGACCACGACGCTGGAACGGTCGCCGCCCGCCTGCACCATTTGCTCGGCCAGCGTTTCGACCTCGGCCAGCCGTTTGCGCGGTTCTCCTCCGGGGAAAAGCAAAACTTCGTGCCCACGGGACGCGAGTGCGCGGCGAACGGATGCGCCGTGAAGCTCCCAAACGTCCGCCGTGGTCGCGACGAATATTTTGCCGGAGCGCCTGGGCAAGTATTCCGGCAGCCGCGCGATGCAGCCTCGCTCCACAATGGCGTCATAGGCGCGTTGGGGCGTCTCCACTCGGATGGGCGGTTGGACGACCGGGCGAGGGCTCGGCATACGTTCGTTGTACCATGAGGTTTTGGCCCTCCCCACCTTCATTCCAGCTTTCTTTCTGCTATTGCTAGCCGCTGCGGGGCTTGAGGAGACCAGCCCGGGAGCGATTTTGTGGACGGCGCCGGCAATTCTGGGCTCGGCTCTGATGATTGCGTGGGCGGCCGAATCTGCACAGTTTTTCATCGCGCAGGGATTTGCGCTGGCGATTTTGGCGTGGATGCAGACGCTGCCGGAATTCGCTATCGAAGCGCTTTTTGCTTGGCATCGCCAGACGGACTATCTGGTGGCAGGCCTTACCGGGGCGCTTCGGCTACTCACCGGTTTGGGCTGGCCGGTGATTTATTTCACCGCCGCGACAGTGCATCGCCGGCGGACAGGAAAGCCGCTGGGCCACATTCGCTTGGAGGATCATCAAGCGATTGAAGTCATGAGCCTGGCGGCGCCGTTAATTTATTTCGCATTTGTGATCTGGAAGGGCTCGCTTTCCATCCTGGATGGAGCCGTTCTGCTGGGGATGTACGCGGCGTATTTACTGATCTTGGGAAGAATGCCTCCGGAGGACGTGGAGACGATTGAAGAGATGGAGGCGATTCCGCGAAAGATCGTCACTTCGCCGAAGCCGCTGCGCATCGCTCTGATTGCAATGCTGTTCGTGGGAGGCGGTCTCCTGATTTACTTCACAACCGAGCCGTTTGCGGGGAGCCTGCTGTCTTTGGCGACGCTCGTGGGAGTGCCGGGGTTTGTTTTTGTGCAGTGGATTGCGCCGATAGCGACCGAATTTCCCGAAATGGCCTCAACTTTTTACTGGTCGCGAACCGTGGACCGGGCTCCGATGGCGTTGATGAACATGGTCTCCAGCAACATCAGCCAATGGTCGCTCCTGCCGGCGCTATTGCCGGTGCTGCTTTCGATCAGCAGCGGCCGGGTGACTTCGCTCGTCTTCGACGGGCTCCAGCGACGGGAACTGATGATGACGCTGGCGCAGGCCCTGGTAGGATTGATGTTCCTGATCAATATGGAACTGGCGTTCTGGGAGGCGTGCGCGCTGTTTGGGCTGTTCCTGATCCCCTTCGCTTGGCACGCAGCGGCGCCCGCCGTCACCCTTGTTTACTTCGCGTGGGCGGGCGTGGAGGTTGTACGGATGCTTGTTGGGCCGCGAAAGCCCCGAGCGCTGAGCGCGTTCGTAGAGGTATGGAGAACCCAGATTGCGCCGCGACGCCAGCGCTGACGATCTACGCCGAGGCTAGGGCGACGGAACGCTCCAGTTCCAGCCGCATGGAGTCGATAACCCCAATCAGCCTGCGGACATCCACGGTCCCGATGCCGGCCGCGTGGAACGCAAGGCGAAGCTCGACCCCAGCCATGGCGCGGAGAAAAGCCACTTGCTGGCGCATGAGCATGCCGACCAGATCGGAATACTGCTCGGGAGACTCGGAAACCAACGCGCGCGCTTGGGCGTGCAGCCGGTGGAAGTCGACCGAGAGATCTCTTAAATACTGGCGGAACACCCGGCGGCGGGCCCGATCCCAGCGGGCGGCGATTTTGCCGCAGGCGTGCTTCCGGAGAAACTGCATATCCTCGCCGGCAAGCAAGCGGGTCATCGGCGCATAGCGTTCCATGGAAAACTCGGGGGAAGCCTGAAAATCCCGCGTCTGCGCTTTCCGCGGCGAAAGACGCATCCACGCCCAGAATCCGAGGCCGGTGATCGAAGACGCCCCGGCGGCAATCGCGCCCATTGCAAGCAACTCAGTCATGCAGTGTGTGGCTCCTTCAGGTTCCGCTCCAGCATACTAGAGTCGCAAAAAAAAAGCAATGGCAAATTAAGAAATAATTTTGGGGAATTCGCCGCTTTTAAAGTTACAGTCTTTCCCCTTTTGGCGCACCACAATTCGGTTAGGGCGGCGCTAGTACCGAGCCATGCGGACTAGTCTGGAATTGATGGCGTCCAGTTGAACGGAAAGGCGTTCGGCCTGGGCGCGGTCCCAGGCATGACCCGTGACGACGATCTCCTTTTCGCCCGTACGCTTGAGCAGAAGACTCCAGCCAACCACGCAGGCGAGCGACGGGGCCAGCATGGCGACGCTTAACTCATGGGTAAGCTGCGGGAAGAGGTTAGTGAGCAACAGTCCGGTCCAGCGGGAGAACGAATACAGCAAAAAGCCCGCGAGCCAAATGGCGACGTTGCGGCGGGCGCGCACGGGGAACCAGAGCAGAAAACCGGCGATTAAAATCAATACGATGAAGGCGACCAGATCCACGCTGCGCTCGATCCTCAAGAAACTCACCAGAAACGCGCCCCGCTTCCGGTCGGCGCCTCCAAATTCCAGCAGCAGATTGACCAGCCCGAGCGCAACGGCAATCGAGAACAAATAGCTCAGCATTCGGCGGCCGAAGCGCGCCAGGGCGGGCTGTTGGGCCAGGGCGAGCTCATAGAGTTCCAGGACTACGAAAATCGCCAACGCCACTTTCATGGTTTGGCCCACGAAGTAAATCTCCGCGTAGATGCGATGACGCCCGGCAACGGCCGAGGCAACGATTGCAACGATCGTCTCCAGTGTGTCGACGAATAGGTAGGCGAATAGAAATGGATACGCCTTCACCAGCCTCTGCGTGGATAGCCGCGCAAAGAGAACGACAGCCGCAGCCAGGTTTATGTACCACATGGCCTGTTCGATATCGCGCACCATGGCTTAGAGCTTAAGGATGAGTTTAGCATTTTTGGACGTTCCTGGATCGGGGACGTTCTAGTACTCGTTCTGCAGCTCCGGTACGAAAGGGAGCCACCTGTTGCAATAAAACACCAACAAATTCAACTGGATTACAATTGGAGTTGCGACTGGGAGGAGACCGTGCCGCGATTTAGGCCGAGGGCAATGCTGGAACGGTCCGCAACGGCCGACCTATTTAAGAACACGCTCTCTCGAATTCCGACAGTCTTCGGGCGGCTGTACTATCTGGCTTCGCTGCGCGATCCCAACTCCGGCATCTACCGGCACCATGGTCTGGTCAGCATCTTTGGCCGCGAAGAGAGCCGGAAAGCCTTGTCGCAGAGCCACTGGGACATTTTTCAGACCTGGCTCAACATGCCGCTCGAAGAAAAGACAGAGGATCTCAAAGGCTACCTGAACGGTCTGGACGAATCTCCGTCCATGGTGGTGGAGCATTGGGCGAGCGCTGAGTTATATAGGAGTTGCCTTCCTGAAGCGGTGCACGAGGGCGAGCGGGAGCTATTCTTGCGCGAGTTCGAGATTCTACTGGAGGTCCTGAATTGCCCGCCCGGGACCGGCTCCGCGAATAGGGGTTAAATCTTCGCTGCCGGGTATCGCTTCCGCATCCACTGAAGGAATTTGGCCGGAGCGGGCATGGTGGACAGCCGGCCTTGGCGGACGAGAGCCCAATCCGCGAACTGGCCCGATTCCTTGATCTCCTTTAGCGTCACAGGGGGCTCGATTCTTCCGGCAAACTCGAGATCGACGACGGCGGACTTTGCGTTCTTCGGGTCGGCCCGCGGTTCCGACACCACATCCGCGAGTCCCACTACTCCGGAAACGCCGCCCGAGTGATAGATGAAGACCCGGTCTCCCGGCCGCATCTCCTTAATGGCGCGGACGGCCTGGGGATTGGCGACGCCGTCCCAGGTGGTTTTCTTTTCCCGCTCCAGGTCGTCAACGGAATAGGTTTCGGGGTCGGTCTTCGCCAGAAAGTAATTCATTGGCGTTGATGATAGCAGCTTTGAAGCTGTCAGCTCTTCGCTATCAGCTGTCAGCTAGAAGCTTTACGAATGGGATGTCACCTTCCAGAAAATCGTAATCTGGCAAGTGCTCGGGATCCACCCAGGCGATTTGGGCGAAGTCGAGATTGCGGGGTTCGCCACGGTGGGCGGCGACACGGTAGAAGAGCAGATCGATTGGCGGGCTGCCCCCGTATGTGACTGTGTAGCGGGCTTCCTCGGCTCCGATTTCCGCCTCGATGCCCAACTCTTCGCGCAGCTCACGGCGGAGGGCGGCGCGCGGCGTTTCGCCAGGCTCAACCTTGCCGCCGGGAAACTCCCACTTTCCGGGATGGCTGCGGGTTGATTTCCGCTGGGCGATCAAGATTCTGCCCCGTTCTTGAATGACGGCGGCTACGACGGTCATGTTCGAATTTGCAGACATTGTCGGCAATAATGGAAGCACCCATGTACTCGGCGCGCGTCTTGGATCATTTTCGCAATCCACGTAACGTGGGCGTACTGACGCCGCCGGCGCTGATGGTGGACGTCACCAACCCGGCTTGCGGCGACATGCTGCGGCTTTCCGCCCGGTTTGAAGAGGGACAGGTGGCCGAGGCGCGGTATCAAATCCGGGGATGCACGGCTTCCATCGCGGCGGGAAGCGCGCTGACCGAATGGATGACGGGCAAATCGCGCGCCGAACTGGCGGAGCTGACGCCCGCCGCGATGGAAGAGCTTGTGGGCGGCCTGGAGGCGGCGTCGAAACACGCGGCCGTTCTATGCGTGGACGGCGTAAGGAAGCTGTTGGGGGTGAAGTAAACTGGTCGCGATGACGCCGTTTGATTTTCGCCCTCGAACCAGGGTGGTGTTCGGGAGTGGGGAATTCGCTCGTCTGGGCGAAGTGGCTCGGGAGTTGGGCGGCGCCCGATGCCTGCTGGTGGCGGATCCGGGAATCCTGGAGGCCGGGCACGCGAAGGAGGCCATACGCTCGCTCAAGGCCCGGCGCATGGAAGTTTTCGCCTTCCACGATTTCAACCCCAACCCGACGGCCGCCATGATGGAGGCGGGACGCGAATACGCCGCGCCACACAACGTCGATCTGATCGTGAGCGTCGGAGGCGGCAGCTCCATGGACTGCGCAAAAGGCATTAACCTGTTGCTCTCCAACGGCGGGCGCGTAGGCGATTATCAGGGTTATGGAAAAGCGGCGCGGCCGATGCTTCCGATGATCGCCGTACCGACCACGGCCGGCACAGGAAGCGAGGCTCAAACCTTTTGCATTGTCACCGGATCCGGCGGAGCCAGAATCGCTTGCGGCGATCCCAAGCTGGCGTTCCGCGCCGCGATTTTGGACCCCAAACTGACGCTATCGCAGCCCCAAGAACTGACCGCCGCGACCGGCTATGACGCCTTGTCCCACGCTTTGGAAACGCTGGTGTCGACGCGGCGCACGGCGCTGTCGGAGTGCTTTTCACGGGCGGCGTGGCGGCTGATCGATTCCGGTTTCGAGGGGGTTTTGAAGAATCCCGGCGATCTGGAAGCTCGCGGCGCCATGCTGCTGGGCGCACACTTCGGCGGCTTGGCCGTCGAGAACTCGATGCTCGGCGCGGCGCACGCCTGCGCTGGCCCGCTTCAGGCGCGCTACGGCGTGGTGCACGGCGTGGCGGTGGCGCTGATGCTCCCTCATGTGGTGCGCTGGAACCGCGCGGCGTCGGGCGACCGCTACGACGATCTCCACTCGGGAGATTTGGAGCGGCATCTGCGGGACCTGGCGGAACTTGCGGGTCTTCCGGCTTCGTTGCGAGAAGCAGGCATTCCCGCGGCGGCTCTTCCGCGTTTGGCCGATGAGGCCGCGGCGCAGTGGACCGGACGGTTCAATCCACGCCCGTTAGACGCCGCGGGAGCGATGGAGATTTACCAGTGGGCGATGGGATGAGGCCCTGGGTTTCGCGCCTAGTGAGCCTATATGGCCTCCATTGATCTCTACCAGGCGACTGGCGGGCGGCGCGTGTGCCGCCAGCTCTCGGAGGCGTTCTACGCGCGTGTAGCACGGGACCCCGTGCTGCGGCCGTTGTTTCCGGGGAAGAGCTTCCGTTGCGCGGTAGAAGCCTTCGCGGCGTTTCTCGCCCAGTTCCTCGGCGGGCCTGCCGAGGACGCTCAGCAGCGATGGTGGCTGAGCCTGCGCGAATCGCATCTCCGTTTCAAAATCGGACCGCGAGAACGGGAGGCCTGGATGAGCAACATGGTCGAAGCTCTTGAAGATGTGCCTTTGGAGAAGCCCGTTCGACTTGCGTTGCGCGACCTGTTCCGACGATCCTCCGCCTACGTCGTAAACAGTGGTCCAGCCCCGGGCGAGACGGCCGCGCCCGCGGAACCAACCGACGATAGCATCCACCGCGAAATTGCGCAACGATGGAGCGAACAGCGGGCGTTGGACGATCTTATAGCCGCCGTTCGCGATGGCGATGCACGCCGCGCCGTTGAGTTAGCGCAGACTGCAACGCTGGAAATCCGATTCGCGCGTGATCCCGCTGTGTTTGCAAACGTGTTGGCGCTGATGATGGAAGGCGGCAACGATGCCTTCCTGGAATACATCGAACGCACGCTACTGGCCGATCCGGTATTGGCTCATCTCCATAACAGGTACGGCCGAACCCTTCTTCACGAGGCGTCGGCACATGGGAGCCTGCGGATAGCCGAGTTGCTGCTTCGCCTTGGCGCGGACCCCAACGTAAGGAGCACGGGCGGACACACGCCGCTGTACTGCGTGGCGAACGAGTGCAGGGTGACCGGCGGCGGCGACATCGTCCGCGCGCTGGTTCGAGCGGGAGCGCATGTGGATGCACGAAGCGACTCAAAACGGTGCACCCCACTCCACATGGCGGCTCGGCGGGGGAACATCGCAGTCTCCGAGGCTCTGCTAGAGTGCGGCGCGGACATTAATGCAAGAGACAGAGCTGGAGATACTCCGCTCCGGCGCGCAAAGAATTGCCGCAAGGCCGGCGTTGCTTTGCTACTGATCTCGCGCGGCGCGGAATAGCGCCCGTAATAACCGCCGTTCACAGCCGATCCGCAACCAAATCTTTGGAACTACACGATTTGTAGATCCCCGCGTGGCCTCTACGCTTGCCGGTCGCATATACAATCAAGCCGGGCTCCTATGTCACAGGCTTTCCGAAGTCGCGGCGGTGAGCCGCTTTGCCCGCGCGGCGAATCGGTCCCTCCATGGCGTATGCGGGCATGGATTGTGAGAAAGCTGGGATTGGAGGCGCTCGAGGAAGCCACGCGGGTGCTGGAAGATTCGGCTCGACCAGGCGAGCTGGCGGCTTAAGAGGCCTACAACCGCTCCTTTTAGTCGCGGCTTAGTTGCAGAGCCGCGACCGCCAGGGAGTGCCCATGGCCCTGCGAGCCATCGAAGGCGATGAAGACGCCTTGGAGGGCGGGCTTCAGCCCGGATTTCTCACCAGAAAACGGAGGTCCACGCGTCCCGGCGAGTCGGGACGCGGCAGGCTGAGAGCCTGCGCCACGAGCGGAGCACGACAGCCTGTCCTCGAGCTCCCGTGGCGCAGGCACTCGTGCCTGCCGCGTCGAGACTCGTCTCGACGCCTGGCCGGTGAGAAATCCGGGTTAGGCCTCATAGATCGGGAGCGGCGCTGAAGCGCCGCGCGGGCTGAAGCCCACCCTTCAGAAGCGTCTTTGCGGGGGCGGTGAACTGGCGAACCAGGGCTAATGGGTCAGCGAATAAACGACGTAATTCACGCCGATGCGGATTCCAAGCTCGGAGTACTTATCAGGATAGTGGGGCTCGTCCGCCCACTCCCATGAGTCCCCGACGTCGTTGTTGAACGTCATCGCCACCATCAGGCGGTTGTGATCATCGTAAATTCCGCGCCAATGTGGGACCGAGCCATCGCTGCGGTAAGTGCCGCCGCTTCGGAGCGCCCATTCGCCGGGCACCTGGTAACGGTCGCTGAGATCGTAAACCGTGTGAAAGATCGCGTCCTTATCGTCGATCTCCACGATTTCACGGTCCGGAAAGACCTCTTTCATGCTCTCGTCAAAACGTTCCCACTCCTGCGAGCCCCAGAAATCGTCCAGATAGAGGAAGCCGCCGCGCAGCAGATAATCGCGGAGCTTGGCGGCTTGAGCCTCCGTGAGCTTCCAGTCGCCAAGCTCGCCCGCGGCGAGCCAAGGCCAATTAAAGGGATCGTCGTCGTCGTCGAGATTCACAGGCTGCTCGACGGATCGGACATGAATGCGAGTCAACCGGCGCAGAGCCTGCGAGAAGTGGCGGTCGGCGCGAGGATAATCCTGGGTCCAGCTTGTGCCGCCCTCGCGCCAATCCCCGCGGCGGAAGCGGCCGCGCCCGCCGAACTGCGCGAAGGGATGCTGAGGATACATCAGGCGAGCGAAAGTCCATTCAGTTCTTTCTTGATAATCGGCGGGGAGGGGAATGTCGTCGTAAGTTTCCATGCTCCGGTAGACGCGGAAGGGCTTTTGGAACGCGGCCAGCGTAGCGGCAAAAACCAAACCGGCCGCCAGCGCGTACCCCAACTGCCGGCCCTCCGGACGGAGTGGCATACCTAGGAGCATAGCACCGATAGCGCGCGGCGAAATTCCAGCGAAGCCTTTTCGCCTTCAGACTTCGCCGCGCTCGGCAAAAAATCGCTTGGGCTCCATAAACAAAATAGGCAGATCGCTTTGGACGATCTCCCAAATGATCTCCAAATCGATGTGCCGTAATCATGCACAACGCGGTTGCGCATTCCAACGATCTTCTGAAACGGAATGTTTGGGAATTCGGCGCGTGTTTCAGGCGTTAGCCGGGCAGCGGCCTCTCCCGTCGCGAGAAGGCGGCGCAGCACCGCATCTTGCGTTTTTTCCGTCGGCCAGAAACTGATCTCGGGTCAGGCTGGCTCCGTAACCTTGAATTGCCTCTAATGCGTTCAGGATGTCGAGAAGATATGCAGCCTGCCTAGGCGACATAGACCTCGCGAGTCGACTCCAAAATTGAGTGGCGGCGGATTGGGTTCGGGTCTCGCTCTACGGAACGCCGGGTGAGTAGATCGACTTTGTATCCGAGAAGCGCCTCCAGCTGCTCCTGGAGTTCAAAGAAATCCCGGCCAAGATGGACTTCGGGCCGAAACTCGATCAGGAGATCGACATCGCTTCCGCTGTGCGCCTCGCCTCTCGCGACCGATCCGAAGACTTCCAGTCGAGCGACTCCGTGGCGTTCGCAGAACGGGCAAGCTTGGCGCGGATTCATCTACCGAGGGTGGAAGCGCCGAGTTTATGGCCTTCCTTCAAGGTAGCGCAAGCTCGGAGAGAAGGCGTTCGACGCTACTCAAAAATGTACAGCGGCATGCCGGGCGCAGGCGGCGGAGCCTCTTCGAGAACAGCGGTATCGCCCCCCGCGGTAACCGGCTGAGGCTGTTCCTGAAGCTGGCGCCAATACAGGCCGCTTTCGCCCAGGTAGATCTCCAGATCGGCGGGGGTGGGAAGCGTGCCCTGAATCAGGGCTTCGCTCAGCGGGTCTTCGATGTATTTCTGAAGAGCCCGCCGCAGGGGCCGCGCGCCATAACTGCGGTCCGTGCAGGTCTTCTCCAGGATGTGCTTGGCAGCGTCGATCGCCAGACGAATCTTGATCTGCTTGGCGGCCAGATTCTGGTTGATTTGGCCCGTGAGCAGATCGATGATCTTCAGCAGGTCATCGTCGGTGAGCGAAGTAAACAGGATGATTTCGTCCAGGCGGTTGAGGAACTCGGGATTGAACGCCTTTTTCACTTCGCTCATCACCTGGTCTTCCACCCTCGCCGGCAGGCCCTCGCTGGGCGCGGCAAAACCCATCGGGGTGCGCTTCTCGAGGAACCGCGCGCCGAGGTTGGAAGTCATGATAATGATAGTGTTCTTGAAGTCGACGGTGTTGCCTAATCCATCGGTCAACTGGCCATCCTCGAACACCTGAAGCAGGATGTTATACACATCCGGGTGCGCCTTCTCGATTTCATCGAGAAGGATGATGGAATACGGCGCGCGCTTGACGCGCTCGGTCAACTGGCCACCCTCTTCATAGCCGACATATCCCGGAGGCGAGCCGATCAGCTTCGATACCGAGTGCTTTTCCATGAACTCGGACATATCGAACCGGACGAGCGATTTTTCGCTACCGAAGAGAAATTCGGCCAGAGCGCGTGCGACTTCGGTCTTGCCGACGCCGGTGGGGCCGAGGAACAGGAACGAACCCGAGGGCCGCTTGGGCGATTTCAAGCCCGCGCGCGAACGCCGAATCGCGCGAGCCAATGCCGAGATGGCTTTCTCCTGGCTGATGATGCGGCGATGCAGCTCGTCTTCAATGCGAAGCAGCTTGGAAACCTCTTCTTCCTTGATGGCCGTCATGGGCACGCCGGTCCAGCGAGCCACCACTTCCTCGATGTCGTCTTTGGTGACCACGCCGGTGGAAGTGTCGTCGAGATTGTATTTGTCGCGCAAGGCGCGCAGATTTTCTCGCTCCTTGCGTTCTTCATCGGAATAGAAACGCGCCTTTTCGAATTCGTGATTGGCGATGGCGTTTTCCATTCGGTGGACGATGAACTTGATGCGCTTCTGGATTTCGGCGACCTCGCTCGGAAGCGTGGTCTGGCGAAGCTTCACGCGCGCGCCCGCTTCGTCGATCAGGTCGATGGCCTTGTCCGGGAGGAACCGGTCGGGAATAAAGCGGACCGAAGTGTGAACGGCGTTTTCGAGCGACTCGTCGGTATAGGCTACCGCGTGGAATTTCTCGTAGCGCTCCTTAATGCCGAACAGAATACGGATGGCATCGGACTCATTCGGCGGCGGCACTTTGACGGCCTGGAAGCGGCGCTCGAGCGACCGATCTTTT
>DASQJB010000001.1:0-2219 GCA_035631295.1 Bryobacteraceae bacterium | reverse complement strand
GGAATGGCGTGGTGTCACGGCGCTCCTGGCATCGCTCTTTCGCGGTTGCGCGCGTGGCGGTTGACCGGAAGCGTCGAAGCTCGCAAGGAGGCCGAAATCGCGGCGCAAACCACGCGGCGGGCGCTCGAATCGTCCGACGCGGCGAACGCCGGTTTTTCGCTCTGCCATGGCTGCGCGGGAAACGCCGACGTGCTGTTGGATGCCAGCCGTTACCTGAACGCGCCCGATCTCCGCGAGCTCGCCGAAAAAGTCGCTGATCGGGGCATCGAACAATTTGAAGCGCAAAGACTGCCTTGGCCTTGCGGCATTCCCGGCGCCGGCGAGACCTCGTGCCTGATGCTCGGAGCCGCGGGAGTCGGATGCTTTTATTTGCGTCTGGCGAACCCCGAAACTCCGAGCGTGCTCATGATCGGATGACGCCCGCGCCTCGGGACTACCGCGCTCGTCGAGTTCCGTCCCAATCGCTCCCTGCGGTCGCGGCTCCGAATGGGCGCTTGCGCTTACAGCCACTTGCAGAGCCGCGACCGGCAGGGAGCGGTCAACTGCTGAACCCGGCTAGAAGCAGCCGCAGCAGCAAGAGATCGGAGCGCTGAAAGACGGTGGTGGAAAGGCGCTCCGCATCATCGTCCTCTTGAAGAACGTGGATGCGAACCAATGCCCGGAACTGGTCTATGGATATGCCCAATTCCTTTGCCGCCTCCGTCTCTGTATATTCCGACTTAGCGAATCGCATCCCTTTGTAGCATTGTAGGCGCGCGAACCGCCCCCACCCAATCGGGAACCGCCTATTCTTCGACAGTTATCGTCTGATGCCGTGGAACTTGTAGAGCGCGGGTACTAATGAACCACTTGATGCGCCGGGGCATCGGATGCAACATTACAATAGCCCAAAGGTTCAAAATATTGGCTATGCGCATCTTCCCTGCCTTGCTCGTCCTCATCTTGCCGGGGGCCGGAGCCGCTTTTGCCCAGCAGAATCCCGGATTCGATGTGAAATATCTCGACCGGTCCGTGGACCCTTGCGTGAACTTCTACAAGTTTTCCTGCGGCGGCTGGATGGCGGCAAACCCCCTGCCCCCGGACCAGGCGCGCTTCGGACGCTTTGACGCGCTTCAGGATCGCAACCGCGAGATTCTGCGGAATTTCCTCGAGGCGGCGATGGTCGACAAGGCTGGGCGGACCGCGCTCGAGCAAAAGATCGGCGATATGTATGCCGCATGCATGGACGAGAAGACGATCGCGGCCAAAGGCATCGCGCCGCTGAAGCCGGATTTGGATCGCATTGCCGCGCTCATGGACAGGAAACAGCTCGCCGAGTTGGCCGCAAGCCTGTTTCGTATGGGAACGCCGGTCTTTTTCACTTTTTCTTCCGAGCAGGACGCCAAGGATTCCACCAAAGAAATCGCCGGTCTGGATCAAGGAGGGCTCGGGCTGCCGGACCGCGACTACTACTTCAAGACGGACCCAACTTCGGTGATGCTGCGGAAGCAATATGGGGAGCACGTGACAAGGATGTTCGAGTTGCTGGGGACGCCGTCCGCCGAGGCGCCCCAAAAAGCGCAGGCCGTCATGGCCATTGAAACAGCATTGGCCGACGGGTCTTTCGACCGCATCACGCGCCGCGATCCGGAAAAGGTCTATCACAAGATGACGGTGAAGGAATTGACGGCGATGGCGCCGGCCTTCGACTGGAATGCGTTTTTCAAAAGCGTGGGCGCGCCGTCGATTCAAAGCCTGGATGTTTCCGTCCCTCCATTCGTGAAGGCGTTCAATACCGTGATTGAGAAAACCAGCCTGGACGATTTGAGAGCGTATCTCACCTGGCGCCTGGTCCGAGCCAACGCGCCGCTTCTGCCCGAGGCTTTTGTACAGGAGAATTTCAATTTCTACGCCAAGATTTTACGCGGCCAGAAAGAGATGCGGCCGCGCTGGAAGCGCTGCGTGGACCTGGTGGACGGTCAGCTTCCGGATGCTTTGGGCAAAATCTTCGTGCAGAAGACCCTGGGCGAGCAGGGCAAGCAGCGCACGCAAAAGATGGTGGCCGAAATCGAGAGGGCGTTGGCGGCCGACATTATGTCGCTCGACTGGATGTCTCCAAAAACCAAACACGAGGCGATGGTGAAGCTGCACGCCATCGCCAACAAGATCGGAGACAAGGCTCACTGGCTGGACTATGCGAACGTGAAAATCGCGCGCGATGACGCTTTGGGCGATTCCGC